>DATEGZ010000001.1:0-16374 GCA_035279905.1 Vicinamibacterales bacterium
CGCGCCGGGTGCGCCGGGCCAACCGCCCTCGCGCGGCGCCGGAGCGCCGGGCCAGGGACGCCGCGGTCAGCCCGAAGGTCCGCAGGGTCAGTACTCGATGTGCTACGCGATCAGCACGTCATCGGATCCGATGGGCTCGTACTATCGCTACGAGTTCCTGCGGCCGCTCTTCCCCGACTATCCGCGGCCGGCGATCTGGCCGGACGGCTACTACACGCCGTCGAGCACGGGCGACAACCGGATTTCTGAAACGGTTGCGACACAGAAGCACGCGTGCGTTGCCGACCGCGCCAAGATGCTGAAGGGCGAGCCCGCGACCGAACAGTGCGTCATCATCGAGAACGTCAACTTCCTCAACAACGCCGACATCGACGGCAAGGCGCTGCCGCCACCGGGCGCGCCGAACGTGATGATCGCCGGCGGCGGCCGCCAGCTCGACGAGATCTATCAGGACGACGTGATCATGATGTGGAACTTCCACGTCGATTGGGCGCATCCCGAGAACACGAAGGTCAGCGAGGCGACGAAGATTCCCGTCGCGCCGTATCACTACCTCTGCAACGGCCAGCTCACCAACTGCGTGCCGCAGCTCGGCACGGATCGCCGGCTCGACGCGCAGGGCGACAAGATCATGCAGCGGCTCGTCTATCGCCGGATTGGCAATCGCGAGTCGATCGTCGCCGTGCACTCGGTCAACACCGAGGCCGCGGGCGGCGGCGTGCGCTGGTACGAGTTCCGGATCGACGCCAAACGCGCGGTGACGCTGTATCAGCAGGGCACCTACGCGCCCGAGGGCAACTACCGCTGGATGGCGAGCGCCGGCATGGACAAGGACGGCAACATCGGCATCGGCTACTCGTTCGGCGGGCCGCAGACGTTCGCGGGACAACGCTTCGCCGCGCGCCTCGCCGCCGATCCGAAGGGCCAGCTCACGCTCAAGGAAACAGTCCTGGTCGAAGGCGAAGGCATTCAAACAGCGATGCGCTGGGAGGACTACACGACGCTCGCGATGGACCCGTCCGATGACTGCACGTTCTGGTACGTCGGGGACTACGTCAAGAAAGACGCGGCGAGCTATTCGTCAAAAATCGGAGCCTTCAAGATTCCTTCGTGTCGGTAGGTACGGGTTCGACCAGTTCGACAGGGTTCGACGAGTTCCACGGGTTCCAGACAGCTGACGCTGAACCCGCGGAACCTCGTCGAACTTGTCGAACCCGCCGAACCCGATCTAGCCCTTGACCAGACTCACGTTGAGCGACATGGTTCGTCCCCGCATGATCCCGATGTCCTCGACGTACTTCGCGTAGCCGTCCTTTTGAATCTCGATGTGGTGCTTGCCCTCGGGCAGCTGAATCACCACGCGTGCCTGGCCCGCAAGCACGGACCATTTCTGCCCGTCGATGATGATGTCCGCGTCCGCGGGCTGAATGACGAGCGCGACTGAGCCGAAGCTCCGCGGATCCGCCATCTCCGGCCGGGCCTCGATCTGCGTATCAGGAGGCGGTGGCGCCGTGCGGTCGCGCGGCGGCATCTGCTGCGGATCGCCGCCTCGCATCGGCGGCGGACCGCCGCGGCCGTAACGCGGACGCTCCGGCTGATCCTGCTGCGGAAGCTCCTCACGCGGAATCGGTACCGGACGCGGATCCTGCACGTCACCCGGGCCGAGCGGCTGCATGACGAACTTCACGTGCTGATCGGACGTCGGCGCGAGGTAGAGGTGCTGCTGCACCGAATGGAAGCCGTCCTTGTAGACGACGAGCTCGTGGCCGCCGGGCTCGACGCGAAGACGCTGGAACACGCCGTCGAAGTTGTCCACCTTACCCGCGAGATACCCGTCGACGTAAACATCCGCGTCGCGCGGTTTGACCTCGAGCCGGACCGAGCCCGACGTGTCAATCGGATAGCCGTACGAGTAGTACGGGTAGTAGAACGGATAGCCGTAGAAGCCGACGCCGAAGCCGTACGGCCCCCAGCCGTACCCGCCCCACGCGCCCCAGTACGGATACCAGGGACTGTACCAGCCGTAGCCGAATCCGACGCTGATGCCGATGTGGGCGTGCCCCCACTGCGCCTGGGCGGGCCTCGGCCCGGCGGCCAGCGCGATCACGGTGCTCAGCGCAACGACGAGACGACGTGAAGATGTAGACACGGGAGTCTGCTCCCGCAGGCGCGGCACCATTGGCCGCTGCAATCACAGTACCACTGGGCCTCGTTCAGTTCTGGCCCGTTTTCTTCTTCTCGAGCAGTTCCAGGCTCAGCTTGTACGCGATGTAGTACTTGTAGATGTTGCTGACGTAGGTCACTGTCTCCCGCCCGATCTTCGCGGAGACGACCTGCTCGACGTTGTTGAACCACACGTTCGGGTTCAATCCCTTCGCCGCCGCTTCCTTCCGAAGCGTCCGGATCCGGCCCGGCCCGGCGTTGTACGACGCGAACGCCATCAGCCCCTTGTTGAGGTCGTCCATCGGGTCGTTCTTGAAGTACGTGTCCTCCATGAACCGGATGTACTTCACGCCGGCGTGGATGTTCGGATCGAGCTGGTGAACGTCGCCGACCTTCATGTCCGCGCCCGTCGACGGCAGCACCTGCATCACGCCGACCGCGCCGACCTGGCTCTTGGCCTCCTGCTTGAGCTGCGACTCCTGGTAGCCCTGCGCCGCCATCAGCAGCCAGTCGAGGTTGTACTGCGCGGAGTATTTCTTGAAGAGGTCGACCATCGTCTCGAACCGCGCCCGATCGGCGTCGGCCGTGGCGTTCTTCACGAACTTCGTGCTGACCAGATACCGGTTCAGTATCGTGTTTCCAAACAGGCTCTTGGGCCCATTTCGTTTGATCCAGGCATTGGCTTCCGCCATGAGTTGCGGACTGTTCTTCCGCATCGCCACGGCGATGCTGCCGCCCGTGCGCAGCGCGAGATCGTTGCGCACGGTCACGGCGGTGAAGACCTGCTTCCAGAACGTCGCCATGTAGTCGTCGACGACCGCAAACTTCACGAGACCGGCGTTCACCATCTCGAGGATGTCGTCGTCCTCGAACGTTTCGGGCGCGGGCTTGAGCACGACGAGCGGTTTGCCGGCCGTCTTCAACTTGTCGTTGAGGGCCGTCAGGCTCTGGAAGTACGAGCTCGACTGGCGAACGAATACTTCCTTTCCCGAGAGATCGTCGACGGTCGCCAGGGCCGGGGCGCCCGGGCCGGTGACGACGACTTCGTTGACGCCTGTTCGGGTCGGATCCGAAAAGTCGACGAGCTTCTGCCGCTCGGGCGTGACGGTCAGCATCGCGGCGACGATGTCAACGCGGCCGTCCTGGAGCGCGGGCAGCAACTCCTCGCGCGAAAGCGGCACGAAGACCACGTGGACCTTGAGGTTGCCCGTCTTGAACTTCTTGTTGATGTCGTCTTCGAACAGCTTCAGCGACTCGTAGGCGATGCCGCGCTGCACGCCCTTGTCGACGAAGTAGTGGGTACGGTTGTAGACGACGCCCGCGCGGATCCGGCGGCGCTTGACCATCCCGTCGAGGTCGCCCGTCCACTTCTGGGCCACCACGTCGGTCGACAGTCCGGGCTGGCCGCCGCCCTGAGGCGCCGGCGCTGTCGTCTTGGGGGTCGGCTTGGGAGTCGTTTGAGGCTTGGTGGTCTGAGCGGCGGTGATCGCAGGGAGCAGGAGCGAAGCCACGAGCACCGTGGCCGCCGCGACCGCCCGGCTGGCGTATCGCATGGGTATCGATAGTACGACGAAATTGATCGAAAGTCGCACGCCGAGGCGCTAAAGTACTCCAGGTGAGCATAGCGGGTCGCCTCGCTCCGGGCGATCCTTAGGACTGGTTCTTTTATTGGCAAAGAACTCGCGCGGACCTTTTGTCCGGCGATTTTGGAGGTCTTCATGAAACGATTCACGCAGAGTCTTCTCGGCGCCGCGGTCATCCTGAGCGTGGCGATTGGCGTCCTGCACGCGCAGGCCGCCCAGGCGACCCAGACCACACCGCCCAAGAAGCCGACGACCACGACGGCGACGCACCCGCAGACGACGCCGGCTCCCGCGGCGGCGCTGATGGACATCAACTCGGCAACCAAGGAACAGCTGATGACGCTGCCGGGCGTCGCTGACGCGTACGCGGCGAAGATCATCGCGGGCCGGCCGTACAAGAACAAGACCGAGCTCACGAGCAAGCACATCCTGCCGACGGCGACCTACAACAAGATCAAGGCGCTGATCATCGCGAAGCAAAGCTAGACAGTCGAAGCGGAACGAAACCGTGGGCCGCAGGGCATCGCCCTGCGGCCCTTTTTTCGTTCCGCGCAGAGGTCCGGACCTCAAGTGCACTTGAAGTCCAGGACCTCAAGTGCTTGTGAAGTCCCGGACCTCAAGTGCTCCTGAAGTCGGGACCTCAAGTGCTTGACAGACACCGGTCACTGTCATACTGTCATAGGACAGTTACATGCGCCTGTTAGTCAATTTCAAGTCCGGCGTCCCGGTCTACCTCCAGGTCGTGGACCAGGTGAAGGCGGCCGCGGCGTCTGGCGCCCTGCACGCGGGCGACCCGCTGCCGTCGATCCGGCCGCTGGCGGAAGAGCTGCGCGTCAATCGCAACACGGTCGCGAAGGCCTACGCCGAGCTCGAGAGCCAGGGCGTGATCGAGACCATCGCGGGCAAGGGCTGCTTCATCCGCGCGAATCATTCGCCCTACAAGAAGGAAGTCCGTCAGAAGCTCGTCGCCGAGAAGATCGACGACGCCGTCGTCCAGGCGCATCACCTACAGGTTGAGAAGAGCGAATTCCTCCGGCTCGCGGAGGAGCGGTTCGACGTGTTTCACACCAGGCGCGTGCGGGCGCAATCGTGAGGCCTATGGCTGACGACTCCCCTGTCATCGAGATCGACGACCTCGTCCGGACCTACGGCCGCACCGACGCGGTCGACGGCTTGAGCCTGCGCGTCGCGCCGGGCCGCTGCTACGGCTTCTTCGGCCGCAACGGCGCCGGCAAGACGACGACGATCAAGTGCCTCCTGAACCTGCTGCGGCCCACCAGCGGCACGGTGAAGTTGTTCGGCATGGATCCGGCGAAGCACGAGGTCGCGGTGAAGTCGCGGCTCGCCTACGTGCCCGATCAAGTCGCGTTCTACCCGTGGATGACCGTGCGCCAGGCGCTCGACTACGCCGCCGCGTTCCGGCCGAGCTGGAACCGCGAATCCGAGCGGGCGCTGCTCGATCGCTTCCGGCTGGACCTCGGGCAGAAGACGAGTCACCTCTCGAAGGGCCAGCGCACGCAGCTGGCGCTGATCACGGCGATTTGTCCGGAGCCCGATCTGCTCGTGCTCGACGAGCCGACGTCCGGCCTCGATCCGATCGTGCGGCGCGAATTCATTCAGACCGTGATTGGCGCGTATCAGGAGGGCGCGCCAGGCAAACGCACGGTCTTCGTCTCCACACACCTCATCGCGGAATTTGAAGGGCTGATCGATCAGTTCACGATCATCGATCGCGGGCGCGACGTGTTGACGCTCGATGCCGATGTCGCGCGCGAGCGGTATCAGAAGGTGTACGCGCGATTCGCGGGCGCCCCGCCGCGGCTCGACCTCGGCGGCGCGCGCGTGCTGCGTCAGCAGAACCGCGAACTCGAAGTGCTCGTCAACGGCAACGCGGCGGACGTCGTCGAGCGCTTGCGCGCGGGATCGCCGGAGGCGATCGAGACTGAGTCGCTGACGCTCGAGGAGATCTTCGTCACCTCGCTCGCCGAGGAGGGTGCGGCGTCGTGACGAGCGTGATGCCGTGGAAGGCAGCGATCGAGAAGGAGCTGCGCGCCCTCTTTCCGGCGTGGGCCGCCATCGCGGTCGCAGTCTTCGTGTTGGGTCTCTTCAAGAACGGCGCGGGAATCAGCTGGGCCGTCTACGTCGCGGGAGCCGTCGCGCTGGGTGCGATGTCGATCGGACACGAGTACATCCACGGGACCATTTCGGCCTGGCTGGCGCTGCCAGTCAGCCGATGGCAGCTGGTCGCCGCGAAGCTGGCGGCGCTCGGGTCGCTGCTGGCCTCGCTCGCGATCCTCGTGACGGTGGGACTCGCCGGCGCCTTCCCGAACGTCGTCTCTCCGCGTCTCGTGATGCAAACGATTGGCCTGCCCCTCGTCTACGGGCTCATCGTCGCGCCGTGGCTCACGATCATCGCGCGCGGCCCGCTTGGCGGTGTCGTGTTCACGCTCGCGATTCCGCTTGTCGTCGCGCTGGCGCTCACGCTCTTGCAATCGTTTGACGCGGCCACTCAGCCGACATTCTGGATGACGATGTCCACGGTGGCAGGTGCGGCCACGGTGCTCGGCTGGCTGTCGGTGCGGCGCTTCGAAGCGCTCGACACCCATCGTGACGTCGAGTTCCCGTGGCTACTCGGCGCGTCACGCACGCATGCGGGATCACGTCGTCGTCCGCTGTGGGCGCTCGTGGCAAAGGAACTGCGCCTTCAGCAGATGACACTGCTCGTGGCCGCCCTGTCGTTCGGAGCCGTGCTGGTCGCGCGGTGGTACTACAACCTCGCGCCAAATACCAACCTGGATTACACGTACCCGCTGACCCTGCTGCACCTGGCGCTTGTGCCGATTCTCGCTGGCTCGCTCGCCAGTGCGGAGGAACGGCGCCTCGGGACGCTCGAATGGCAGGTGCTGCAGCCGATGGCCACGTGGAAACAGTGGCTCGTCAAGACGACAGCGGTCGTCGCCCTCAGCATCCTCATCGGCTTGGTGCCGCTGGTGCTCCTGCTGCTCCAGGGATCTGATCGCCACATCATCTGGTTGCTGAAGTCGGTGTTGCCTTTGAGCCAAGCGCCTTTCATCGTCGCTGGGCTCGCTATCGCGACGCTGTACGTCTCGTCGCTCTCGTCGAGTGGCGTTCGCGCGGTCATCAACTCGATCCTGGTGTTGGCCGTGCTGGGCGCGCTCCTGCCTCTCTTCACGGTGGCGGAGACGCGCATCTGGACCGGCACGGGTGGCTTCCGCGGCGGCCCGCTGCAGATCGCCATGGAGTCGGTGGTCGATCGCCTGGCGCCCGGCGGCCTTTCGCAAAGGACGTCGAGTCTGCTCCTGAGCCTCCGAAACGGGCTCGCGCTGATCGCGTCGCTCGGCCTCGCGCTCGCGGTCGTTCGTTTCGCGCTGCTCAACCATCGATCAGCGGAACGCGGAGCTCGTCGCGTGGTGCGGCAAGCCGCGACACTCTTCCTCGGCGTGCTCGTTCTCCAGTTCGTCCTCATGAGTCTGGGTGCTCTGCAGGCCGCCGGTGATTTCTCCCGCCTCATTTCAGTGGGGCGCAAGGCCATCTCTGAATCCAGCCTGCGTCGTGCGCGCTGGCAGCGCGAGCTCAACGCGCTGACGAAAGACTTCGACGGTCGAGTCGGGGTCTGTGCAGGCGATGGTGCTCTGGAAGCTTGCACCAGAGCCAGTCAGATCTTTCCGATGCAGAGCGTGATGAAGCTGCCGGTCACCATCAGCGCGCTCGAAGGCGTGGACAGGGGCAAATGGCGTCTCGACGACGAGGTCCTCGTGCGCAAGCAAGATCTCAGCGTCTTCGTACAACCGATCGCGAAACTTGTGGGCGCGGACGGGTTCAAGACGACGATCGGCGATTTGGTGCGCCGCGCCATCGTCGACAGCGACAGCGCCGCCACCGACATCTTGATCGCGAAACTTGGTGGTCCGCTCGCTGTGCAGCTGACACTCAATCGCGGTGGAGTGACGGGCGTGCGCGTCGATCGCGACGAGAAGCACCTGCAGACCGAGATCAACGACCTCGTCTGGCGCGATGAGTATCTCGATCCGCCGGTGCTCGATCGAGCGATCAGTTCTGTGCCCGAAAGCCGGCGAGACGCTGCGTTCCAGGCGTACCTCAAAGATCAGCGCGACACGTCCACGCCGCGCGGCATGACCGTGTTGCTGGAATCGCTGGCGAGCGGCCGGTTGCTCTCGGCGTCGTCCACGCAATTCCTGCTCGAGACACTCCGCCAGACGACGACGTTTCCCGATCGCTTGAAAGCCGGCGTCCCCGACGGCTGGACGATCGGGCACAAGACAGGCACCAGCGGCTCCTGGCGCGGCGTAACTGCCGCCTTCAACGACGTCGGCATCGTCACAAGCCCCAAGGGCGAGACCATCAGCATCGCGGTGTTCATCTCCGACTCGAAAGCGTCCGATAAGGACATGGCGAAGCTGATGGCGGACATCGCGCGGGCAATGGTGGCGAAGTACCACTGAGCCGTGGCGGCCCTGCTCCACGACCTCCGCTACGCGTGGCGGCTGCTCGCGCGGCAGCCGGGCTTCACCGCGATCGCCGTCGTCACGCTGGCGCTCGGCATCGGCGCCGCCACCGCCATCTACTCCCTCGTCAACGCGATCGTTTTCCGCCCGAGCAGCATCGTGCGCACCGACGACTTGTACTCGATCGGTTTCTCGCGGCGCGCTCGGGCCGATTCAATCAAGCTTGGCAGTCTGAGCCGCGATGAGTTCCTGTCCGTCACCGATCTTCGCGCGTTCGCAGCACATCCGCCCGACACGATCGTTGGCGTCGTCGCGGTCACGACGCGGACGGGCGTGGTGCGCGCGCCGGGCCGGGCCGAGCGCACCGCCCTCGAGATCGTGGACGGCGACTACGCGCGCGTGTTTGGCCTCAGGCCGGAGGCCGGGCGCATGATCGAAGCCGGCGACAACAGCTCGTCGGCGCGCGTGTGTGTCATCAGCGATCAGCTCTGGGGCCAGTGGTTCGATCGCGACCGCGCGATCCTCGGCCAGGTCGCCGTGACGGTCAACGACGAGCCGCTCACCATCGTCGGCGTCGGGCCGCGAGGGTTTCGCGGACTCAGCGCGGGCTTCATGGCCACGGATGTCTGGGTGCCGTCGGCGCTCTTTCAGCCGCTGGATCGAGAACTCGGATCGCGTCTCGATCTGAGAGATCGCGTGCTCGGACAGATCCACCTGCGCGCTCGGCCCGGCGCACCGCGTGATGCGGTCACCGCCGCGACGATGTCGCTTTTCGGGCTCTCCGCCGGCAACGACTGGCACGGTTTCCGGGTGTTCGTGGCGCCGGCGTGGGGGTCGCTCCGCTTCGATCGCTTCGCGGGGATTGGCATCGTCATCCTGTTTCTGTCGGGGCTCGTGCTGCTCGCGGCGTGCGCGAACCTGGCGAATCTGCTGTACGCGCGCGGGACGAAGCGCCTCGGAGAGATCGCGGCAAGATTGTCGTTAGGCGCGGGACGTCTCGACATCTTTCGATTGTTCGCCGCGGAGGCCGCGATCATCTCGGCGCTCGCGGTCGTCGCCGGCCTTGGGCTCGCGCTGGGCGGCCTCCGGCTCGGCGGGCTGGCGTCGGGCAGCTCGCTCCTGCCGCAGTCGGCGGACGGACGCAACGCGGTGTTGTCGGCGGATCTCGCGCCGGACTGGACGGTGGTGCTGTATGCGATCTCGGCGGGCCTCGTGACCGCCGTGCTCGTCGGCGGCGCGACCGCGTGGCGCGCGAGCCGTGTCGCGCCCGCGCGCACGCTCGCCGGAACAGCTGCCGGCGCCGTGTCCACCCGATCGGGCCGGCGGATGCGCGAGTGGCTCGTCGCGCTGCAGGTCACCGTGGCCGTGCTGCTGCTGATGGCGACCGGCCTGCTGCTGATGCGCGTCAGCGACGTGATCGAGACGCGAGTGTTTCTCGACACCGGCAGCGTCACCGCCGCGCGCATCGATCTGTCGCTGCACCACTACAACGACACGCGCGGACGCGCGTTCCTCGACGACCTGCTGGCGCGCGTGCGGCAGCTGCCTGGCGTCGAGCAGGCCGCGCTCACCGACGGCTTGCCGGGCTACGCGTTCGCGTCCCCGCCCAACTTTTTGGTCGTCGCTGAAGAATTCGATCCGTTGAAGACCAAGGCGCGCCGGCGCATCTCCGCAGCCTATGCGGGCGTGTCCGACGCGTTCTTCGACACGCTGGGATTGACGGTCGCCAAGGGTCGCCGGTTCACGGCGAACGACAAGTACGGCACGCCGCTCGTCGCAATCGTCACCGAAAGCACCGCCGCGCGCTTGTGGCCGGGTGAGGACGCCATCGGCCAGCGATTCATGTTTGGCAACGAAGGCTACTGGCGCACGGTCGTCGGCATCGCGACCGATCCATTACATCGCGGCACGGACTCCGCGCGCGTCTGCGAGTCCTGTCTCGCGTTCGTGCCGTGGGACCAGCGGTATCGGCCGGACATGCTCGTCCTGGTGAAGTCGCGCGCGCCGCGCGGGCAGGTCGAGCCGCTCAAGGCGGCGATTCGCGCGATCGATCCGGACGTCGCGATCCAGGACGCTGCGCCGCTCGACGACTCAATCCTCGCGTGGGTGCGGCCGACACGCGCGGCGGCGATGCTGATGCTCGCGCTCGGCGTCCTCGCGCTGCTCATCGCCGGCCTCGGCGTCTACGGCGTCATCTCGTACATCGTCAGTCTCCGAACGCGCGAGTTCGGGATCCGGATGGCGCTCGGCGCCACGCCCGGCGGCGTCCTCAAGAGCGTCGTCGATCACGCGATCCATCTCGTGCTCGTCGGGATGCTGCCGGGCATCCTGATCGCCGCGCTGGGCACGCAGTTCGTGCTGATCGGCAATCCGATGCAGCCGTACGCGAACCCGCTCTTCACGTGGATCGTCGTGCCGGTGCTCCTGCTCCTCGTGGGCATCGTCGCGGGCTACGTGCCCGCGCGACGCGCGGCGCGCGTCGACCCGAACGTCGCCCTTCGCAATCTGTAGGATCGGCGTTACTGGTGCGGCTGCAGCGGGTGAGCGGTCGGCGAGGTCCGCGGCTTCAGCGTGCCTGGCGGCGATCAATTCGACGGGGTTAGCCATAGGCGCGGGAAAAGTGCTACACCCTGCGCGCGTTCTGGTCCCCTGTCCTGCGCCTGACGCAACGATTGCGTTAATGGTCCTTCGCTTTGAAACCGCCGTCACGTCACGCCACCGAGTTTCCCGCTGAGTCCGATCGTCGACTGGAATTCGACGTCACTGTCGCCGCTCGAGTTGGACCCGAATCGACTCGCCCATACGGACCGTGAAGCTCTGCCCGAGCGCTCGCAACGTCTCAAGGAAATCAGGATTCATCCAGTCAGCTCTCGGAACGGCTTCAAACGGAACAGCTCGATACAGCCCGGGAGGAAGCGCGCTGGTGCTGAAATCGCCCTTCGCGTCGGCGGTCAAACCCCGCACGTAACGGGACGGGTACGTCCACCGAGCGGCATCCTGCGGGAAGATCAGGACGAAACCCCTCAGCAACGGTTGGCCGTTCCTGTCATTGATCCCGCAGACCACAGTGCTCGCCGTTGGTGCAAAGGTCACACGCAGGTCGTCGACGTCGCCCGCCCGCCAATCGATCGGCTGATCGGTGATGTCGTTGCCCGCGGATGACACGCTGACCAGCGTCCATGGCAATGGAATGTCGAAGTTCAGTTTGGTAATACCCATCAAACCCGGCACCTCAAAGGTTCCATCGTCATGGATCACGGATCGGGGAGCGATTCCCCCTGCCGGACCTCGGACGAAGTCTGTCGGCGAGGTCGAGATGCGGATCCGCTTCAACAAAGAGGGATCGCTCGGGCCATCAAAGACGAACTGTCCTCGCACCGCAGACGGCGGCGCGGTTGCCAACTCTACCGTTGCGGCCTCATGAGGCGACACCGTCACCATTGCGCTCGCGAACCCGCTCACGCCAAACGCCTGCGCCACGAACGATCCGACTGGGACATTGTCAATGGAGAAGAATCCATCGGCGTCGGTCGTTGCCCGCGCGAAGACGACCATGCGGATGTCCCCGTTGTGTAGTTGAAGAAGAATCACACCCGCCTTGCTGACGGGCGATCCGGAACGATCAACCACTCGTCCCGAGACTTTGCCCATGTCTGACGGAACAAGTGCAAACGCTACTGGAGCCGTGATCCCACGCACGTCGATACTGACGGGCTGAGCGTCGGCGGGCCGGGCGGTTCCGGGGAAGAACGTCAGCGCGAATCCATAACCCGAACTCGGAGGCCCAACCGGCCCACTCCGAACGTCGCTGGTCGCAAACGGTCCTGATAGTGCCATCAGGAAGAACGCGCCCGGAGGCAAATTGCCAAGCCGAAACTCACCCAGGTCATCGGTAGTGGTCCCTCCAGACAGCGGCATGAGCCGCGTCTTCCCGGCCGCGACGACGTTCTGAGCGATTACCACCGTGATGTTCGGCGCGGGATCTCCGAATTCGTCAACCAGACGACCGGTGAGGACCTTTGTCGTCGGCAATTCAATGTCGGCGTCGGCGTTCTGATGGCCGTTGGCGACGATCACGGGAAGTGACGGATCCTGAGGCGTCTTCTGTCCGTACCGAAGACCCACGTACTTCGACGTCGCTGCGGCGGCCACGGAGTAACGCCCGTCCGGCACGTCACGAAAGATGAAGCCACCGGCCTCCGTTGTCTCAGCCGTCCGTTGAGGCCCTTCACCGATCAACTGCACGGTCACGTGCGATATGGGGGCTCCCGTCTCGGCACTCGTAATCCGCCCTCGGATCGTGTGCGCCTCGGCAGGTGGCGGATCTCCGCGCGGGCTTGCTGGCAGCGTCAAAATCGCGGGGCTGTCCGCGTTGGCCGTGGAAGCTGAGACCAGCTCCACGTCCACGGCGCGTCCCTGAACGACCGTCACCGTCTGTTTTTCGTTCGTGGACCAGACGAGCTCATACGCGCCGGGGCGCAATGTATGAAAACGAAAGACTCCGCGATCGTCGGTATTCAGAAGCGATAAGGCGGCATTCCCCTGCCGCAGCGCGACCGGAGCACCGATGAGCGGTGACCCGCTGCTATCCAGCACCCGACCGGTGATCGCGCCGGCCGGCGCCAGGACGACCTTGACGTCGAGTTGACCCACGGTGCCGTCGACATTGATTACCGACGGTGTCGTTTCGATGAAGCCGAACTTGGTCGCGGCGACCGTGTACGTGCCTTTGATCAGGCCAACCAGGCGAAACAAGCCATCCGGATCGGCGTCAGTGGCGATCGTCGTTGGACCCGACGCCACGACGTGGGCTCGACGAACCGGACGGTCGTCGCTCGTCACCACTTTCCCTGTCAATCGAGCGCCGTCCTGCCCGCTGCCAAGCATCGCGAGCGCGATGACGATTCCGAGCAAGGTGCGTAGTGGAATCATTTCCGCTGCCAGCGACGGAGTGGCTGCCCCTTACCCCATTCACGCAGTTGAGGCCGCGTCAACTTCACTTCCGAGATCGTTGTGCGGCGTCTGTAGGTAGGTTCGCCCATCGCGCACGCTACGCACATTACTCGATGTCTCTTGCACAGCCGCGCACAGTCGCCGGCGCCTACCGCGTCGTCGCGCTGCCGGCGAGCGAAATCGCCGACGCGCAGGATCCCGAAGTCCTCACCAAGCTCACGGTCTTCGCCACGAGCGTGCTCGTCGGCGAAGGCGAAACGCAAACGGTCGCGCTGAAACTGGTGAAGCGTTGACGCTCGGTGAACCCCGAGGAACCCCAGGGAACCCCCAGGAACCCTTGGGAACCCCAAGCTCTACTTCGCGTACCAGTCTCGAACGCGAACCTCGACCCCACTCCCCTTCAGCGGATCCTCGAACTTCTTCAGATCCGATCCGCGGTAGTGATACGGGTAGACGACCTTCGGCTTGAACGCCTTCACGGCGTCGGCCGCCTCGGCTTCCGTCATCGTGTACGGCAGGTTCATCGGGACGAACGCGACGTCGATGTTCTTGAGCGCGCGCATCTCGGGCACGCCCTCCGTGTCGCCGGCGATGTAGAGGCGCTTGCCGCCGATGGTCAGGACGTAGCCGTTGCCGCGGCCCTTCGTGTGAAAGAAATCGCCTTGCGGATTCTTCCGCACCAGGTTGTACATCGGCACGGCTTCGATCTCGATGCCCTCGATCGCCTTCTTGTCGCCGTTCGCCATCACGACGGCGGTGATTTGCGCGGCCGTGAGCTGCGCGACGGCCGCCTGCGGCGCGACGACGGTGGTCGTCGCCTTCTTGAGCTTGTTGACGGTCGCGGGATCCAGATGATCGCCGTGGATGTCGGTGATGAGGATGACGTCAGGCGCCGCGAAGCCCGCGTACGAGCCGGCGGCCGCGACGGGATCGACGTCGATCACCTTGCCGGCGTGCGTCAGCTGCAGCGTCGCGTGGTTGATGGGCGCGATCGTGATGTCGCCGCCGGTGGCGGCCAGCTTGTCGGGCGTGGGCAGTTGCGCAGCGACCATGACGAGCGGCGTGGCCGCAATCGCCACGCTCAGGGCCAGTCTTTCACCGATTCGTCTCATGTTTCCACCCTCCAAAATCATCCCGCGAGTATAAACACTCCCGGTATGATTTCGACGTCCAAGGATCATGGTCGCTTCGCTGCCCTGGCTCCTCGTCGCCCTCGTCAGCGCCGGATCGCAGGGCCTCCCCGCCGATCTCGAATATCCGTCGCTCATGACGACGCCCGTGGTGCTGATGAGCGGCACACGCGCCGTGTCTCAAGGCACCGGGTTTTTCTTCGCCAGCACAACGATTGATGGCAAGGCCGACACGGTCTTTCTCGTCACGAACTACCACGTCGTCGCCGGGCGGGCGCCGCTCACGTCCGGGCCGCGCGCCGGCGATCGCATCCGTTTCATCCTTCACGAGAACGCGGCCGACCTGAAGCGCGTCCGCCCAATCGAGATGCCGCTCTACGACCAACGCGGGGATCCGCTGTGGATCATGAGCGACGCTGTGCCCAGCGCGGACGTCGTGCTCATTCCGATCCCAGCCGAGGCGTACAAGGACATCTCGCTCCTGGTCTTCAGCGAGGGGCACACGCGCGGAGACATCAAGATTCGACCGTCTTCGGCCGCGACGCTGTTGGGGTATCCGTACGGGTTCTTCGACGAATCGCACTTCCTGCCGGTGTGGAAGACCGGCCACGTCGCAAGCGAGCCGTCGGTGGACTTCAACGACTTGCCGACGTTTCTGGTCGACGTGTCCGCGTTTCCAGGCATGTCCGGTTCGCCGGTGCTCGCGGTCGCCAACGGCGTCTATGAAGCCGAGGACGGCACGATGCGCACCGGCCGCGTGCTGAAGCTGCTGGGCATCTTCTCGGCGATGCCGGTCGTGCGCGAGAAGAAAACGGCCGACGTCAACGGGCTCCCGGAAACGCAGACGACGGAGATCAACCTGCAACTCGGCTACGTCTGGAAAGCCGCGCTCATCGCGGATATGGCGAAGTTGTACCGCCCGAGGCGATAATTTCACTCCGTGAGCTCTCGCCCACCGGCGCACCGATCCGGAGAGGATGACGCGGTCGGCCAGATGGTCGAGGACGTCTACGCCGAATTGCGGCGCATGGCGGACCGCTACGTCCGCCGCGAGCAGGCGAAGAGCGTGCAAGCCACCGAGCTCGTCCACGAAGCGTACCTGCGCCTGCTCAAGGACAAATCGCCGCGCTGGCAGAACCGCACGCACTTTCTCGCGATCGCGGCGATCTCGATGCGCCGGCTGCTCGTCGAGCGCGCCCGCGCGCGCGGCGCGCTGAAGCGCGGCGGCGACCACGTGCAGGTGACGCTCAACGACGCGCTGCTCGTGGGCCGGGCGCCGGACGACGACGCGTCGATCGATCTCGTAGCGCTCGATCGCGCGCTGACGTCGCTCGCCGAGCTCGATGCGGATCAAGCGCGCATCGTCGAGCTGAGATTCTTCGGCGGCCTCTCGGTGGAAGAAACGGCCGAGGCGCTGTCGATCTCTCCCGCCACGGTCAAGCGCCACTGGACGATCGCGAAGGCGTGGCTGCTGCGCGAGCTGCAGCGGACGAACGCGCGGTGACCGGCGCGAACTGGGCCCGGGTCAACGAGCTGTTCCATCAGGCGCTGGAGCGGCCGCGGGACCAGCGCGCCGCGTTTCTCGCGCAGGCGTGCGGCGGCGATGACACGCTGCGCCTCGAGCTCGCGTCCCTGCTGGAAGCCCACGACGAGGCGAACGACTTCATCGAACAGCCGGTCACGAGACCGGCGGATCTCGCGCAGGCCGGCATCGGCCCGGACATCGCGGGCCGGACGATCGGGCACTACCGCCTCGTGCGCGTCCTCGGCGCCGGCGGCATGGGCGTCGTGCTGCTCGCCGACGACACGAAGCTTGGCCGTCAGGTCGCGCTCAAGGCGCTGGCGCCGCGCTTCACCACGGATCCTCGGCGTCGCGAGCGCCTTCGGCGCGAGGCGCGCGCGGCGGCGGCGCTCACCCACCCGGGCATCGCGACCATCTACGCGCTCGAGGAATTCGACGATCACGTCTACATCGCCGGCGAGTACGTGCCGGGAGAGACGCTGCGCGACGAGCTGGCGCGCGGACCGCTGCCGGCCGCGCGCGTGATCGACACGGCG
>DATEGZ010000002.1:0-57539 GCA_035279905.1 Vicinamibacterales bacterium
CTCGACGCGACCAGCCGCGCCGGGTCGCCCGGACGCCGCGGGCCGATCTGGTGCGGCACGTCCCGGCCCATGATGCGGCGGACGCTCTCGACCACCTCGCGGACCGAGGCGCCCTGCCCGTTGCCCAGATTGTAGGCTGACGAGGCCGCGCCGGC
The DNA here is from genome assembly GCA_035279905.1 of Vicinamibacterales bacterium. Lineage (GTDB taxonomy): Bacteria > Acidobacteriota > Vicinamibacteria > Vicinamibacterales > SCN-69-37 > DATEGZ01. The sequence goes on from DATEGZ010000002.1 coordinate 156, forward strand.
TTCAAGCGCGCGCAACGCGGCGAGGTGCGCGTCGGCCAGGTCCGACACGTGCACGAAATCGCGGATGCACGTGCCGTCCGGCGTCGGGTAGTCGTCGCCGAACAGCGTCAGCGACGGTCCCCCGTTGCCGGCCGCGATCGCGCGCGGAATCAGGTGCTCCTCGGGATCGTGGTCCTCGCCAACCCGGCCGTCGGGATCCGCGCCAGACGCGTTGAAGTACCGCAGCGCCGTCCAGCGGATGCCGAACGCGCGCTCGATGTGCGGCAGCGCGCGCTCCACCGCGAGCTTGCTCTCGCCGTACGCGTTGATTGGCCGCTGCGGATGGCTCTCGTCCATCGGCGTCGCCTTTGGCTCGCCGAAGGTGGCGCAGGTCGACGAGAAGATGAAGTGTTTCGCGCCGGCCTCCGCCATCGCGTCGAGCACCGTGAGCGTGCCGCTCACGTTCGTCCGGTAGTACTTGAGCGGCTGCGCGACGGACTCGCCCACCAGCAGTTTGGCGGCAAAGTGCATGACCGTCGCTGCGCGCGACGCCGTCAGCGTCTTCAGCACGAGCGCGCGATCGAGGATGTCGCCTTGAACCAGCGAGATCGATCGCGAGGGCCACGCCTTCTGGATGCGCTGGACCGCTTCCGCATGACCCGCGGAGAGATCGTCGTAGATGACGACGTCGTACCCCGCGGCGGCCAGCGCGAGCACCGCGTGGCTGCCAACGTAGCCGGCGCCGCCGGTGACCAGCACCACGCTCATGGACGGCCGATCGACCGGTACGTGAAGCCCAGGGCGCGCAGCTGCTTCGGGTCGAAGATGTTGCGGCCGTCGAAGATCACCGGCTGCTTCATCAACCGCTTCATCTTTCCGAAGTCGGGCTCGCGGAACTCATTCCATTCGGTGACGACGAGGAGCGCGTCCGCGCGCACGAGCGCGTCGTACGGATGCCGCGCGTAGTGGATGCGCCGGCCGAAGATGCGCTGCGCGGTCTTGCGCGCTTCGGGATCGAACACGCGGACTTTCGCGCCGCGCGCGAGCAGGCCCTCGATGATGGGGATCGCGGGCGCTTCGCGCATGTCATCGGTCCGCGGCTTGAACGCCAGGCCCCACACCGAGATCGTTCGCCCCTTCAGCGACTTGCCGAATTGCGCGTCGAGCTTGAGGAGCAATCGCTCCTTCTGCGACTCGTTGACGGCCTCGACGGCCTCCAGAATGCGAAACCGGTATTTCTTGTCCGCCGCAAACTTGACGATCGCCTGGACGTCCTTCGGGAAGCAGCTGCCGCCGTAGCCGACGCCGGGAAACAGGAACGCGGGGCCAATCCGTTTGTCGGACGCCACGGCCTGCCGCACCTTGTCGACATCGGCGCCAAACGCTTCGCACACGTTGGCGACCTCGTTCATGAACGAGATGCGCGTGGCCAGCATCGCGTTTGCCGCGTACTTGCACAGCTCCGCGCTCGCGCAGTCCATGATCATGATCGGCGCGCCGGTGCGCGTGAACGGCCGGTGAAGCTCGGCCATGATCTCCGCGCCGCGCGCGTCGGACGCCCCGATCACGACGCGATCCGGACGGAGGAAGTCGTCGACGGCCGCGCCCTGCTTGAGGAACTCGGGGTTGCTCACGACGCTGAACGGATGCTTCGTCTGGCCGCGAATCGCCGCCTTCACGCGCTCGGACGTGCCAACCGGCACCGTGCTCTTGTCCACGATGACCTTGTAGCCGTTCATCGCGCGGCCGATCTCGCGCGCGGCCGCGAGCACGTGCTGAAGGTCGGCGGAGCCGTCCTCGCCCATCGGCGTGCCCACCGCGATGAAGACGACGTCCGCCTTGCGGACGGCATCGGGCAGGCTCGTCGTGAACACGAGCCGCTTCTCCTGGCGATTGCGGCGGACGATCTCCTCGAGGCCCGGTTCGTAGATCGGAATGTGGCCGCGCCGCAGGAGCGCGACCTTCTGCCGGTCCTTGTCGACGCAGATGACGTCGTTGCCCGTTTCCGCAAAGCACGCCCCGACGACCAACCCGACGTAGCCCGTGCCGATGACCGCAATCTTCATGAACGCCCGATCTCCTCCGGCTAAAACTCCTCAACGTAACATGCACGTCGAAAGTCTGTCAATCGATTGACTGATAAGGACTTGCGACGCCGGACCGGCTTCGCATGATAGCATCCGCCGAGTTTCGCCCGTGCGGATCCTGCTCGACTACCGACCGGCGCTCCGCGAGCGGACGGGCGTCGGCGAATACGTCCACGAGGTCGCGCGCGCCCTGGCGCAGTCGGCTCCCGCCGGCGAGTCGCTGACGCTCTTCTCGTCGTCCCTCAAGGACCGTCTGATTTCGCCCGGATTCTCGGGCACGACCCTCGTCGACCGGCGCGTACCCGTGCGGCTCCTCAATTTCGCCTGGCACCGGCTCGAGTGGCCGCCCGTTGAGCGGCTCACGGGCAGCGCGTTCGACGTCGTGCACGCCTCGCATCCCCTGCTGATTCCGTCCCGCAACGCGGCGCGCCTGGTAACGATCTACGACCTCGATTTTCTGGACCATCCGGAGCGGACGCGCGCGGAGATCCGGCGAGACTACCCGGCGCTCGCGGGCGAACACGCCCGCCGTGCCGATCACATCGTCACGATCTCGCGCGATACCGCGCGCGCAATCGAGACGCGGCTCGGCGTGGAGGCCTCGCGCATTTCGATTTGCTATCCGGGCGCGCCCGCCTGGCCCGCGCGCGAGAGCGAGCCGGCGTCCGGGAGCGTGCTGTTTCTGGGATCGCTCGTGCCTCGCAAGAACCTCGGCACGCTGCTCGACGCCTACGAGCGGCTGATCGCGCGAATGCCGGCCGCGCCACCGCTGGTCCTCGCGGGCGGACAATCCGACGAGTCTGCGCCCATTGTCGAACGCGCGTCTCGGCCGCCGCTGGCCGGGCGCGTCGAGCTCACGGGATATGTCGCGCCCGCCGATCGACCGGCGCTCTACCGCCGCGCGCTCGTCTTCGTGATGCCGTCGTTCGCCGAAGGCTTCGGCATGCCGGTCATCGAAGCGATGACCACCGGCGTGCCCGTCGTCGCCGCAAATCGCGGCGCGCTGCCTGAAGCCGTCGGCCAGGCGGGGCGCCTGTTCGATCCCGAAGATGCGGCCGGGCTCGCGCAGATCCTGGAACAACTGCTCAGCGATGCTGCCGAGCGGCGCCGCCTCAGCGAGGCAGGACGCGCGCACGCCGCGCGATTCACCTGGGCGGCGGCAGCCAAAGGCGTGCGGGACGCGTGGACGCGCGCCCTTGCCCACCGGCAGGAGACGCGACGTGGCTGATCGGCAGCTGCGCATCGGCGTCGACGGCCGCGAGCTCACCGGACAGCCGACCGGCGTTGGCCGCTACCTCGAGTCGATCCTGCGCGAGTGGTCGCACGACGCCAGCTTCCGCCACCAGGTGACGATCTTCGCTGGCGGCGGTACGCCACCGCCGGTCGTCCGCGACGACCCGCGATTCGTGTGGCGCGTGCTGGCAGCGCCGAAGGCGGGCACGTGGTGGGAGCAGACGACGCTCGCGCGCGCGGTGAACGGTGCGGACCTCGACGTGTTCTTCGCGGCCGGCTACACGGCGCCGCTGCGGCTCGCCTGCCCGCTGGTCGTCGCGATCTACGATGTGTCGTTCTTCGCGCACCCGGAGTGGTTCAGCGCGCGCGAAGGCTGGCGCCGGCGCTGGCTCACGCGGTCGGCGGCCAGGCGCGCGAGGCGCGTGGTGACGATTTCGGACTTCTCCGCGAGCGAGATCGTGCACTGGCTCGGCATTCCGCGGGACCGCGTCGTGATCGCCCGGCCGGGAGGGCCCGCGCCGCTCGACAGCGGCTCCGCGATGAGTCGTCCGCCAGTCGTGCTCTTCGTCGGATCGATCTTCACGCGCCGGCACGTCCCGGAGCTCATTCAGGCCTTTGCGCGAGCGGCCACGCGGGTACCGGACGCGAAGCTCGTGCTCGTCGGCGCCAATCGCAGCCAGCCGCGCATCGACCCGCGCGCGCTGGCGCAGGCGGCCGGCGTCGGTGGGAAGGTCGAGTGGCGCGAGTACGTTCCGGATGCGGAGCTCGACCAGCTCTACGCCGGCGCCCGTGTGTTCGCGTTCCTCTCCGACTACGAAGGCTTCGGCCTGACGCCGCTCGAAGCCATCGCGCACGGCGTGCCGCCGGTGCTCATCGACACGCCAATTGCGCGCGAGATCTTCGGCGAGGCCGCACGGCTGGTGCCGCTCGACGTGGATCGGATCGCGGCTGCCATCGTCGAGCTGCTGAGCGACGCGAACGCGAATGCCGCGCTCGCCGCCACCGGCCGCCGGCGCCTCGGCCAGTATTCGTGGACGCAGGCCGCGGCCACCGTCCGCCAGGCGCTCGAGGCCGCTGCGAGCCGCTGACATGGCGCCGAACCTCGAAGTCGTCATCGTGAGCTACAACACGCGGGCGCAGACGCTCGCCTGCCTGGAGTCGCTCTTCGCCGCGCCCCCGGCCGGTTTGGGACGCGTGTTCGTCGTGGACAACGGGTCGGCTGACGGATCAGTTGAGGCAATCCGCCGGACGTGGCCCGCCGTGGAGGTCTTCGCGCAGGACGTCAACATCGGATTTGGCGCGGCGAACAACGTCGCCATGCGCCAGGCTTCGGCGGCGCTCGTTCTGCTGCTCAACAGCGACACGATTGTGCCAGCGGGCGCGCTGGACACGCTGGTGGCCCGGCTCGAGGCCACCGGTGCGGTGGCAGCGGGTCCGCGACTCGTGGACGGTCACGGACGACCGGAGGTGTCCTTCGGTCCGATGCTCTCCCCCCTCGCCGAGCTCACGCAGCGTGTGCGCGTCCGGTTGTCCGGCCGATCGAACGCGTGGGCGCGGCGTTACATCGATCGGCTCGTGAGCGAGGAACGGGACGTCGACTGGGTGAGCGGCGCGTGCTTGCTCGTGCGGCGCGGTCCGGCGGTCGCGGCCGGACTGTTCGACGAGCGATATTTCCTGTACGAGGAAGATGTCGACTTCTGCGCCGCGCTGCGCGCCAGAGGCGGACGCGTGCTCTTCACACCTCGATCGGAGGTCGTCCATCTTCGGGGGCGCTCGCAAGGCTCGGGCGCCGGCGCCTCGCACTACGACCGCAGTCACGTCGCGTTCTACGAGAAGCATCTGCCGGGCTGGGCGCCGTGGCTGCGCCTCTCGCTGCGGATGCGCGGCCGATCGATCCGGTAGAATCAGCGCGGAGCCTGCCCGAGTGCGCATTGCGATCGACGCACGCAAGCTGCACGACTACGGCATCGGCACGTATGTCCGCAATCTGGTGCGCGCGCTCGCGCGTCAGGACACCGACGACGCCTATGTGCTGTTGTGCCCGAGACGCGACGTCGACTTCGTCGAGTCGCTCGGGCCGCGGTTCGTCGCGCTCGAGGAGGCCTCCGCCAACTACAGCGTGCGCGAGCAGATCAGCGTGCCGTTGAGCCTCTGGCGCGGGCGCGTCGATCTCTTCCACGCGCCGCACTACGTCGTCTCGCCGCTCACGCTCTGCCCGTTCGTCGTGACGATCCACGACTGCATCCACCTGCGGTTTCCGCAGTATCTGCCGAATCGCGCGGCGCCGCTCTACGCGCGGACCATGATGTCTTCGGCCGCCCGGCGAGCCCGGCGCGTGCTGACGGTGTCGCAGGCGTCGAAGCAGGACATCCTGCACTTTCTCAAGATTCCGGCCGAGAAGATCGAGGTGATCTACAACGGCCTCGACGAGCGGCTCGCGAAAGCGCCCACGGCCGAGGAGGTCTCGCGCGTTCAACAGCGGTTTCAGCTGACCTCGCCGTTCGTGCTCTACGCAGGCAACATCAAGCCGCACAAGAACGTCGACCGGTTGATCGAGGCGTTCTCGATCCTGCGGCAGCGCGGCATGACCGAGGCAAAGCTGCTCATCATCGGCGACGAGATTTCGAAGTACCCGAATCTCCGGCGGCTCGTGCATCGCTACCAGCTGCACCAGCACGTGCGCTTTCTCGGCTTCGTGCCGGACGCGACGCTGGCCGTGCTCTACCGTCTCGCGTCGGTCTTCGTGTTTCCGTCGCTCTACGAGGGCTTCGGGCTGCCGCCGCTCGAGGCGATGGCGGCCGGCGCGCCGGTCATCACGTCGAACGTGTCGTCGCTGCCCGAGGTCGTCGGCGACGCCGCGCTGCTCATCAACCCGCTCGACGCGGCCGCAATCGCCGACGCGATGTGCCGCGTGCTCGGCGACGCGGCGCTCCGCACCGAGCTCGTCCGCCGCGGCCACGAGCGGGTCAAAGCCTTCTCATGGGAGCGCGCGGCCGCGCGCACCTATCAGGTCTACACCGAGCTCGTGAGACGCCCCGCGCATGTCTGATCGCGACGTCCTCGCCGGCCGCAAGGTCGTGCTCGTGCACGACTGGCTGACCGGCATGCGCGGCGGCGAGCGCGTGCTCGAGTCGCTCTGCCGGATGTTTCCCGACGCCGATCTGCTGACGCTCGTCCACGTGCCGGGCAGCGTCTCGCCGACGATCGAGCGGCGCCGCGTGCGCACGTCGATCGTCCAGCGCCTGCCGCTGGCCGGCCGGCTCTACCGCCAGTACCTGCCGGTGTTCCCGACGGCGATCGAGCTCTTCGACCTCGACGACTGCGATCTCGTGATCTCGACCAGCCACTGCGCCGCCAAGGCCGTCGTCGCGCCCGGCCGCGCCGTGCACGTCTGTTACTGCTTTTCGCCGATGCGCTACGCCTGGGATCAGTTCGACGCGTACTTCGGTCCGGAGCGGGTCGGCGCGGGCCGAAGTGCCTTGCTGCGCCGAATCATGGCCGGAATTGCGCGGTGGGACCGGGACACGGCGCCGCGCGTCCACCGCTTCTTAGCGGACTCGCATTACGTTGCGGGCCGGATCGCGCGGTACTATAATCGTGTCGCCTCGGTCCTGTACCCGCCGGTGGACACGGCGTTTTTCACGCCCGACGGGAATCAGCCCGAGCCCCATTTCCTTGTGGTGTCCGCCCTGGTCCCGTACAAGCGAATCGACTTGGCGATTGCGGCAGCCGGCCGCCTCGGCGTGCGGCTGCGCATCGTCGGCACCGGCCCGGACGAAGCGCACCTCCGCGCCGCCGCCGGACCGACGGTCGAGTTCCTCGGCAGCGTGGACGACGCGGCGCTGCGCGACGAGTTCCGGCGAGCGAGAGCGGTGATTCTGCCCGGCGAAGAGGACTTCGGGATCGTGCCGGTCGAGGCGCTCGCGTGTGGACGCCCGGTCGTGGCCTTTGGCCGCGGCGGCGCCTGCGAAACGGTCGCGCACGAGACGACGGGACTGCTCGTCGACGAGGCGACGCCCGAGGCGTTTGCGTCCGCGATGGACGCGGTCACCCGGCGCGAGTGGGACCCGGCGCTCCTCCGCTCGCACGCCGAGCCTTTCGCCATCGATCGATTTGAAGTCGCGTTGCGAGGCGTGCTCTCGAACTCCCTGGCGGCCGCTTCCTGATGCTCAGACGCTACAACCGGCTCCTCGTCGCGATCTACGTTGCGGCCGACGCGCTGTCGGGCTTCGCGGCGTTCCTCCTCGCGCATCTCATCCGCTTCGACAGCGGGCTGATGGACGTCACGCGCGGCCACCGGCCGCTCACCGACTACCTCTGGATCGCGCCGTTCGTCGCGGTGCTCGTGCCGCTGGCGTTCCAGCTCCAGGGCATCTACCGGCTGCGGCGCGGCCGCACGCGCGTCGACGACTTCTTTGCCGTGCTCGTCGGGAGCGTCCTGGCGGTGATCGCCGGTGTCACGGGCACGCTCGTGATCCAGGCGTACTACGCGGATCCCGCGCTCAAGGCGGTCGGCTTCTTCGAAGTGTCGCGGGGCGTGTGGGTACTCTTCCTCACGCTGAACGTCGTGTTCACGTACACGTCGCGCGAGGTCGTGCGCGACGTGCTGCGGCGGCGCTGGCGCGCGGGCATCGGCCTCAAGCGCGTGCTCGTCGTCGGTGTCGGCGACCTCGGCCGCATGGTGGCGGACCGCATCCTCGAGCACAGCGAGCTCGGCTTCCAGCTCATCGGCTTCGTCGACGATCGCGCGGCCTCCACCGACACGATCGGGTACCGCGGGCTGCCGCTGCTCGGCACCGTCGACCAGACGCCGGACATCTGCGCGCAGGAGAAGATCGACGAGATCTACGTGGCGCTGCCGATCGACGAGCACGTCAAGATGCTCGGCGTCGTGGAGTTCGCGTCGCGCGAGTGCGTGGACGTGCACGTCGTCCCCGACCTGCTGCAGTTCATCGCGCTCCGCGCCCGGCTCGAAGATCTCGACGGCCTGCCGCTCATCAGCGTCAACGACGTGCCGCTGCGCGGCATGAACAACGTGCTGAAGCGCGCGGTCGACGCGACGCTCTCGGCGGCGGTCTGCCTCGTCGGCCTGATTCCCGCGCTCACCATCGCGTTCCTCATCAAGCGCAGCTCGCCCGGCCCGATCTTCTACAAGCAGGTCCGCATGGGCCTGGACGGCAAGGCATTCACGGTCTACAAGTTCCGGTCGATGCCGGTGGACGCCGAAGACGTCACCGGCCCGGTCTGGGCGCGCGATGACGACCCGCGCGCGACGCGGATCGGCCGCTGGCTCCGCAAGCACGACATCGACGAGCTGCCGCAGTTCTGGAACGTGCTCGTGGGCGACATGTCGATCGTCGGCCCGCGGCCCGAGCGGCCGTTCTTCGTCGAGCAGTTCAAGCACCGGATCCCGCAATACATGCTGCGCCACAAAGTGAAGGCCGGCATCACGGGCTGGGCCCAGGTCAACGGGTGGCGCGGCAACACCTCGCTCGAGAAGCGCATCGAGTTCGATCTGTATTACATCGAGAACTGGTCGCTCGCCCTCGACTTCAAGATCATGTGGCTCACGGTCGTGCGCGGCCTGCACAAGATGGCCTGACCGGAGCGGTCCCACACATGCGCATCGTCATCACCGGCGCGGCCGGGTTCATCGGGTCTCACCTGTCCGAAGCGCTGCTCAACGCCGGGCACTCGATTATCGGCATCGACAACCTGCTGACGGGCGACATCGCGAACATCGCGCACCTGGCCGGGCGCGACTTCCAGTTCGTCAAGCACGACGTGACGAACTACATCTACGTCGAAGGGCCGGTCGATCGCGTGCTGCACTGGGCGAGCCCGGCGAGCCCGATCGACTACCTCGAGCTGCCGATTCCGACGCTGAAAGTCGGCGCGCTCGGCACGCACAAGGCGCTCGGCCTCGCGAAGGCCAAGGGCGCGCGCTTCGTGCTCGCGTCGACGTCTGAGGTCTACGGCGATCCGCTCGAGCATCCGCAAAAAGAGACCTACTGGGGCAACGTCAACCCGATCGGTCCGCGCGGCGTGTACGACGAAGCGAAGCGGTTCGCGGAGGCGATGACCGTCGCCTACCACCGGTACCACGCGGTGGACACGAAGATCGTGCGCATCTTCAACACGTACGGCCCGCGCATGCGCGTCAACGACGGACGCGCGGTGCCCGCCTTCATCGGCCAGGCGCTGCGCCACGAGGACGTGCCCGTCTTCGGCGACGGCTCGCAGACGCGCAGCTTCACCTACATCAGCGATCTCGTCGCGGGCATCGTCGCGCTGATGGAGTCAGACGTCAACGAGCCGGTCAACATCGGCAACCCGCACGAGATGACGATCGTGGACATGGCGCGCTTGATCATCCGCATGACGGGATCGCGCAGCAAGATCGTCCACAAACCGCTGCCCACCGACGATCCCAAGGTCCGCCAGCCCGACATCACCCGCGCGCGGACGCTGCTCCACTGGGAGCCGAAGGTGTCGCTCGAGCAGGGGCTTGGGGCGACGATCGAGTACTTCAAGACGAAGATGAAGCTCTAGGTGAGCTGAGAAGTCCGGTGAACTGAGAAGTCCAGGCGAACTGAGAAGTCCAGGTGAACTGAGAAGTCCGGGTGGACTGAGAAGTCCCAGGGACTTCGAGCGAAGCCCCTGGACCTCCAGCGAAGTGCCCCGGGACCTCCAGCGAAGTCCCCGGACCTTCATGTGGGCCGCTTCTAGCCTGTGGCCCGCTTCCCAGAGTGGTCGCTCTGCGAGTTGCTGACGTCCGCGGTGCGGAAGAGCGTGACGCGGAACACGTAGTCGAAGCCCGACGCCAGCGTCACGGCGAGCGAGGTCCAGATCGCGATCGTCACGATCAGCGAATGCACGCGCAGGTAGTTGGCGATCAGCGTGAGGCCGCAGGTGAAGACGTAGATCACGGTCGCGGCCTTGCCGAGGAACGACGGCCGGAACGTCCGGCGCGCGACGGCAAGGTTGACGACGGCGACGGTGAGCACGATCGCGACGTCGCGGCTGATCACCAGCACCGTGAGCCAGATCGGGAAGCGATTCGTCAGATTCAGGCCCGGCAGCGTCAGCATGACGAACGTCGTCACGAGCAGGAGCTTGTCGGCCATCGGGTCGAGCCACGCGCCGAGCGTCGTGAGCTGGCCGGTACGGCGCGCGATGAGGCCGTCGAGCGCGTCCGTCAGACCCGCAATCGCGAAGGCCGTGAGCGCCCACCCCGGCCACGAGTAGAGCATGCACAGGACGAAGATCGGCACCAGGACGAGGCGCAGCAAGGTCAGCTGATTGGCCGCCGTGAGCACGTTCATGGCTGCTGGCGCCCCGCGATCTGCTGCAGACGGGCGACGGCAGCGGTGACCGCTTCGCCGGTCGCGGGTGTTCTCGGCGAGAACTTGTTGTCTTCGAGCGGCGTCATCACCCCGGCCGAGACCGCGAGCGCGGCCGATCCGTAGTACACGTTGCTCGCCGGCAGATCCGGGAACACGGGACGCGCCGCGCGCCACTTGGCGAGATCCGTCGTGCGCTGCGCGCCGATGATCGTGAGGAGCTGCGAGACCACGCGCGCCAGATCCGAGCGCAGCACGGTGCTGCCGGGCTGGAACGTGTGGTTCGGGTAGACGTCCATCACGCCCGCCTGCGTCACCGGCAGAATCCAGGGCTCGGCCCAGTGCCCGCGCACGTCGGTGGCCACGGCGGTCACCCGCTGCGTCACCTTTTCGAGCACGGGCTCGAGGCGAATGCCGACGAGCGCGGCGAGCTGCCCGCGCGTGACGCTCGGCGACGTGCCGAGCGAGCGGAACTCCGCGGGCACGGCCGCCATGTCGGCCTTGTCCGACAGCGCGTCCGCGCGTGTCTTCCAGGCCGGTCTGGGATCGATCTTCGCGGCCGAATTGAACGCCGCGGCCGCTTCGCGGAACTTGCCGCGTGTCTCGAGGATCGCGCCGAGCGCCGCGTACCCGTCGGCATCCGACGAGTCGAGCTGCACCGCGCGCCTCGCGTGCGCTTCGGCCTGATCCAGCGATCCGCGCGCGCTCTCGACGCCCGCCAGCTCGCGGAACACCATCGCGCTCGACGGCGAGAGCGTCAGCGCCCGCTCGAAGTTCGTTTGCGCGTCCTCGAGATGGCCCGCGTCGCGCGCCTTCCGCCCGGCCTCGATGAGCGACTGCACCTGCCGGAACCGCAGCAGGTCGAGACGGCTCCGCACCGTCTCCTGCTTCGGGTCGATCGCCAGGATGCGCTCGAACGACGCGATGGCGCCCGTCTCGTCGCCTTGCACGAGCTGAACGCTGGCCTGGCCCTGCAGCGCCGGCACGTAGCGATCGTTCTTCGTCAGCGCGGACGTGAAGTGCGTCGCGGCCGTCTTGTACTGTTTCTCCGCCAGCAGCGCGAACCCGAGCCCCGTCTCACCCGGATAGAACGCCGGCGTGGTTTTCAGGAGCGCGGTGTACTCGCGCTCGGCACCCTTCGGATCACCCGACTGCAGTGCGTCCCACGCGTGCGAGTGCGCCGTGCGCACCTCCGGCGCCACCCGCAATGTGGCGGGGACGTCCGGCATCGGGTACTGCGGATAGCCCGGCGCGGATGGCGCCGGTGGCACCGGAGCGGTCTTCTTCACGCACGCCGCGATCGTCGCGGCCGTCGTGACCGCCAACAGGATCCGGGTGAACGCGCGGACGGTCATGCGGGGACCCTCGCCCGGCCGAAGCGATCGACGAGCCGTCGCGGCACGTCCGCCTCGATCTGGACCCGTCCATTTTCACCCACATGACTGACGATTCGCGCGTGCCGATACAGATCCGCCACCAGGCGGCGGTCGGTCTCCCGGTCCGCGTCGAATTCGAGGCGCAGCCGCTCGACGTCCATGGCCAGCCGCGCCGCCATCACGTCCAGGAGCCGGTCCTGTCCGGTGCCGCGCGTCGCCGAGAGCAGCACGGCCTGCGGGTGCTCGTGCGCGAGGCGCGTCATCTCGGCCGCGGGCACCAGATCGACCTTGTTGTAGACCTCGACGACCGGGACGGCCTCGGCGCCGATCTCGGCGAGCACGGAGCGAACGGCCGCGATCCGCCGATCGCGATCCGGCGCGGCCGCGTCGATGACGTGCAGGAGCAGGTCCGCGCCCACCACTTCCTCGAGCGTCGCGTGGAACGCCGCGACGAGCTGGTGCGGCAGCCGATCGATGAAGCCGACGGTGTCCGAGAGCAGCATCTGCCGCGCATCGGGCAGCCGCACGCGGCGCACGAGCGGGTCGAGCGTGACGAAGAGCGCATCGGAGGCGCGCGCGGTCTCCCCCGTCAGCCGGTTGAAGACCGTGGTCTTGCCGGCGTTCGTATAGCCAACGAGCGCGACGGTCGGCACGTCCGTGCGGCGGCGCCGCGCGCGGAGATACTTCCGCCGCCGGCCGACGACGGCGATGTCGCGCTTGAGACTCGCGATGCGCTGGCGGATGCGCCGGCGATCCGTTTCGAGCTTCGTTTCGCCGGGGCCCCGCGTGCCGATGCCGCCGCCCAGCCGCGACAAAGCGGTGCTCGATCCCGCGAGCCTCGGCAACACGTACTCGAGCTGCGCCAGCTCGACCTGGAGCTGGCCTTCGCGGGTGCGCGCGCGGCGGGCGAAGATGTCGAGGATGAGCGCCGCGCGGTCGATCACGCGCCGGCCGACGATCCCTTCGAGATTGCGCGTCTGCGCGGGCGTGAGCTCGTGATCGAAGATGACGAGCGAGGCGTCAGCCGCGTTGCACGCGATCGCGAGCGCTTCGGCCTTGCCGCGGCCGATGACCGTCGCCGGATCGGGCGTCGCGCGCTCCTGCACGGCCGTGTGGACGACGGCCGCACCGGCCGCGCGCGCCAGTCCCGCGAGTTCCTCGAGCACGATGTCAGGATCGAGCCGGCGGGTCGCGCGTGTGACCAGGCTCACGAGCGCCGCACGCTCGAGCGGCGGCTCGTTCGACACAGCCCGGCGAACGCTCATGCTTTCAGCGATTCTAGCACGCGGTCCCAGGCGATCGCGCCCTCGCGGACCAGCGTCAGACGCGGCCCGCGCGCGCCACCGGATGATCCGGCACGCGAATCGCGAGCGTCCGGCTGCCGCCGTGCACCGCGACGCTCACCGACGCCGGCGCGTCGAACACCAGCGACAACGGCCCCGGCCAGAACGCGGCCGCCAACCGCGCGGCCGAGCTGCCGATCCGCCCACAGAGCGCTTCCACCTGCCGGCTCGACGCCGCGACGAGCGGCAGCGCCGCGCGCGCGCGCCGGCCCTTCAGCTCGAACAGATTGTGCACCGCCGCATCGGACGAGGGATCGACGGCGAGCCCGTAGAAGGTGTCCGTCGGAAACGCGACGATCTTTCCTGCCCGCAGCCATTCCACGGCGGGCGCGAGATCTCCCGGCCGGCACTCCGCGGACGACACCCGAATCACCTGCACGCCTGCCTCGCTTTCACGGGACGCGGCGACGCACGATCGCGGCGATCGCCGCCAGCCCGACGGCATCGAGAAAGAACACCGCGCGCATGCTGTGCGCGCCGACCAATCCCGCCACGACCGGGCTCGTCGCGAGCGCCGTCAGATACGCGGTCGTCAGGTACCCGAACGCCACCCCGCGGTCCGAGACCGGCGCGCTTCGTCCCGCCGCCGTGTACACGGTCGTCGTCGCAATCCCGATGCCCAGGCCGAAGACGACGGACGTCGCCACCAGGACCTGCGTCGGCGGCCCGAATCCAAATATGACCGCACCGAGCGACGCGGCGGCAACGGCCGGCACGACAATGTCCGACGGACGCCATTTTTTCAGCAGCTTGCCCGCCAGATGGTGGCCGAGCGCCGCGGCGCCCGCCGTGATCGTGAACAGCGAGCCGCTCACATACGCGATGTGATCCGCCGGCGTGCCGATCTCGCCGAGATAGAGCGGCAGCACCGGGCCGAAGCTGCGATCGGCGAGCTGCAGGCCGAAGATGATGCCGAGGAACAGCACGAAATGCGGCAGCGCTCGGACGTCCGCCCACTTGGGCGGCGTGCCGGCGGCGCCGGCTGCGGCCGGCTCACGCAGTCCCTCCTCGCGATAGCCGACGAACACGAGGATGAGCGCGCCGAGATACAGCACGGCGGCCACCAGGAACGTCTGCCGGAGGCCGACCTTGACGGCGAGCAGCCCGCCCAGCACCGGTCCGAGCGTCGGGCCGAGCCGCTGGGCCGTCTGCACCCAACCGATCGCCGCCGCCATGTGCTCGGGTGGCGCGGACTCGGCCGCCATCGTGATGGCGATCGGACCGTAGCCGGCGAAAAACCCGAGCAGCGCGCGCAGCGCCAGCACCTGCCACGGCGCGCGCACAGCCGCGAGCAGCGCCATCACGACGACGAACGCAATGAGCGAGCGTTCGACCATCAGCTTCCGCCCGTGCCGCTCGGCGACGCGCGACCAGGCGGGCGCCATCATTGCGGTGATCGCCGGCGTGATGCCGAGGCTCACGCCGGACCAGATCGCCAGCGCGCCCGTGTCCTCGATGCCGAGCTGCTGAAAGTACAGCGGCAGGAACGGCATCGCCAGCGTGAAGCCGGTGAAGCCGACGAACGTGGCGATCGTGACCGCGGACTGATTGCGCCGCCAGTGCAGCGCGACTGTGTCGCTAGAAGCGGATGCGGAGGTCGTCATCCGTCTGGTGCACGTGAATGGTGTCGATGAAGCGCACCTGGTGGGGCTCGTTCTGCATGACGATCGAGCTCGTACGGATGCCGTCGCCGAAGAACCGGACACCTTTCATCAGCGCGCCGTCGGTCACCCCAGTCGCGACGAACGTCGTCGCTGATCCCGAGGCGAGATCGCCGGACGAGTAGATGCGCTTGAAATCGGAAATGCCCATCGCGTGACAGCGCGCTTCGTGCTCCGGCTTGGTGACCACCAGGCGGCCGTAGATCTCACCGCCCAGGCAGCGCATCGCAGCCGCCGTCAGCACGCCCTCGGGCGCGCCGCCCGTGCCCATCACCGCGTGCACGCCGGATCCATCCACGGCCGCGGCGATGCCGGCCGAGAGATCGCCGTCGCCGATCAGACGGATGCGCGCGCCCGTTGACCGGATGTCCGAGACCAGCCGTTCGTGACGCGGGCGATCGAGCACCATGACCACGAGGTCCTCGACCTTGCGCTCGAGCGCCTTCGCGATCGACTTGAGGTTCTGCTTGACCGGCCGATCGAGGCTCACCGCGTGCTTCGCGCGCGGGCCGACGACGAGCTTCTCCATGTAGAGGTCGGGCGCGTGGAGCAGGCCGTTCTTCGACGAGGCCGCGAGCACCGCGATCGCGTTGGGCGCGCCGGTGGCGCACAGGTTCGTCCCCTCGAGCGGATCGACGGCGATGTCGACCTCGGTCAGGCCGGTCGTGCCGTGCGCGGCCTGGCCGACTTTCTCGCCGATGAACAACATCGGCGCCTCGTCGCGCTCGCCTTCTCCGATCACGATCGTCCCGTCGATGGGCACATCGTCGAGCGCCCGGCGCATTGCTTCGACCGCGGCGCGGTCGGATCCGTGCCGATCGCCCTGGCCCATGGTGTGGGCGCACGCGATGGCGGCCTGTTCGACGACCCGGAGCAGCTCGAGAGACAGATCAAACATCGCGGGCCTCCGTCAGCGCGCCGTGTAGGGCGGCAGCTCGCACCGCAGCGGCTTGTCCGACCGGTAGCCGAGCACGTAGTCGGCCTGCATGAGCGTGTGGATCTCGCGCGTGCCCTCGTAGATCACCGCGCCCTTGCAGTTGCGGTAGAAGCGGCCGACGGGATACTCGTCCGAGTAGCCGTTGGCGCCGTGCACCTGGACGGCGTCACCCGCGGCGCGCTCGGACGCGACGGTCGAAAACCACTTCGCGAGGCCCGTTTCGCGCGTGTTGCGCCGGCCCTCGTTTTTGAGCCAGCCGGACCGCATCCACAGCAGACGCGACGCCTGGTAGTCGGACTCCATGCGCGCGATCATTTCCTTGACGAGCTGGTGCTGCGCGATTTCGACACCGAACGTCTTGCGCTCGAGCGCGTACTTGCTGCTCGCGTCGCGGCAGGCGCGGATCAGCCCCGTCGCGCCGGCGGCCACCGTGTAGCGGCCCTGATCGAGCGCAAACATCGCGATCTTGAAGCCCTCGCCTTCGCGGCCGACGAGGTTCTCGGCCGGCACTTCGACGTCTTCCATCTTGAAGAAGCCTGTGTTGCCCGCGAGGATGCCCCACTTGTGCGTGAGCGTGCCGCTCGAGAAGCCCTTGAACGCGCGCTCGACGATGAACGCGCTCAGGCCGCCCGGATCGCGCTTCTTCTTCTTCTCCGCGTCCGTCCACGCGAACACGAGGAAGTTGTCGGCCACGTCCGCGAGCGAGATCCACATCTTCTCGCCGGTGAGAAAGTACCGATCGCCCTTCTTCACCGCCACCGTCTGGATGCCGCGCGCGTCGCTGCCGGCGGCCGGCTCCGTCAGGCCGTAGGTCGCGATCTTCTTGCCCTGCGCCTGCGGCACGAGGTAACGCTTCTTCTGATCCTCGGTGCCCCAGCTGAGCAGCGTGAGGCAGTTGAGCCCCGCGTGCACGGACATGATCACGCGCAGCGACGTATCGACGTACTCGAGCTCTTCGCTCGCGATGCCCAGGCTGATGTAGTCCATGCCGGCGCCGCCGTACTCGGCCGGCACCGAGACGCCGAGCAGGCCGAGCTTGGTCATGCCGGTGAGGATCGACGTGTCGAACCGGTGCTCGCGATCGAGATCGCGGATGCGCGGCGCGACTTCCTTCCCCGCCCAGTCGCGAATGGTCTGCTCGAGAATGCGATGTTCTTCCGACAGATCGAAATCCAGCATGCGGGTGCGGGTCCTCTCTTCAGGCGCGGCGCAGCTCGACCGGCTCGCCGACGGCGACGCCAAGGCGCTCGGCGGCGCTCGCCGACGGCGTGGCGCACTCGAGGTGATCGGTGCTGCCAAACAACGCGCCGACTTCTCCCGGCGCCAAATCAGCGTACGTCGAGACGATGCGCGCGATCGTGTGCTCGCCCACGGTGAGCTGCACGCTGCCGGCGCCCTCGGTCAGCTTCTCGCACGACCGGCGGTCCAGGTTCGTCACGACGTTGCCAAAGCGATCCACGCGAACGACGCTGCCCCGCAGCACCGTGCCGTTGAACTCCGGACGGGCCAGGTCGAGCATCTGGTAGTCGGTGATCGCGCGGCCGAACGCGGTCAGGTGCACGCCGCGCGCGAGCCACGCGGCCGCCGGCGCGAAGCGATCGCGGCCCTCGAACGTCCGGCTCACCGTGGGGCGGGCATACCGCCGCTCGGTCAGCTCGACGACGCGCTTGGGGGCCGTCTCCTGGAAGACCGCCGTCAGCACGCCGTTGTCGGGCGCCACGAACCGCCAGTCGCCCACTTCGGCCGCGATGCCGCGCCGCTGCGTGCCCACGCCGGGATCGATCACCACGAGGAAAATCGTCGCCGGAGGGAAGAACTTGTACGTCGCCGCCAGCTCTCGCGCGGCCGACGGCACATCATGCGCTGGCAGATCGTGCGAGACGTCGATGAGCGCGATGTCCGGGCAAATCCCCAACACCACGCCCTTCATCACACCCGCGTAGTGATCGCGGGTGCCGAAATCGCTGAGCATGGCAATGATCGGACGCATGGGCAGAAACCCGCGCTACTCCGGGCGGGGACTAGTTTTTCACAATCCAGGGGAAAGCCCAAACCGGGCCGGCAGGGCAACTTACAACTTAGAACTTAAAACTTAGAACTGGGAACTGCCCGCGCGCTCCGATGCTCTAAGCTCTAAGTTTGAAGTTCTAAGTTTGAAGTTCTAAGTTGATCCAGCCTTTCTAAACAACGTTTCCCTCGTGCTGGTTTTGAGCAGCACGGATTCGGCGACCGTGAGCCCGTCGAACATCCTGTTGATGTCACGCGTGAGCATCACGCTGCGCTTGGTCGTCGTGGCCGGATACTGGCGCAGGCGGAGCGTGTCTTCGGCCTCGACCATGAAGCGCGTGTAGTGCGTCAGGTCGATCGGCGTGGTACCGAACAGGCCGTACACGGCGCCGCCCGGCCGGAGCAGCTCTTTCAGCTTGGTCGCGAGTGCCTGACCGGTCGGCTTGTCGAGAAAGTCGAACAGATCCCAGCACAGGATGCCGTCGATCGTGTTGGGCTCGTGCGTCAGACGGGCGAGCAGGTCGGCGGCGAGCTGATCGCGCGTGCCCTTGCGCGCGTGATTTTCGACGTCGGCGAAGAGGTCGTCGACGAAGATCTTGCAGTTGAGGCGCTCGCCAAAAAAGCTGATGTTGGTGCCGACGACCGGACCGAGATCGACGAGAAGCGGGGCGGGCTCGTGCGCCAGGGCGGCCATGAAGCGTGGAAATACCTTCGAGGTCGTCAGCGTGTCGGTGGTGGCCGGTGTGGCCACGGCCGCCGACGCCGCTGACGAGTCCTCAGATTTCCGTCCGCCCCAGTTGAAGAGACCCGGCACTCGCGGGACCTCGGTCCGACCGAGGGCGTCGCCCGGCTACCGAGCCGGCGTCGCCGCGATACCCGGTGGCGAGACCACCGTCGTCGCCGAGCTGGTCGGCGTGGCGGGCTTCTGCTCGCTGGGCTTGTGCTCGACCTGCTTGGCCACGCCGCCCTTCTGCATGTCGATGCTGCCGCGGAAGTGGGCGCCATCGGCAATCGCCACCCGGGGAGCCGACAGATCGCCATCGACCGAACCCGCGTCGCGGATGTCGACGCGCTCGGTCGCGGTGATGTTGCCCGTCACCTCGCCCTGCACGACAACGGCCTTGGCCATGATCTGCGCCTTGATCTTGCCGTTCGGCCCGATCGTCAGCACGTTCTGCTTGAGCTCGACCTTGCCCTCGACCTGGCCTTCGATCGTCAGATCTTCGCTGCCGGTGAGCTCGCCCTTGATGATGACGCTTTTCCCGATATTCACCATGTCCCTCTCTTGCTGACGAGTAGTCTCAGCCCGCACGGCGGTAGATTCCGACGTGCTGGCCGTGGCGCTTGGGCTCGTCGGTTGAGCCGGTTTGACGGACTCATCACGCTTCCACATGTCACGATCTCCACGCCGACGACACGCCTGTGATGCACGCCGGCTTCAGAGCTCTGCTCAGCAGCTGGGGAGGCAGGCTCGGGCCAGTATAGCGACGTCCCCGAGAAGCTGTCTACCGCTTTTCCATCTGCAATTTAGCGTGAGTGCTACCATGTGAAGTGGTGCGCATTTATTTCGATTACAACGCGACGGCGCCACTCGCCCCTGCCGCGGCCGAGGCCATGGTGCGCGTGCTCACGAGCGAGTTCGGCAACGCCTCGTCGGTGCACGCGTTCGGCCAGCGCGCCAAGGCGATCGTCGACGATGCGCGTGCCGAGGTCGCGCGGCTCATCGACGCGGAGCCGAGCGATGTCGTCGTGACCAGCGGCGGCACCGAATCGGACAACTTCGCCTTGCGAGGCGCGGCGGAAACGCTCGAGCCCGCGGGCCGGAAGCATTTGATCGCGAGCCGCATCGAACACGAAGCCGTGCTCACGACGCTCAAGGCGCTCGAGCGGCGCGGCTGGCGCGTCACGCTGCTCCCGGTCGAGGCCGACGGCGTCGTACCGGTGCGCGCGCTCGAGGAAGCGATCACCGACGACACCGCGATCGTGTCGGTGATGCACGCCAACAACGAGATCGGCACGATTCAACCGATCGCCGCGCTCGCGAGGATCGCGCGCGCGCACGGTGCGCTCTTCCACACCGACGCGGTGCAGTCGGCCGGCAAGATTCCGGTGTCGGTGTCCGCGCTCGAGATCGATCTGCTCTCGCTCTCCGCGCACAAGTTCGGCGGACCGAAGGGCGTCGGCGCGTTGTGGATTCGTCGCGGCGTACGATTGACGCCGTTTCAGACCGGCGGCCGGCAGGAGCGCAACCGTCGCGCCGGCACCGAGAACGTTCCGGCGATCGCCGGGCTCGGCGTAGCCGCGCGCATCGCGCGCGAAAAGATCGAGGCCGGCACGACGCAAGCGGCGTTGCGCGATCGACTCGAGTGCGGCATCCTCGACGCCGTGCCCGGCACGTCGGTCAACGGCGACCCGAGCCGCCGCGTGCCGAACACGACGAACATCTCTTTCGACGGCATCGAGTCCGAGTCGCTGTTGATCGCGCTCGATCTCGAAGGTGTCGCGGTGTCGACCGGATCCGCGTGCTCGTCCGGATCGCTCGAGCCATCGCACGTGCTGCGCGCGATGGGCGGATCGAACGCGCGCACTCGCAACTCGCTGCGCTTCAGCCTCGGCCCCGAGAACACTTCAGCCGAGATCGATTTCGTCCTGGGCGTGCTGCCCGGACTCGTCACCAAGCTGCGCGGCCTCACGAGAACCGCCGCGGCCCTTCGTTAGCCATGCGCATTGTCGTTGCGATGTCGGGCGGCGTCGATTCGTCGGTGGCCGCGAGCCTGCTCGCCGAGGCCGGCCACGAGGTCATCGGCCTGTCAATGCAGCTGTACGACCAGCGGGAATCGCCCGATGCCTTCGGGTCGTGCTGCAGCCTGGACGACCTGCAGGACGCCCGGCGGGTTGCCCAGACCGTGGGTTTTCCGCACTATTTGGTGAATTTCGAGGCCGAATTCCGCAGGACGGTCGTCGAGAACTTCGTCGGGGAATACGCCGCGGGCCGGACGCCCATCCCCTGCGTGCACTGCAACAGCGACCTGAAGTTCGCGACCCTGGTCGAGCGGGCCGCCGGCCTGGACGCCGCCTGGGTGGCCACCGGCCACTACGCCCGGGTCGCCTACGACGAGGACCGACGCGAGTACCGGCTGATGCGCGGCGTCGACCGCGACAAGGACCAGTCCTACTTCCTGTTCTCGCTGACGCAGGACCAGCTCGCGCACGCCGTCTTCCCTGTGGGACACCTGACCAAGCCCGAGGTCCGCGCTCACGCGTCGCGACTCGGCCTGCTCGTCGCCGACAAGCCCGACAGCCACGAGATTTGCTTCGTGCCGGACGGTGACGCCGCCGGCTTCGTCGAACGGCAGCTCGGCGCGGAGCCGCGCACCGGCGCGATCGTCGATTCGTCCGGCCGCGTGCTCGGTCAGCATGGCGGCGTCCATCGGTACACGGTGGGTCAGCGCAAGGGCCTGGGGATCGCGACGGGCGTGCCGCTGTACGTTCTCAAACTTCAACCCGACACGTCCGAGGTCGTCGTCGGACCGCGCGAGGAACTCGGTCGATCGGATCTCTCGGCGACGGGCGTGAACTGGATCGCCGGCACTCCCCCACTCGAGCCGCGCCGCGTCACAGCTCGCATCCGTCATCGCCATCGCGACGCGCCCGCTGTCGTCACCGCGGACGGCGACGATCGCGCGTCACTGCGCTTCGACGAGCCGCAGCTCGCGGTCGCGCCGGGACAGGCGGTGGTGTTCTATGAAGAAGAGGACGTGATCGGTGGGGGGTGGATTGCAACTTAGAACTTAGAACTGAAAACTTAGAACTGCAGAGGATCACGCGAATCACGCGTGACATTCAGAAGTTCTAAGTTCTAAGTTTGAAGTTCTAAGTTTGAAGTTAGTGTCCTTGATGCTCCAGAAACCTTTCCGCATCGATCGCTGCCATACATCCTGACCCAGCCGCCGTGATCGCCTGGCGGTACACGTGATCCTGTACATCGCCGCACGCGAACACGCCGGGGATGCTGGTCTTGGCCCCCTCGCGCGCGATGAGGTAGCCGGCCGCGTCGGTCTCGAGCTTGCCGTTGAAGAGCGACGTGTTGGGGACGTGGCCGATCGCGACGAAGACGCCCTCGACGGGCAGATCCTTTTCCGCGCCGGTCTGGAGATTGCGCAGGTGCAGGCCCGTCACCGCGCCAACCGCGACGTCCTTGACGTCGACCACTTCGGTGTTCCACTCGAACGAGATCTTCGGATGCGCCAGCGCCTTGTCCTGCATGATTTTGGACGCGCGGAGCGTGTCACGCCGGTGCACGACCGTCACGTGGGAGGCGAACCGGGTGAGGAAGATGGCCTCCTCCATCGCCGAGTCGCCGCCGCCCACGACGGCGATGCGCTTGCCGCGGAAGAAGAAGCCGTCACAGGTGGCGCAGGTCGAGACGCCGTGGCCCATCAGCAGGCGCTCGGACGGCACGCCGAGCAGCTTGGCGGAGGCGCCCGTCGCGATGATCATCGTGCGGGCGGCGATCGTCTCCTCGCTCGTCGTGATGTGAAACGGCGGGCCCTGCAGGTTCACGTTCGTGACGTTGCCGCGGAGGAACTCCGCCCCGAAGCGCTCCGCCTGCGCGCGCATCGCGGCCATGAGCTCCGGGCCCATGATGCCGTCCGTGAAACCGGGAAAGTTCTCGACCGCCGTGGTCAGCATGAGCTGACCGCCGGCGTCGAGACCTTCGATGACGAGGGGTTTGAGGTTGGCCCGGGCCGTGTACAGCGCCGCCGTCAATCCGGCGGGACCCGAGCCGATGATCGCGACCTTGCGAATCGAATCGGTCATGCGTGTGCGCCGTGAACGCTTCTAGAGATGCTTGTCGACCATCTGCTTGAGCGAGCCCTTGTCGACGAGACCGACGATCTGGTCGACGATCTTGCCGCCTTTGAACAGGATGACCGTCGGAATGCCGCGCACCATGTAGCGCATCGTCACCGCGGGGTTGTCGTCGACGTTCAGCTTGCCGACCGTGACCTTGCCGACGTAGTCGCTGGCGACGGCGTTAATCGCAGGCTCCATCGCGCGGCACGGGCCGCACCACTCCGCCCAGAAATCCACCAGCACGGGCGTAGCGGACTGCAATACGCTCGAATCGAAATCGCCGTCGTTGAAGGTCTGCACGTTTTCGGAAGCCATCGTCGCTCTCTGTCCTCTCTCAGTGGTCTCAGTTGTGCCCGGCCGACGCAACCAGCGCCGTTCTGACGGCGGCGTCGCGCCGAGCGCGTCTATACACTTTGACATATTCCCGCGCCGAGGTGTCCCAGGAGTGGTCTTCCGCCATCCCTTGACGCATCAAGCGCACCCACGCTACGCGATCCTGATACACGCGCAGCGCCTGGCGGACCGTGCGCACGAGCGCGTCGGCCGTCGCCTCACGAAACTTGAACCCCGTAGCGTGCCGCGCGCGCGACGTGTAGGGCTGCACGGTGTCGTCCAGCCCGCCCACCGCCCGCACGATCGGGACCGTGCCGTAACGCAGGCTGTACATCTGATTGAGCCCGCACGGCTCGAACATCGACGGCATCAGGAACATGTCGGCGCCGGCTTCGACCAGGTGCGCCAGCGACTCATCGAACCCGATGAACACGCCGACGCGCGACCCGTGCCGCGCCGCGAGCGCTTTCAGAAACTTCTCGTATCGCGCCTCGCCTGTCCCGACGAAGAGCCACGTCGCATCGAGCGTCGCGAGCGTCTCCGCGGCCTGCTCGATGAGCGCCAGCCCTTTTTGATCCACGAGCCGCGACACCATCCCGATTGCCGGGCGCGCCATCGCGTCGTCCCCGAACGGCAGGCCGAAGCGCGACAGCATCGCCCGTTTGCACTCGGCTTTCCCGCCCAGGTCGCTCGAACTGTAGGATGCGGGCAGGAGCGGGTCGGTTTCGGGGTTCCAGACCCGCGTATCGATCCCGTTGAGAATGCCCACGTACTGGTCGCGCCGGGCGGTCAGGACGCCTTCGAACCCCTGCCCGAACTCCCGCCACTGCGTCTCACGGGCGTAGGTCGGGCTTACCGTGGTCACGACGTCGCTCGCCATGATTCCGGCTTTCAGGAAGCTGAATTGCCCCCAGAACTCGCCGTGGTCCATCGTGAACACGTCCCAGGGCAGACCGAGGGCCGGCACAACGTCACGCGGGAAGACGCCCTGGTACGCGAGGTTGTGGATCGTCATCACGAGGCCGGCCGTCGCGAGCGCCGGCCACCGCTCCGGATTGGCCCGCACCAGGACGGGCACGAGGCCCGCCTGCCAGTCGTGCGCGTGAATGATGTCCGGCCACGCGCTCGCGCCGCCGGTGTGCGCCACGTCGAGCGCCGCGGTCGCGAGAAACGCGAAACGCTCGGCGTTGTCCGGGAAATCGACGCCGCCCTGTGTGTAGAAGCCGTCGCGATCGAACAACTCGGGCACGTCGACGAACACGATGCGCCGGCGCGGCGAGAGCGAAGCCACGTGCAGCACCGCGTCGCGCGTTCTCGCGCCGACGCGCACGCGTCTGGTCACGCGCTCCCCTGGCGGAGGATTGACGACGCGATACTTCGGCACGACGAGGGTCGTGCGATGGCCGAGCCGATCGAGCGCTTCGGGCAGCGCGCCGAGGACGTCGCCGAGGCCGCCCGTCTTCGCGAACGGCGTGACCTCGGACGCGACCATCAACACGTGCATTTTCGGCGCGCGGCCGGCGATTCGGCCGCCCGGAAGCGTACGCGCGTCGGCCGTCGACACAGGGTCCACCTGCGGCCAGTCTACCGCCGCTCGAACCCGGACCGAGCGACCTAAATTACTTGTCGGAGGGCTTGCGTACGGGATCGCCGCCGACGATGCCCTGGCTGCGGCTGACGACCCAGTTGAAGAGGTGCCGCGCTTCCCAGAATCGCGTCGTGCTGTTGGCCGCGCCAAGCACCACGACCGCAATCTGGCTGCCCTGCGGCACCTGGAGCAGCGTCGCGAGGCAGTACCCGGCCTTGCTGATGAAACCCGTCTTGGCGGCGCGCACGTCGACGTCGGTGCCGAGCAGCCGGTTCGTCGTGTGGATCGGAATCGTGCGCTGGCTCGTGTGCACGTCGTACTCCGCGGTGCGCAGGATCGGCGACAGCCGCTCATCGGACGAGGCAAACGAAATCAAATGCGACAGGTCGTACGCCGACGACGTGTTGTCGGGATTGAGGCCGGACGGATCGGCGTAGTGCGTGTTGGACAAGCCGAGGTGCCCGGCCATTTCGTTCATGCGCACGACGAACGCGGCGGTACCGCCTTCGGAGGTGCGCGCGAGCACACGGGCCGCGGCGTTGTCGGACGCGATGAGCGCGAGGTGCAGCAGGTCGTCGTACGAGAGCAGCTCGCCCGCGCGAAGATAGGTCGTCGACGCGCCGTAGAGATCGGCGCGCGTCACCGCGACGCGCTGCGTCAGATCCGGATCGTCCGCGACGAACGTCACGGCGGTCATGAGCTTGGTCAGGCTCGCGATCGATCGCTCTTCGTGCGAGTTCTCTTCCCAAATCACTTCGCCGGTCGCCGGGTTGTAGACGATGGCGGCCGCGGCGCGAACGTCGGGCACCAGATTGCCGAGCAGATCGCGCTTGAAGTGCGCGGTCATCGCGTCCTGCTGCTGCCGGGACGCGGCGGCGGCGCGGGCCCGTGAGGCGGCCTGCGCACGCGCGACGCTCGTCTTGCTGGAGGTGGTGGCCGCCGGCTTCTTGACGGCGGTGGACGTTTTGCTCGTGGAGCTGGCGGGCTTGGCAGCCGTCTGCGCGGAGGCCAGGCCGGCCCCCACGGTGAGGGCCACACAGGCCGTGCCGAGCACGGCGGCGATTACACGATGACAGTCATTTCTCACGCTGACGAACCCCCGCGCGTTCTTTTCGAGTCGGGTTGAGCCCCGCAATAGGTACTGAAGATCAATCTTCGTGCCATGTCCTACCGCGGGCGGCCGTGGACCACGTGTCCCCATTGTCGCCCAAATCGCGATCAAATGTATCGGAATCTGGCGTCTTTTTCGCTAGGATCCGCGTGTCCCATGCAGATTGATCCTTCGGCCCTGTCTCTCGAGGAGTACCGGGCGCTTCGCGCGACCATCCGCGAGCGCGGCACCATGCGCCTGGTCGTCAGCGTCATTACATTCGTGGCATGGGCAGCTCTCGCCCTTGGCTGGTCCTCGGTGCCGGTCTTCGGCCTCTTCCCTCTCCTCGTTCTGGCTGGCGGGTTCGAAGTCGTGTTCGCGACGCACGTCGGGGTCGAGCGAATCGGCCGCTACCTTCAAGTTCACTACGAGGCGGCGGACGGACTGCCGGGTTGGGAGCACCGCGCGATGGAGATCGGCGGACGCGCCGGCGCCGGCAGCGGCATCGATCCACTCTTCTCGAGCGTGTTCGTCATCGCGACGCTCCTCAACCTGATCCCCGTCGGCCTCATGAGCGCGGACGAGGGACCGCTGCTCGCGGGCCACGTGCCGCTCGAACTCGCCGTCTTCGGGATGCTGCACCTCGTCTTCATCGGGAGGATCTTCCAGGCGCGGCGCTTCGCCGCGGGCCAGCGCGCCCGCGATTTGGCGTTGTTCCAAAGATCAGGCACTGGGCATTAGCCTACTGCCTTCACAGGATTTCGGATCCAACCCGTTGGTGTCACAAATCCATCGTCGCGGTAGGAATGACACAGCGGCGGCAAGCTCGCGGTCACGATTCTGCAACTGCCTCGTCACACTGGCCGAGTACATTGAGAAAAATCGCGAGTTCGCGATCCCGGCGTATTCCGCCAAAAGCGGTACACCGCTTGCAATCGTGTGAGTCGAGGTCCCCTTCGATGAGTCTCGTTCGTCTGCTGGGCTTCACGACGCTCTCGTGCGGGTGCGTCTCGGGTCGGTACCGGGAGATCGGTTCCAACCGCGAGATCACCTACATCGAGGAAAAGGGTACGTCGTGTCACGACGCTGGTCACCAGCGTAACCAGCCCGTCAGTGCTGATCGCGTCGCTCACGGCTTCGGCCCGGCAGACGTCGTCCGCGCGTCCTAACCCGCACGTCCCCGGCCCGCCGGGTCCTAGCTCTGTACTCCTAAACCGTTGCGGCCGAGAAGCTTGGGCGTATGGCTCTGGCCCTGGTCTCGGACCGCCCGCTCCGGCCCCGGTACGACTTCACCGTCGGCGGCGCGCGCATGCGGTTCTATCTTGGCGACTGCCTGGCGATGCTCCCCGCCCTCGAACCGCAATCCATTGGGGTCGTCGTCACCTCGCCCCCCTATAACATCGGCGTCCGGTACCGTTCGTACGACGACGACATACCCCGAACTGAATACCTCAACTGGACCGACCGGTGGATCCGCGCGGTGTTCCGGGTCATGGCGCCTAAGGGATCGCTGTTCCTGAATGTGGGAGCGAAGCCCACCGATCCCTGGATTCCGCTCGAGGTCGCGCAGGTCGTCCGGCGCCACTTCCGGCTGCAGAACACGATTCACTGGGTGAAGTCGATTGCCATCGACCGGGACGCGGTCGGACCGTCGGCAGGGCTGGATCGCGACGTCGCGGTCGGCCACTACAAGCCGATCAACAGCGACCGGTTCGTGAACGACTGCCACGAGTTCATCTTTCACTTCACGCCGGCCGGCCAGACCCGCCTGGACCGGCGCGCGGTCGGGGTCCCCTACCAGGACCGCTCGAACATCGCGCGCTGGGCGACGTCGGGCAACGGCCTGCGCTGCCGCGGCAACACCTGGTTCATCCCCTACGAGACGATCCAGAGCCGCGATCGCGACCGGCCCCACCCGGCGTCGTTCCCGCCGAAGGTGCCCGAGCAGTGCGTCAAGCTGCACGGCGCGGCGCGCGCCGGCGTGGTGCTCGATCCGTTCCTCGGCCTGGGCGCCTCGGCGGTCGCCGCCGCCCGGCTGGGCCTCGACTTCGTCGGCATGGAGATGGACGAGCACTACCTCAAGGAAGCCGTCAAGCGCGTCAAAGCGCTCGACAAAGACACCGGACACGAAAAAAGCGCGACGCGGTGACGTCAGTCACCACGCCGCGCTCCCAAACTTCAAACTTAGAACTTCAAACTGAGAACTTCTGAGTTCTAAGTTCTGCGTTCTAAGTTAACGAGCTTCTCAGAATCTCACCCTCGCCCCCAGCTGCAGCTGCCAGCGCGACCGCAGGTCGTCGCGGAAGTAGTGCTGGAACGTCGACCCGTTGATCGTCGCGAGGTTGATGGCCGTGATCTGGCCGCCCGTGACGGTTGCCGGGAAGGTGGCGATCTGCTGGAAGGACGTGTACTTGAACAACCCGTGCGTCGATGAGAACAGGTTGATCAAGTTGAGCATGTCGAGCGTGATCTCGGTGCTGATCTTGCCGGTCGGCACCTTGAACGCCAGACGGCCGTCGAGCGTGTTCGTCCACGGCGACCGGCAGGCGTTGCGCGGCATGATCGTGCCGATCAGCGCCGCCGTGCAGTCCTCGGAATTCAGGAAATTCGCCAGGTCCTGATACGTGCCGTTCGTGTAGGTGAGCGGCGTGCTCGCCGTCGGCAGGAAGAAGATGTCGTTGCCCGCCTTGTTGTCGCCGTTGACGTCCGCGCCGCTGCTGTACGTCAGCGTGTACGGCCGGCCCGACTGACCGCTGTAGAAGAGCGACGCCGTTGCGGACGTGTTCTTGTACACGTGGAAGTTGTAGGTGGCCGTCAGGTTGATGCGGTGGCCCGGATCGAAGTTCGAGACGGTCAGCGGCGCGTTGTTGGGGTCGGCCGAGATGTACACGTTGTTCCAGTTCGACGCCGCCTGGTCCGACGTGCCGTCCATGATCGAGTAGGCCTTGCCGTACGCGTACGATCCGGCCACGTAGAAGCCGTTCTTGAACGGCCGCCGCACCTCGAAGCTCATCGTCCAGGAGTGGCCCTGGTCGGTGTTCGTGAGCAGGATCACGTCGCTGTAGGTCGTGTTGACCTTCTTGAAGAGCGGCCGGCCATCGATGTTCTGCACCGCGCCCGACGGGGTGTAGTTCAAGTTCTGGTACTTGATGTCGTTGAGGACCGCAGACCAGACGAGCTCGGCCGTCGCGTAGAGGCCGTAGGGCAGCTTCCGGTCGTAGCCGATGTTCCCGCGCCAAATCGACGGGTACTTGAAGTTCGGATCGATGACGTCGATCTCGTTCGTGAACGACGTGCCCGCGACCGCGCCCGTGACCGTCTTCGGCTGGTTGTTGGCGTCGGCGACGAACGGGATCTTGTTGCCGGTGTTGTTCGACGCGCCAATGCGCGTGAAGTCGATGCCCGTGTTGCCGTACTGGTTCGAGATCCACACATACGGCGGACGTCCGCCGAAGATCCCGATGCCGCCGCGGATCTGCTCGGTCGCATCGCCCTTGCGATCCCAGTTGATGCCCACGCGCGGCGACCAGATCGAGCTCGACGGCGTGACGTCTGTGCGGTATCCGAACTGCTCGGCCGCCGGATTGTGCGACGGCGTGTCCGGGAACGTCGGCTTGTCCCAGCGGAGACCGTAGGTGACGGTCACGTTCGACCGCGCGCGCCACTGGTCGCCGGCGTAGAACCCGAACTGATTCACCCCGAACTTGGCGGCCTGCTTCGGATCGGACGTCGCCGAGTAGCTGTAGTCGAACTGCTGCGCGAGCCCGGCCTCGAAGTTATCGAGGCTCGAGAACCGGTAGGTGCCAAAGTTGTCGCGGATGAACAGATTCCGGAAGTGGAAGAACTCGTTGTGCGTCCCGACCGTGTAGGTGTGGTTGCCGCGCACCATCGTGTACGAGTCGGTTACCTCGACGATGTCTTGATCGAGCTCGTTGGCCGTCGAGAATGATTCGCGACCGGCGACAATCGTCGTGCTGCCGGCGAGCTGAACCGTCACCGCCGGGAACGGGTTCTGCTCGAACGGCTGCGCGCCGCGGCGGTCACGCACGCGCGTGTAGGCCACGCGCAGCTCGTTGGCGCCCAGGCCGAACGTCGAATTCAGCTGGCCGACCGTGGAGTTCGTCGTGCTGTTGAACCGGTAGTAGGCATCCGGCGTCCGGAACGTCGTCGTCGTCGGTGTGCCGATATCCGTCAGGCCCTCGACGTAGTTGTGCCGGACGGTGAGCTGGTGCCCGGTCGCCACGTTGAAATCGGCGCGCGCGAAGAACTTGTTGCTGTTGGTCGTGCGCGAGAACTCGCTCTTCGGATCAGGCCCCGGCGCGTAGTGATAGAGGTTTTGCAGATCCGCGAGGAAGCGGTCCACCGAGGCATCCTGGCCGAAGTTCGAGCCCGTCCCGCCGACCGATACACCCGTGGGCCGCAGTTTGCGCTGATCGTCGAGCGTCATGAAGAAGAACGCCCTGTCCTTCACGATCGGCCCGCCGAGACTGAAGCCGCCCTGCTTGTCCTTGAAGGTCGAGATCTTCGTGTCGGTCACGCCCTTGCCGACCCAATTCTGGTTGCGGCCGAAGAAGAACGCGGTGCCGTGGAAGTCGTTCGTTCCGCTCTTCGTCACGGCGTTGATGCCGCCGCCCGAGAAGCCGCCCTGACGCACGTCATACGGCGAAACGACGAGCTGCACTTCGCGAATCGCATCGAGGCTGACCGGCTGCGTCTCGGTGACGCCGCCCGGCGCGCCCGCCGATCCCGCGAGGCCGAACAAGTCGTTGTTGTTCGCGCCGTCAATCTGGAGCGTGTTGTAGCGGAAGCTCGTGCCCGCGACCGAAATCACCTGCGCCTGATCGCCCGCGCCCGATCCGTTGCCCACGAACATCGGGTTGATGCGCGCGATGTCATTGAGGCTGCGCGAGATCGTCGGCAGCGCTTCCTTGACGTCGTTCGAGATGTTCGCGGCCGTGCCGGCGCGCGTGACGTCAATCGGCGGCAGATCCGCCGTGACCGTCACGTTCTCGGTCATCGCGGCGAGCTGCAGCTTGAAGTCCACCGCCTTGTCCTCGCCCAGCGCCACGACGACGCCCTTCTCTTCCTTGTCCTTGAATCCCGACAGCGTGGCCTTGATCGAATAGGCGCCAATGCGCACGTTCAGGATCGTGTAGCGTCCGTCAGTCCGCGCCACCGCCTGGTAGGTCGTCCCAGTTTCGGTGTGCGTGGCGACGATCGTGGTCCCGGGCAACACACCGCCCTGCTGGTCCACGATTTCGCCGACGATGTTGCCGGTCGTAATCACCTGGGCCCTGGCCGGCACGGCGGCGGCCATCACCACCCCCAGCACGAAGACCGTCACTAATGTCACTTTCCACAGGCGCGTCATCACTCACTCTCCACTCTCGAATGCCGTCGTGCGGCCGAAGTCCAACCCAGCGTATGACTTCCGCCGAAGTCGCTCGCCCACTGCTCTGCCGAAAAATCCGCGGTCAATTGGGGATGAAGGCGGGACGTCTGTTCGCCACAGAGACTGGGCACAACCGGCCTTGGGCCGGGAGTATAGCAGTACCCGGCGCGAGGCACGTGCGACGCGGGCGCAAAACTTGCGTAACGGCTACTTCTTGCTCGGGCGCTTCAGGGTGTAGACGTCGCGGTACTGTCCGGGCGAGACACCCGGCCGAGCGATCTTGATCTCGATGTGGCGCACGTACTTCAGCGGATCGGGATTCGACGAGTTGTAGCCGAGGATGTAGTAGTCGCTCGTCTCCGCGTCGATGCGCGCCAGGCCCTTCTTGAAGTCGTTCGACTCACAGATGCAGAACCCGCCGGTCTGATCGCCGAGCACCCGGAGCGACGTCACGGTCTCGCGCCGGTTGTCGTTCCACTCTTCCCACGTCAGGTTCTGGTCGATGTCCATCATCGACATCAGACCGCGCGGGTCGATCGTGTAGAACGTCACGTTGGCGCGGTTGGCCGCGCGAATCAGCTCGGCCAGCTCCGCGACCAGATCCGCCTCGGCGAACTGATTCGTGGCGTTCTTCGCGAACGGATCGTTGTAGTTGTGCGCGTCGGTACTCTGCACGATGTCGCCGGTGCCGTCGCCCTTGTCCGGGATCGAATACTGGTCCTGCTGATACTTCAGGCGCGAATCCTTGAACGGATCGAAATCGTAGCCGCCGCTGATGTAGAGGAACGACTTGCGGCGGTTCGTGATCTTCTCCGCCTGCTTGAGAATGTCGTTCGCCGTGCCGAACGCGACGTGCGCCAGATACCGCGTGCCCGAGGGCCCGTCCTGGCCGTCCGGCGCCTTGATGATCTCGTCGGCCGTCTGCCCGCCGCCCATCGTCTTCTTGATCGCTTCGTCGAAGCGCTTGTGCTGGTAGTCGTACTGGATGTCGCTCGCGATCGACGAGTACCCGCTCGACACGAACCCCACCAGGTCGTTGTCTTTGACGAGGGTGTCGCGGATTTGCTTGAGCAGGTCCTTCGTCTTCGGCGTCATCATCGCCTGCAGATGCAGGTCGTCGATGAAGACGATGAAGATGCGGCCCGAGGCGTCGGGCGGCGGAACCGTGCGCGGCAGAATCAGGCCGCCGCTCGAGGCCGCCGGCGGGGGCGCCGCCGAGGCGACCGAGCCCATCGGACGGCCGCCGATCACCGGGAGAAAGACCGTGACCTTCTGGAGGACGCCGTCTTCGAAAACCTGGATTTCGTCGGCCCGGAGATCGGAGACGAACTGGCCCTTCCCGTCGCGCGGGATGATGTTCTGCGAAACGCTATTCGCCGTCGCCCGGAAGATCGTTCCCGGCTGGCCCGTCGGCGTCTGCGGCGTCTGAGAGGTCTGCGCGGGCTTCTGCGTCTGCCCCGAGACGATCGTCGTCGCCGCGATCGTCGCGAGCGTCAGCCTCGCGATCCACGCTGTCGGTTTCTGCGCCATCGCCGTCTCCACTTTCTTCAATTATGCCAGAGGGCCCGGCGGAGGGTGCGGCCACCGGGGCGTTTCCGCGCGCCTCGCTCGCGTGCCGGCCGCCCCGACGGCCGCGGCGCCGGCGCGGCAATTCCATCGAAATCGCGCCCCAATCGGCCTCGACCGTGACCACGGCCGCCTTGATCGCGGCCTCGTCGGCCCACCCGTCAGGATTGAGACGTCCGGCCCGCTCGGTCAGCCGGTCCCGGTCATCGGGGGTCCGGGCGCGCCGGGCGATCCGCTGGAGCAGCTCGGCGAACTGCTGCCGGAGCCGCCGCGCGTGATCCGCGCCCAGCGTCTTGCCCAGCAGCGAGTCGTCTTCGACGATCACGACGGGCGGCGCGGAGGGCGCGGCCTGCGATTGCGGGCGCGCGTGCTGCCGGCGCGGCGCCGGACGCGAGTCCTCGTCGCTCGTGCTCGATCGCAGCGCCGGATCGCGAACGAGCGCCTGCCAGTCGAAGTTCAGATCCGGGTGCGTGTGCTCGAGCGCTTCCATCACTTCCGTGTCGAGCGCGCGGCGGCCGAGGTGCACGTTCGACGGCGATCGAAACAGGTACAGCACGCGGCCGCGCTGGCCGCCGTTCGTGGCGCGATACGCGTGCATCACCAGCGTGGACTCGTACCCACGCTTGTCGCGTGTCACTCGGATGAATGGCAAAAAAACTACCTCTTGCCCTTACTCGCTTTGACCGGCTTCTTCGTCACGCGCCGCGCGGCACTCTTCGCCGGCGGTTTCTTGGCGGGCTTCGCGGGTTTGGCGACCGGTTTTTTCGCGGCAGGCTTCGGCGCCGCCGCGGCCGCTGCCGGCTTGCTCGGCGCGGGCGCCGGCGACGCCGACGCGTCGTGCGTCATCCGCACGAGGTCGAATCCATCAGCCGTCGGGCGATACGTCCAGAGCTCGGCCACCGACACCTTGTTCGCTTCGCCAAGCCGCCGCGCCGCGTCGTACACCTGCACCGGGACGTAGAGGTGGAACGCGACGTTGCGGGTCTTGGAGAAATGGACCCACTCCGCCATCGCCTCGAGGTTGTTGACGGACTCGGCGCTCTCGACTTCGACGACCCCCGTGATCTTCTTCCCGTCGGTCAGGACGAGATCCGGGAAAAAGGTCGCCGTGCCGACCTTGAAAGGCGCGACTTGCTCATCGCCGACGTTGATGGCGACGTCAAACTTGCGCTTGTACTTCGCTTGTAGAAAACGAATCAGTCGATCGTGTTCGAGCTGTTCCCGAACCGGTCGAACGAAGATGGGCGACACCCAGCCTCCAGCCCGTTAGGGCGATCGCCAGAACGGACAACCGCCCTGACGCCAGCAACATAACGGCAACGGTATCGTAACACTTTCTCCCTAGTGCCATAATCCAACTTGGTGGCTCGCATACTGATTGTTGATGACGATCTGGCGGTCAGCGAGACCTTCGCGCGCATGCTCCGCCTCGACGGGCACGACGTAGCCACCGTCGAGTCCGCGGCCCTGGCCCTCGAGGACGCCAGCCGGCAGGTGCCGGACGCCCTCATCCTGGACATGCGGATGCCCGGCCAGGGCGGCCTCGACTTTCTGAGGAATCTCCGTGCCGACGCCCGGTTCCGCGGCGTGCCGGTCGGCATCGTCACCGGCGACTATTTCCTCAAGGACGAGGTCCTGGCTGAGCTGAGCGCGCTTGGCGCCACCGTCCGCTACAAGCCGTTGTGGATGGACGACCTCGCGGCCCTGACCGAGACACTGCTCCACCCCACCCCGGGACAGGACGCCGCTCGATGACGTCACTCGAGAAGAAGGCACGCACCGTGCACATCCACGGCGTGCCTCTGGACCTTGGCGGCGGCCGCCGCGGCGTCGACATGGGGCCGTCGGCGGTGCGGATCGCCGGCATCGGCGAGCGTCTGACGGCGCTTGGCTGCGCGGTCGCGGACCGCGGCGACATCGTGACGCCGATTCCGGAGACGCAGACGCAGCGCGATCCGAAGAAGAAGTACATCCGCGAGATCGCGCGCGTGTGCGAGAAGCTCTACAAGCAGGTGTACCAGTCGCACGAGGAAGGCGCGCTGCCGCTGGTGCTCGGCGGCGACCACTCTCTGGCTGCCGGATCGGTCGGCGCCTCGGCGGATTTCGCGGCCGCGCACGGCGGCGAAATCGGTTTGATCTGGGTCGACGCGCACGGCGACATGAACACGCCGGCCACGACGTCCAGCGGCAACGTGCATGGCATGCCGCTCGCCGCGCTGCTCGGCCCCGAGCCGGCGGAGCTCTCGAAGATTGGCGCGCGGTCGCCGAAAGTGCGCGCCGACAAGACGGTGCTCATCGGCACGCGCAACCTCGACGACCTCGAGAAGGAGCAGATCCGCGCCGCGCAGGTCCACTTTTTCACGATGCGCGACATCGACCAGCACGGCATCGCGGCGGTCATGAAGCGCGCGCTCGCGATTGCCGGCAAAGAGACGGTCGGCGTGCACGTCTCGTTCGACATGGACGTGTGTGATCCGGCGATCGCGCCCGGCGTCGGCACGCCGGTCAAAGGCGGCCTCGACTACCGCGAAGCGCACATGGTAATGGAGATGACCGCCGACTCCGGCCGCCTCATGGCGCTCGACATCGTCGAGATCAATCCGATCCTGGACTCGCAGAACCAGACGGCGATTCTTGGAACCGAGCTCGTGCTGTCCGCGATGGGCATGCGGATTATCTGAAAAGCGCGTGTTAACTTAGAACTTCAAACTTAGAACTTCGAACGTGGTTCTAGGTCTCGAGTTCTAAGTTTTGAGTTCTAAGTTTTGAGTTCTAAGTTCTAAGTTCTAAGTTAGTAGCGTTAGCTCGTTCGGGCCGCTAGCTCAGTGGTAGAGCACCTGGCTTTTAACCAGAGGGTCGGAGGTTCGATCCCTCCGCGGCCCACCAATAAAACCGGCCCTGTTTCGAGATCCGAGATCCTGCCAAAACCCACGTGGGCACATCGTGGGCACAAGAACCCGAGGTGCATTCTGCTGAAGCCCCGCGGACGTCCAATCGACGGCGCGCTGCTCAAGCTAGCGCGCGCCAAGCAGCACCTCGCAGCCTTGCGCGATGAGGCTCAGGCCTTCGCGGCGCGTAAACCGCACCAAGCTGTTCTCGAGCCGGACCCTGACAACGGCGGGACGACATGCCGAGTTCGCGCCGTGGTGCGTGATGAGCCGCCCCTCGAGTGGGCACCGCTGGTCGGAGACTTGTTTCATAACTTACGCAGCGTGCTGGACCACCTAATCTGGGAGCTCGCCATCGGTCACTATCACGCGAACCCGGCGACCGTTCCAGTGCCAGACGAAAAGATCGCCTTTCCGATCCGAAGTAGCGCCCCCAAGAGAGACAGCAGGTCTTGGACCAGCACCATGGCCTGTCTCGCTCCGGAGGTCCAAGCGATCGTCGAGCGGTTCCAGCCTTTTGTGGCCGCGCCTGGCGATGCTGAAGCCAACGCGCTCGATGTGCTCGCCCGCCTCGACAATCGCGACAAGCACCGCCGGCTCAACCTCGCGTTCGTTCAGGTCAACGACGTGAGAATCACCTACCGCTTGTCCGATGGCAGCGTGCGGGCAATGGTGGTTCGCATCGCGGACATCGCTGGCCCGCAGTCCTTTCTTGCCTTCTACGACGGAGCCATCTTGTTGAAGAGTCTCCCGTTGCCGGCCGAAGTCCCTGGTGCGCAGCCGGTGCCGATCTCGACGGTCGATGTGCAGCTCAACCCAGAGATTGCCTTCAGCCCTGAGGTCAAGCTCAAGTACAGCGCGCCACTGTTTCTCACCGCAGAGCGGTGTATCGCAGCCGTCGAGGAGGTCGTTGCTTCCCTCGCGCCGTTTATGCCGAACGAGATACGCTAAGCTGCTCTCACTGTTCCTCGCTCTTTTGCCAGAGCGCGCTGAACCCTGCAAAGGGAGACTCGGCAATCTCAGACCGACGTGTCTTCGCAGCCAGGGAGGGCGCGAGCGGCCCCAGCAGTCCGATGACCTTGTTGAAGAACTGCCCGTCCGCGTTGGGATGGATGCGAATCTCGTTGACGTGTTCAGCCGCAGCCCACTCGATTTCGTGATGATCCGGTACGGACGTCGGATGTTCGACTATGGGGCTATCTGAAGGGAGGTCACCGAAAAAGAGAATCCTGGCTTCGCGCTCGTAGTCGAAGACTAGCCGCTTTCGACCGGCCAGAAGGAACGGGTCGAGCGTCGGCGGTATGTCTTCGGTGTACTGAACTCGAACGACAGGATATTGGTTCGGGATGGAATCGCGTAGCTGCCCCATCGTCGTCTTGATAGCGACGCCCTCGTGGGAACCGCAGTAGAGATGCCACATCGCGTTCGACTCGTGCTCGAGCATGATCCAACAGTTTGCGTAGAAGCTCGCTCGGATTTTCACGACCAACAAAAAGAGATCGGCCTGTCGCTGAGTTTCGTTGGCGAACTTGCTCGCAGGTTTTTCTCTGTCAGCTTTGAGAAAGGCTTCGACTTGCGCCCTTGTCAGCGTGCCTTCGTGCGGATCGCCAAGCAAGTCTCCGCGTGCCAGCCAGAGCTTCTTGTTCTCCAAAAGCCACGCAAATCGTTCGAGCGTGAGATATCGCCACGCCGCTTTGGGCCGGAGCTCTGCGTACATTGGGAAGTCTTGCTGCTTGCTGAACTCGTTCCATGCCATCTTTGGAATCCTCTCGCTCAAGGCATATTTCTATGGCATCACGGCCGGCGATCCGCGCGCCTGGGCGATTTCAGGTCTTGCCATCACGATCGCGGCCGCGCTGGGCGCGTGATACCGCCCCCGCAGGCCAGTCGTTCAAATCCAGTCAAGGCGCCTTGGGCGACTTGCTATCCACACTGCGCAACGCGCCGTTAAGCGACTCGCGCCCGGCCGTCGCAATTGCCTGACCGCGCGGCGCGCAGGCGGCGTCAAGGGCGGCGAAGCCGCCGAGCGAAGCGAGGGCACCCTTGACGCCGCCGAGCACCGTGCTCCAATCGAATGGCGATGGCCGGAAGTGGAAGCCTCAGCGCTCGGAGGGCCCACTCCATTTCATCAAGGCGTCAACTCGGCGCGCTCGGTCGGGGTCATCTTGATCACGCCTTGCAACTCGCGAGGATTCTCGAACGATCACTCCGCGCGAAGCGAGGCAATCGGATCGACGCGACTGGCGCGAATGGCCGGGACCAACGCGCCTGCGAGCGCGGCGAGGAGCACGATTCCGCCGGCGATCGACCAAAGCCGCGGATCGTACACGGTGAATTGATAGAGATACGTCCGCAGAAATGTCACGGCCCATCTGGCGACGAGCGCGCCGGCACAAAGGCCAGCGGCCACCGACGCGAATTGCTCCTGAAGAATGAGCCGCACGACAGCTGCGCGCGTGGCGCCAAGCGCGACGCGCACGCCCAGTTCCTGCGTGCGCCGCGCCGTCGACATCGCGATGACGCCAAGAATGCCGACGCTCGTGATCGCCAGCGCGGCAATGGCAAATCCGCCGAACAGCCAGCCACCAAACATGTTGATGCCGACTGACTCGCCGAGCGCCTCGGTCATCGTGACTGCACGGGTGACGCCGAAGCCGCTGCCAACCTGACGCGCTGCGGTAAGGGCCGCGCGGAACGTATCGGACGTCGACGTCGTGCGGACGAGCATCGTCGAGTTCGGAGACACGAGGTACGGAATGTAGATCTGACCGTGTCTTGACGACGTCAGCGAGAGGTACCGAGCATCGCGCACCACGCCAACCACCGTCCAGGTCACTCCAGGCTGATTGCCCTCGAGCAGCTGACCGGCGGCTGGCCGCCCCGGCCAGTACGCGCGCGCCACGCGTTCGCTAAGAACGACCGTGCGCGCGCCCGGTGTGAACTCCTGCGCACTTGGCAGTCGCCCCTCAATTGCCTGCAGACCAAGCATCGTGAAGAAATCGCCACCCACCGGCATCGATTGCACGTCGACGCGTTGCGCGCCCTGGGGCGGACGGATTCCCGCAAACTGAACTGACAACGTCAGCAACTTCGCCCCGATGACGCCGACTTGCTCGACCCCGGGGATCCGCCGGCAGGTGTCCATAAAGGCGTTGACCCGCGCAAACCGGTCGGGAGCCGGGCCGCCACCTGGTGAGAAGTCGAGGACCACCGTGTGGTCGACGTTGTAGCCCGGATCCTGCTGCCACGCGAGCCACAAACTGCCGACCACGACCGCGCCCGCCACCGTGAGTACGGACGCCATCGCAATCTGCAAAGCGATCAGCGCGGTGCCGAACCTACCTCGCTGCAAGGTCACACTTCGCCCCCGGCCGACCCTGATTGCGATCGCACGGTCAGACAGCACGCGCAGCTCCGCCACACAACTCGCCGCGATTGTGATCCCTGCGGCAACCACTGCAAACGTCACGACGCGCCAGTCAACCGCGGGCGTCTTGAGCAATGCGAATCCCGCCGGCAGCCATCGAAGCACCGCGTTCAGCGCGATCGGCGTCGCGACCAGGCCCGCGATGGATCCGACCGCCACGACGGGAAGGACCTCGCTGAGCGTCACACGCAACAACTGCCAACGAGTCGCGCCGAGCGCACGTCGAACCGACAACTCCCGGCTTCGCTGCTTCCGGCGCGCGACGGCGAGACCCGAGACGTTGATGCAGGCAAGACCGACGAGCACCATCGCCATGTCGAAGGCGATTTGGAAGTTACCCGCCACCCGCCGCCGCAGCCAGGATCCGAGCCCGTCCGCGTTGATGCCCTTCGAAAAGCCTCTTGATGGTTCGGGGAAACCCTGTGTGGCGACCACGGCGTTCACCCTCGCGGTGAGGACGTCCGCTGACAGACCGCGCGGTAGCCGAACTATCGCGCTCGCGAGGCTCCAGTTGCGATCGCTCGCGTGTTCAGGCGTGAGCGCGATGGGCACAATCACGTCTGCAGCCTCGCCAGGATTCGGAAAGACGAAGTCGGGCGGCAGGACTCCGGCAACGCGCACGCCAGGCAAGCTGATGCCCAGGTGATTGACGGGCGCGACGACGTCGAGGCGCACACCCACGACGTCCGCCCGCGCGCCGAGGTCACGTTGCCAGATGGCATATGACACGAGAGCCGGCACAAGACCCGCCGTCGGCTCGAAGTCGTCCGGGGTGAAGCCGCCAATGATGGGCGTGATGCCGGCGACTCTGAAGAAGTTACGATCGACGCCGCCCGCGCGAATGCGCCGCGGGCGCACGTCACCAATCGCCCCGAGATCGAAGACATGCTGGAAGACACCGAAGGCGGCTTCGGGCGCGGCACCGGCCCACTCCTGGACCTCCCGCACCGACGCCGCGTAACCGCCGTTCGGCCCACCGAGGACGAACAGTTCCTCCGCATGTGCGTACGGTAAGGACTTGAACAAGACGCCGTCGACGATCGCGAACACGGTCGAGGACAACGCCACGCTGAGCGCGACGACAATGATGACCGTCAGCGAGTACCACGGCGTGCGCGCCAGCGACCGCAAGCCCTGGCGAAGGTGGTCGATGCCCATCAGGCCTCCAGGAATCGAGACGGATCAATTCAGCTCTGGGGGTGTCGCGCTCATTCTCGCACGTCTCTCGTCCGTCCAGCACGGCTCAGCGCTTGGAGCGGTCGTTCCACTTCATCAAGGCGTCAAACTCGCTACGCTCGCTCGGCGTCATCTTGATCACGCGTTGCGCGACATAGTCGAGTAACTCCGCGCGCGCACGCAGCGCCGCCAGCTCCGCCTCATGTGGACCCGCCGCCCATACGTAGCCAGCGCCGCATGCGGCGGCTGAGGCGAGCGCGAACACAAGTGCGACGGCCCATCGTCGCCACACGCCCGGCCAGAAGCGACGACGTTCTTCTTCGCGAAACGCCCGCAGCTCGCGCAGCGTCCGTTGGGTTTGCTCCAGAAGATTCGTCTCGTCGCTCACGAAGCGATGCAGTGTCGGATTCGCGGCGATCGCTTCAACCTGGCCGTTAATCGTGCGGAGCAAATCCGACATGTCGGTGAGACGTGCGTGGATCTGCTCCACCGCTTCTTTCTGTGCGCGAAACGCGTCAAGTGCGCTCGACATGATCAGCGCTCCCAGGAATCAGAGCCCCGGCCTCCGGCCCCATCGGAATGCGAGTAGTCACGGGGCTCGGGCTGCCGATCCTCCGGAAGCCCGTCACGAACGATCGACGCGCGCGCGTCCTCGAGTCGCGCAATCTCCTTGTCGAGATCGTGCACGGCCTTTTCTCGATCCCCTACCGCGAGCGCATCGTCGAGTCGACTCTGCGCGCCGCCGCGGCCGGACACGTACGGCGCTGAGGGTCCGTAGTGGCGGCCTGGCTCGCGGTCAATGCCCTGGCGCTCGTAACTCCGATGATCGACTCGCTCCGACCGTCCGAGCTCTTCGAGTTTCCGGTTCGTGAGATCCGCCCAGCGCTCGCGCGCGTGCTCCACCCACTCGCGGCCATGAAAGGTGCGGCTCTTGGCGGCGCCACCGTGCTCGGGATCTGCGGAGTTCGCGCGACTGAACCACTCCTCGGGTCCGCGCTCGATGCCGTCGTTGCGCCGCTCGGAGAACATCAGGTGCGCGTGCGGATTGTGTTCATTCCCCTTGTCGTCGCGGCCCTCATGGATCGCGAGCGTGTACGGCAGACGCTCCTCGTCGGTCATCTCGTGGGCGAAGGCGCGCGCGAGATCGATTTGATCTTCAGCGCTCAGCTCACGCGGCAGCGCGAAATCGGCACTGACATATAGCCGGCCGTTCGCACGCTCGTAGAGATCCGCGGCCTCCCAGTACTCGCGAGGGTCCTCCTGCGCCCACGACGGCATGTGATCCGACTCGGTGTAGATCGCCGGATCGCGATCCTCATCGTCGTACTCCCGTTCGCGGGTGATGTAGTCGTACGCGGAGCCGCCCGACGCGCCGCCGGCCCGCGAGCCCGAGCGAAACGAGAGATGCAGACTGCCGCCACTGTCGGACGGCTGCCCGCCGCCAAACAGGCTGCGGTCGTATTCAAACTCCATGACGCCTCCTCACGCAGGCCACAGGCGCGCAACGGCGTTTCGAAGAAACGCCAAAGTGCGCCTGTGGCCTGCCTCCACGGTCCACGCGTGCCCCGCCGGCGCCACGCCGGCCACAGGCGACTGATCGCCAAAACGACGCCGCAGATTCCGGCCGTTGGTTTGGCGCAGTGGTCAGGCGGACGTGCCTCGATCGAGATCGAAGACCACGCGATCGTGCGGCCGGCTCAGCCGCGTATCGAGCCACCGCACGAGCTCCTCGTGCGTTCGGAGGGCCGGCACGCCTTCGTGCTCAATGGCCGCGAGCACCGTGCCGCCGATCACGATCTTTCGCCGCGTGTCTCGACGCCGTTCGGTCCGGCTCGCGCGGGCGACGAGGCGGTCCCGCTCCGCGCGAAGCCGCGCCAGGCGCTTATCGAGGATCTCGAGTCGAGCGCGAACCTTTTCGGGATGGGACATGCGCACCTCCGGGACCAGTTGACGTCAGGCGGCGACTGCGAAGGGAACCCTCGTCTGGTGCCGCGGGCGCGATCGACTCGATGGGACCGACCTTCGATCGAATCCAGTCGTTGATCTCTTCGTCGACCCAAGCCACGGCATTGGCGGAAATCCGCCGGTGCCGAGGGAAGGCCCCGCGACGCTCGAGGCGCCAGATCGTCGACCGGGACAGGCCCGTGCGTGACCGCACGGCCGCAAATCGAAGCAGCCTGAGCGGCGGCTTGGGTCCGCCAGTCGTCTGCAGGGCGAGCGGGCTGATCGGAACGGTGTCCATGTGGGGGCTCCTTCTGCGCGCCGCGTCGATTCGGCCAGAGAGGCCGACCGCGACGCCGCGGGCACCTACTAGATAGGACGCAGTTTCGCGAGCTTTCCTGTCAGGCGTCGGGCCGGAATTATTTCGACGCCCGACATCTCGCGACGTCGGATGACCTCAGGATAGAAAAGTGCGGGCGGGAAGATCGGTCGGGTTGCCGACAGTGTCGGGAACCCGACAATTCAGTTAACACGGTCTTCTAATGACGCGCAGTTCGCCTGTGCAACCGCCTCACGGTTCACTTCTCCCAGTAGAACGGAAGATCGGTCGACCAAAGTCCAGCGCACCGGACGGCGATTGCATGCCTTCCCGCATTTAGGGCGACGACCGTTGGCATTCGGACGTTAGCGCCAAAGGCCGTTGCGTACGAGGTGCCTGCCGCTGTCTGACGCAACTCGATGATTCCTCGCCACGTTCCGCCAGGCGGAATGTCCATGGTGAGACCCGGACCAATTCGCCCCTGTTCATCGAGAACAGTGCCATCGATCCGAATCGCGCTTCTGGCCAGGGCCCAGATTTCGGATCCCGACGAGATGCCAGCGCTCGTGGTGTTCCGACACTCGATCAGAAACGCAGGCCCACCCTCGACTTCTCGCGACATGAAGAACGGCGTCAGGGTTGGCAGGATCGGCACAGTTTGCGGAGTCTGCACAAGCGCAGCGAGCAGCACCATTGCCATGACAGGGTTTCTCACGACGCCCCCACTGAGAAGGTCCACGGTCGTCTCACAAACATCAGCTGCCTCCGGCTGCAACGCTCATCAGCGACCGTTGTAGTACTTGTCGATCGCGTCACGGTCGCGCCGGAAGTCTTCGCCGACGTGCCTCGTTGTGACGAGGCCCACCACCGATGGGATCGCGGACCGACAACGACGTCGGTCCGACCACAGACTTGGCGCTCAACCGCGAGCGCCGCACAGCGAGCCGTTAGGAAGGCGTCAGGACGCGGCGCGCTCCGGTTCCTGCGCAAACCACTCGATGCGGCCGCATTCGGCGCACACGAGGGTTGCGGCTGACGGGTCTGCCCAATCGAGCTTGAGGAAAGTCGCCCCTGCTGAGTTGAGGAGAGCGCGCCCGAGCACGAATTCTTCGTGCCCGCAATGAGGACAATGAACGGTACGACCAGCGATCTGGTACGCGCCGGGGCCCATGCCTTCCTTGAAGCTCGCCACGCCTACCTTGAGTGCCCTGAGGAACCGTCCCATGTCCGCCTCCAAACGACCGGCCCGCGTCGCCCGGTTTCAGCCGCGGCGCGCTTGTACCTTATGTGTGGGCTTCCTGGACGACACGAATCCGCCCTCGCCGTTGGCCGCGCGGCTTCGTTCGGAGCACGATCTCAACATCCTGCCCCAGCCGCGTCAGAAGGCGCATGAGACGCTCGCTCGAGAAGCTCGTGAGTCGACCGTTCAGTAGGGCCGACACCTTCGGCTGGTCGATCCCCATCAGCGCAGCGGCGGCCACTTGAGTCAGCCGTTTGAGTCGCACCACCTCGCGAATCCGACTCGCGAGCTGCGCCTTGGCCAATTCTTCCTCGGGCTCTGGAACTCCGAGGTCTGCGAACACATTGCCGGAGCTCGCGGTCACTTTGATTGGCGATTTCTTAGCCACTGGTCGTAGTCCTCTTTTGCGCGAGCAAGCCGCGCCTCTACCAGTCTCAATTCGGCCTTCGGCGTCGCGATGCCTCGTCGAGACTTCTTCTGAAACGCGTGCAGGACGTACACAGCCTCTGGAAACCGCACTGTGTAGATCGTCCGAAACGCGTCCCCGTCGAAGTCGACAACGACCTCGAGCACGCCGGCGCCGCCGAAGCCCTTGAGGGGCTTCGCTACCGGCGATTTGAGACCAACCTGCGCATCCCAGAGGGCTCCGCCGACGCGGAGCTTGACCTCGTTTGGAAAAGCGCTTAGGTCACGCTTGCTCTCGCCGATCCACCGAACCGGTTTCGGCGCGACGTCAGGTCCGGAGCTCGGAGGGAGCTTCTTCATGATATGCCACTACAGGCATACTGGCAAGCCGGCGGCATTTGGGGAGGTCGCATCGTTACCCTCCTGCAATCTACGCACGCCGCAGCTCGACGACGTCAGCGCCCGTCTTTCGTTCGATGATTCGCTTCAGGTCGCGCGACCAGACCTCGAGAGCGCGGCGCTTCTCCGCATCGTAGCTGTAACGGTCGTAGACCCGGG
The DNA here is from genome assembly GCA_035279905.1 of Vicinamibacterales bacterium. Classification (GTDB taxonomy): domain Bacteria; phylum Acidobacteriota; class Vicinamibacteria; order Vicinamibacterales; family SCN-69-37; genus DATEGZ01. Next base: position 44,902 of record DATEGZ010000002.1, read on the forward strand.
TGGAACGCGGTCCACCTTCGATGTGGTTCAACACCCGAGCGATGTGCTCTCGCGGAACGCCGGCCGCCGCCATTCGGGTCGCGGCGGTCCGTCGGAGATCGTGTGACCGGAATTCGAATCCGAGCACTCGCGAAAGAGCGGCTCCAGCCTTCCCCACGCGGTCCTCGACGAGGGCACCCTGGCGGCCTGTGAAAACGAATACGGCGTTCTCCGCCTTCGACTGCGCCTCGATCAACTCGACGGCCGTCGCCGGCAGCGGCACACGATGTAGCTCACCGTTCTTTGTGTACTCGCCGGGGATCGTCCACCAGCCGGCCTGCAGGTCGAGATCCTGCCACCGCATATGGACGATCTCCCCTCCCCGCTGCGCGAGGATCAGTCTCAACTTCTGCACGGCCGCCAGCGCGGGGCTCACGGGGCAAAAGTCGCCGCTCGTGCTCGCCTTGGCGCGCTTGCGCCCCGGCGCTTGCTTCTCACTCGTTACCGGAAACCGCTCGAGCAGCGCCCACAGAGATCGAATTTCGTCATCTGACAACACGCGATCGCGGGATCGTTCGACGCCTGGCTTGTCGATCTGCGACGCCGGGTTCGCGTCGAGCCAGTCGCGACGAACGGCGAAGTTGAGCATCTTCCGGATGATCTCGAGCGTCCGGTTTGCCATAATCGGCGCCCCGCGCTTCTCCACGCGCTCGATGATCGCGCGGACGTCGCGGCGCGTGAGCTCCCGGACCGACCGATCGCGCCAGTACGGAAGGACGTCCTTCTCGAGAATCCGTTCGTCTTCCGCAGCCGACCGCTTTCGCTTGCGTGCGTGTTCGCGAAGGTACTCTTCGACCAGAAGCGCCACGGTGTCTGTCGGCCGCGCCTTTGCCTCCTGTCGTTCGGCGACGAGATCATGACCATCGCGCAGGCGGACGCGCGCGCGTTCGGCGGCTTCGCGTGCCTTCGAGAGGCTGAGGTCCGGGAAATCGCCGAGCACGAGGCGTCTCATCCGGCCCCGGCAGCGGTAGCGCAGCGCCCACTGTTTCCGGCCGCTTGGTAGCACCGCAATGAGCAAACCGCGTGAGAGGCCGTCACGGACGTCGTAGCGGACGTCGGCGGCGCGCAGGCCGCGCACCTGCGGATCAGAAAGTGGAGTGAAGGTCACTCTCGGCATGGGCACTAGGTGGGCACAAGACTGTGCCAGTGACTGCACGCGACTGAAAACACGTGACGACGAGAAATGTAGCAAATCCCGCGGAATCACGCTGATTTCGCAGTGCAGGCGCTTGCAGAGAATTGCAGGAGATTCGGGCGAAGACCAGCTTTTAACCAGAGGGTCGGAGGTTCGATCCCTCCGCGGCCCACCAGCCTTCGCTCGGCTTCGCCGAGCTGCGGCTCGGCAAGCCGAGTGAAGTTCTCGTTCGGGTGACGTTTCTCAGCCGAAATCAAGACTTCTACTCCGCAGTGCCGAGTTTCCCACACAATTTGGCGTGCCCAGCTGCGGCCGTGTTCTTGCTTGGTCGCAGCACATGCCCAAGCGAATCGTCGGCTCGGCGCTGTTGTCCTTGTCGATGGTGTGTGCCTTTCAGTCCCGTGCTGAGGCCGGGTCCATCTTCTTTAACTCCCTGGGCAATCCGGGTGACGTTCAGCTGATTCTGAATGGAGGAATCACCCTGAACGCCTCCGCGACTGGCTGGTACCGAGAGTCGGGGACGAGCAACGAGCCTGGGGGCGCCAACTACATCACGGGGCTGTGTTCGAATTGCGGGGCCGGCGGACTCTTTCGCGACCTCTTCATTTTCAACGTGCCCGTGGGGATTGCCGTGACATCGGCAAGCGTCCGGATTAATACCTACATTTACGACAGCTTGAATCCTACCGAGACCCTCTCCCTCTTCGACGTCTCGACAAATCTCGGCAGCCTGCTCGCCGGAACGGGCGGAGTTGCCGCGTACACCGATTTGGGAACAGGAGTGGTCTATGGCTCGCGGGTCTATACCGCGGCCGACCAGAACCTGTTTGAAACGTTCGCGCTCAACGCCGCGGCCGTAGGCGCCATCCAAAACTCGTTGGGCAGTTCCTTCGCCATGGGTGGTTCCCTTGACTCGGCGGCCGTACCGGAGCCCTCGACCTTCGCTCTCGTGTTCGGAGCTCTTGGCCTCCTGCGCGCGCGACGCGTCGCGGGCCGCAGGCAGTCTTAGGAAAGACCTACCCCGTCGCCGGTCCCCGCGGACGCTACCGCCGCCGCGTCGCGGCCGTCTGCGGCACGAGCGTGAGCGTGCCGCCGTCGTAACAAATGCCCTTGACCACCCGTGCCGTCGTGCTGCCGGTGAACAGCATGAACCCGCCGCCAATGACGCCGCCCGAAAGGCTTGCGGGCGATCGCACCGCGTTGACTCGGCCCCAGTACGTCAGGAACTCATTGTTGGGAAGCTTCTCCACGAAGCCGTAATCCGGGTTGTAGTAGCCGTAGTAGTAGAAGTCTGGCGTGCCGAGAACGAACGTCACGTCGCCGGGCTCGACGCGGCCCGTGAATACGTTGCCCTTGCCGCCTTGAATCAGGAAATTCGCGCCGCTGAGCGTCACGTCGAGGCGCGCGCCGGTCTGGGCAATCGTGGCGACGTACGTCCGCTGCCGCGCGTAGTCGGGCAACGGCGGAGTGAACGTCGTCCCGGTCGTCGGACACGAGGGCGAGGCCGTCATCGTCAGCGTGTACGTTCCTGCCAGAGATGGAAGCGCGCCGACCTGCGCGAGGTCAGGAAAATCGAGCACGTCACTCTTTGTGACGCTGATCCCCCTGGTCAGCGGCTCGTAGCCAGCTTTGGTCACGGTGACCTCGATGTCGCCTCTCACGCCGTAGAGGCGGTACATGCCCTGGGAATCCGTCTGCGTCAGGTTGCCCGAGCCGTGGCCCGCCGTGACGAGGACCTGTGCGTTCGCCACCGGCAGCGACGATTCGGTCACCGTGCCCGTCAATCGAAACGTTCCGCTGGGCGTCACCAGGACATTGATGCTGGCGGTGAACCTTCCCGACGACGCCAGGATCGTGACGTCGCCCGAGCCCTTGCCGGAGGCTCGACCATCGGCCGCAACGGTCAAGATCAACGTGTTCGTCGATACCCACGTGACCTTCGTCGTGTAGTTCTGCGTCGTCCCGTCGCTCATGCGGCCGTTGACCGTGTACGGCACGGTCTCGTCCGGTGAGAACGTCACGGGTCCGGTGATCGTGAGGCCGACGAGGACTGGCTGACCGGGTTGGCCCAGGTTGTTGGACGAACCGCCGCAGGACGCTGCCAGGATCGCCGCGGAAAGTACGACGGCGTGGATGCGCATGACGCCTCCTCGAGGCTGCCGCGAAAGTTCGCGTGCACCAGCCCGTCCTGGAGTTTTACGTCATCGCTCAGCGCGGATCCTTGCGGGTTTCCTGCGGTTTTTCTGATTTTCGCGCTGCGTCTTGTTCGACGGGATCGATCGTGACGGCCGTCAATGGTCCGCCGGTGGGACGCACGGTGATGCCGTCAGCTCACTCCTCATTTGGAGGCGCATTGCGCGCCGCGGCGACGATGCGCGCCGCGGGATTCGCACCCGCTTCGGCAAGCCTGTCCATCTTGAGCGAATAAAGATTCTGCGCCTCGACGCGCTTGACGTTGTTCAGGACGACGTCGAGGTCGTCGTAGATCGAAAGCGTCCGGCCCGACAAAGCGTCCGCACGACCTGAGGCGAGCTCGAGAATCAAATGCGCCGGACGTTCCGGCGGCACGTCGATGTGCTGCTCGAAGATCTGGCGGAACCACGGCAGCCACGTCTGGCCTTCGGGCGATTCCAGCGAGTACTCCGTCATTTTCGTCCGCACGGTGCCTGGCGAGATCGCGAACACCGCCACGCCGTAGGGCTTCGTTTCGAGCGCGATGCACTCGGTGAGACGGGTGAGCGCGGTCTTACTCGCGGTGTAGCTCGTATAGTACGGAGTGCCCACCGCGCCGGCGCCGCTCGTGATGTTGACGATCCGTCCTCGCCGCCGCGTCACCATGCCGGCGAGCACGCACTGAATGCACATGAGCGGTCCGCGCATGTTCACCTCCATCGTGCGCCACCATTCATCAGCATCGATCGTCCAAACGGGCCCGAACGGCTTGATCGCGCCAGCGCCGTTGACGAGCAGATCGATCGGCCCACATGAGCGCTCGATCGCCTGGATCGTGCGCCGCACGGCGTCGGGCAGCGTGACATCGGCGACGAACGCGTCGGCGCGGCCGTTGTCGCGTTGGATAAGGGCGACGGTCTCAGCGAGCTCGGCTTGCGAGCGCGCGATCACCGCCACCGCGGCGCCGGCCGCCGCCAGGGTTTGTGCGACGGCGCGTCCAATCCCGCGGCCACCACCGGTGACGACGGCGACCTGGCCCGTGAGCGAAGTGAGCGACACGACTGACTCCTTTGGGGAGAGGTACTCTATGATGGATCTGCTTGCCGAGGTGGTGGAGTCCACCCTGAAACCGCCGCAGCACTTCGACGGCCAATGACTCCTACGGACGGCATTCGTAGGAGTGTCCCGTGCAAACGTGGATCGCAGTCGCGATTGGTGGCGCGCTCGGATCAGTGGCGCGTCATGCGATGAACTCGTTCGTCTCTCACAGGCTGACGCACGCTGTCCCGGCCGCCACCGCCATCGTCAACCTCATCGGCTGTCTCGTCATCGGCATCCTGACCGGGCTGCTGGTGGCCGGGCAGATCCGCATGAGCATGACCGCGCGGACGTTCGTGTTCGTCGGCATCCTGGGCGGCTTCACGACGTTCTCGACGTTCGGGCTCGACACGTTCACGCTCATGCATGAGGGCCGGCCGCTCGTCGCGATGGCGAACGTGCTCGTGCAGTGTGTCGGGGGAATCGCGGGCGTGGCGCTCGGCTACGCGCTCGGCAACGCGACGCGCTTGTAGCTTCTGGTCAGCCGGACGATCGTCACCGCCAGCAGCGTCACCAACACGACGCCGAAGCCGGCGAAGAGCGCCCATTGCCACGCGGAGAGATCGTCGAACCGCAGCTCGATCAGCGCGATGGGCAGGGAGAAGGCGCAGAAGACGATGTTCGACCACAAGCCGAACCGATCGCGTGCTTGAAACATGCCCGCAAGCGCGAACACTCCGCCGACGCCCATCACCACCCACGCGGCGGCGCGCACCCAGCCGGTCGTCAGCATCTGGACACCGAGCGCGGTCGAGAGCAGGCCCGGAATGACAGAGAATTTCCAAATGCCCCGGCCGGCACGCCGGTAACTGACAGCCCGTCCTATCAGGAACGCGCCAACCGCCAATTGGATCCACGCGACGACGGTTCGGCTGTCCATGGTTGCCCCGGGTTGAGCTTAACTTCGAACTTCTAACTTCGAACTTCTAACTTGATCGAAGCACTTCCCCGCGAGCTCGAGCCCGGCGGCGAAAATGTCCGGCCGCTGTCCGACGCCGAGCCGCAGATGGTGCTCGTAGCCGAACGCTGATCCAGGCGCCAGCATCACGCTGTAGTCGGTCGCGAGCTTGTCGGCGAGCTCGAGCGAGAGCATCGGCAGATCGTACTTGAAGAGCGCCAGCAGCCCGCCGCGCGGCGGCGTCCAGGTGACCATGTCCTGGCGATCGCGCATCCACTGGCTCGCGGCGGCGAGATTGGCGGTGATGATCCGCCGATTGCGTTCGACGATCTGCTCGCGATGCGTCATCGCCAGCTGTGCGAGCGCGTCGTTGAGTTTGCCCGGGCTGAGCGTGATGTAGTCGCGCATGCCCCAGCACGCGTTGATCAGATCCGGCGGGCCGGCAATCCAGCCGATGCGCAGGCCCGGCAGGCCGAACGGCTTCGACAGGGTGCCGACGCTGATGCCGCGCTCGCCGAGATCGAACATCGGCGGCGCGAACGGTTCGCCGTCGGGGACCGCGAGCCAGCGATACGCTTCATCGCCGATCACGGTGGCGCCGACCGACTCCGCCATCTCGTAGACGCGCTTCGCGTCGGCCGGCGGCATCATCGCGCCCGTCGGGTTGTGCGGGGTGTTGACGACGATGACGCGGGTGCGAGGCGTGAGCAGCCGTTCGAGCGCCTTCAGATCGTAGCGGTAGCCGGTGTCCGGGCCGACATGCCACAGCGACACGTCGCAGCCGATCGCGCGCGGCACGCTGTAGAGCTGCTGATACGCCGGATACGGCGCGATGACGTGGTCGCCCTTGTCGAGCAGCACGTTGAACAGGAGAAAGTTCGCTTCGATCGCGCCGGTCGTGACGAGGATGTGATCGGCGTCGCCGCGCGCGTAGGTCGCGGCCAGCTGCCCGCGCAGCGCCTCGGTTCCGCGCGCCTCGCTGTAGCCGAGTGGCAGCGCGGTCAGCCGCTCGAGCGTGGCGGCGCGCTCCGCGACGGGCTCGAAATCCAGCAGGTCGTTGGTCGAGAGCGGCAGGATGCCGCTCTCGGCGATGTCGTACCGGACGTGCGTCTCGTGACGCGTCATCCAGCGTTCGAGGAGAAAGGGTTCGAGCTTCACGCCCCGATTCTAACTGGGGTTCCCCAACCCGCGCAGCATCACGATCACCGCGGCGACGAATGCCGCGGCCGCAACGATGGCGCCTATCGTTGCGAGCGTTCGCACGCGGCGGTTTCGAATCGCGACCAGCGTGAGGCCGATGACCACGCCGCCGAGCACCGTCGGGATGCCGACCGCCCGGAGCTGCGGTACGAAATACACCGTGATGCCCGCCATCGCCAGTAGCCCGAGACCGCCAATCCCGCTCGCCGGAATCCTGCTGATGTCGATGTCGCCCTTAGCCATGGTCGTGACTCCTTGCAGCTACTTCACGTCCTCGCCGCCGCCCGTTGTGGTCAACCTCTGCTGCATCAGCGCAGCTGAGCCCATCAACCCGCCCATGCCCATGGACTCGACGGCCGAGCTCGGGACGAGCATGAGCGCGCCCTTTTCCTTGAGCCCTTCATAGAGCATGTTCATCGCACGCAGATGGAGCGCGGTCGGGTTGTCGCGATATTGCTCGGACGCTTTCGCGAAGCTCGCGGCGATCTCCATCTCGGCCTGGCCGAGAATCACGCGCGCCTGCTTTTCGCGCGTGGCCTGCGCTTCGCGCGACATCGCGTCCTGGAGCGACGCCGGGATGACGATGTCGCGCATCTCGACCGATTGCACGGTGACGCCCCACGGGTTGGAGCGGCCGTCGATGAGCTTCTGCAGCTCTTCTTCGATCCGTTCGCGGCCGCGGAGCAGATCGCCGAGCGACGTGCGTCCGATGATGTCGCGCAGCGCGGTCTGCGCGGCCCAGCTCACCGTGTTGTAGTAGTTCTGCACTTCGAGCGCGGCCTTTTCCGGATCGTGGACCATCCAGAAGAGCACGGCGTCGACGTTGACCGGCACGGTGTCCGCGGTGAGCGTCTGCTCCGCCGCAAACCCCGTCGTCATCACGCGCTGATCGATGTAGATCTGCACCGTGTCGATGAGCGGCACGATCCAGAAGAGCCCCGGCCCGCGCATGCCGATGTATTTGCCGAGCCGCAGGATGATGGCGCGCTCCCACTGACGCGAGACCTTCGGCGATTGCGCGGCGAGCAGCCCAATCGCTGCGCCGCCGATGATCCACAACGGATTGCCGGTCGCGGCGACCGCGAGCCCGCCGAGCACGATCGGCACTACGAGCACGATCACCGAAACGATGTTGCCGCGCATGTCCCCTCCTGAGGTCTGATCCGCACTCCGCGTGACAGTCCGGCGATTCACGATGACTTCGTTTTCTCGTCGTACGCTTCCACGACGCCGAGGACGTCGCGGATCGAAAAGCCGCGCGACGCGGCCTCGTCGATCGCACGACGGACAATGGCCTTGAGCTCGTTTTCCCGGCCGCGCTTCGAACCGAGCGCCGGCTGCGCCGCCGCGACGAACGTGCCGACGCCGCGCCGCGTTTCGAGCACGCCCGCGCGCTCGAGGTCGGCGTAGACGCGCGCGACCGTGTTGGCGTTCACCTTGAGCTCGACCGCCAGCTGTCGGACGGTGGGCAGCTGGGCGCCCGGCGGCAGCCGCCCGGCCCCGATGGCCCCGCGGATCGCCTGTTCGAGCTGGGCGTAGAGGGGCGTGGGATGCCGGTGGTCAACGGTGAGCAGCCCGCCCATGTAGTGTCTATTGTACTAGCACAATAGAACAAGTCAAGAGGGTGGGGTCAGACCGGGGTCAGACCCCGGTTTGACCCCAACAGCGCTGTCACAATTTCCCGCCACTCGTCGTCGAGCGGCCCTTTCGCGACGGGCTGGCCGGCCCGCCGGTACCAGTACGCGGCGTTGCCTGCGTCGCCCTCCTTGCGATGGAGGTACGCATGAACCCACGCGCCGGAGGCGTCGTCGACGTCTTGCGCCACGCGGTGGGCTTCGTCCCAGTCGCCGCGGCCGTCGTACCAGAGCGCGACCAGGACCGGCGCGACCGCCGGCGGCGCCGTGTTCTTCAGCGACGCGACGAAGTCCTCGAGCGTCACCGCAGGAGCTTTCTGACGAGCTCGATTTCTTCGTCGGTCACGGTGTGCCCCATCCCCGGGTAGATTCGCTCGTCGACGACGCCGCCCAGCGCGCGAAACACCGTGGTCGATTCGTGCACGCGCTCGAGCGGGATGTGCGCGTCCACGTCGCTGCACGCGAGCAGCACGGGCGTCCCGGCCAGCGACCCGCTGTAGTTGCGCGGCGTGCCCGGCGGACCGATCACTCCCCCGCTGAGTCCGACCACGGCCGCATAGCGACGCGCGTGGCGCGCGACGAACTCGAGGGTCAGGCACGCGCCCTGGGAGAACCCGAGCAGCGCGATTCGCGACGAGGCGACGCCATCGCGCTCGAGCGTCGTGACGAGATTTCCGAGCACGCTCAAGCCCGACGAGAGCCCCGGCTCGTTCTGCGCCATCGGCGCGAGGAACGAAAGCGGATACCACGTGTTGCCCGCGGCCTGCGGCGCTCGGTACGCCACGTCGTCGATCCCGAGGGTCCGGGACAGATCGATCATGCCCGCCGCGGTGCCGCCGCGGCCGTGCACGAGGATCACCGTGAGCCGCGCGCCCGCGGGAGCGGGTCCGCTCGCGAGAACCGGCTGGCCTGCGTGCGGATCCGAAACCATCACCACCTAGCGCGCCGCCGCCTCGATCTCGGTGTCCTCGGAGGCTTCGAGATCCTTCTCGAGGAAGTAGTTCAGGAACGTGCGGATGACGGCGATCGCGCCCAGCTGGCCGATGTCGATCCAGGTCGGCGAAATCACGCTGCGAATGATGTCGGCGGCCAGTTCGAACTCGAGGCCGAGCAGCAGCCACACACCATAGCGCCGCCACACTTTCTTGCGCGCGCCGTGCGTCGCGCGCGATCCGAAGCCGACGCCGAACAGGACGATGAACGCTTCGAGCGAGCCGACGGTGATGATGAGCACGGCCGCGGCCTCGACCGCGAGCGCGATATCCGACGACAAGCGTTGCAGCAGCTCTTCCATATTCAGATGACGCCGGGAGTAGTTTTTACAATTGCGCGTAGTTTGCGCGCAATTGTAAAAACTACTCCCGGCGTCATTTCACCCTCACAACACACCGGAACCCGACGTGGCACGTCGACGTGTCTACCGGCTCGGGGAACCGCGCCGCCGGACGATAACGCCGGCAGTAGTTGGGCGCGCAGAGGTGCGAGCCGCCCTTGAGCACCTTGCGCGGGATCTTGATGCTCGGCTGTCCCGGGTCGTAGCTCGCGTCCTCGCGAGGGCCGCGCGGGTTGCGCGGGATGCAGCACGCCTTCTCCGGCTCGCCCTCGTGCGCCGGGACGTACCAATCCGTCGTCCACTCCCACGTGTTGCCGATCATGTCGTAGACGCCGTAACCGTTTGGCGGAAACGCCGTGACCGGCGACGTGCCCTCGAACCCGTCGGCGACGAGGTTCTGCCACGGAAACTCGCCCTGCCACGTGTTCGCGAGATCGCGATCGCCCGGACGGAACTCGTCGCCCCAGGCGTACTCCGCGGCGTCCAGCCCACCGCGCGCCGCGAATTCCCACTCGGCTTCCGTCGGCAGCGCCTTGCCCTCCCACGCGGCGAACGCCTCGGCGTCGCTGAAGTTCACGTGCACGACCGGATGGTCGTCGAGCCCGGCGATCGACGTGTCGCGCCCGCGCGGATGCCGCCACTGCGCGCCGCGGCGGAACTGCCACCAGTTCGCGATGTTCTGTAAATCGACGGGCCCGGGCGGCTTGACGAACACGAGCGAGCCGGCAAACAGCATGTGCGGCAGCGCACCCGGATAGTCCTTCGGGTCGGGTGGAATCTCGGCAAACGTGACGTGCTTTGTCGTCACGACGAACTTCCGGAAGCGCGCGTTCGTCACCGGGTACTGGTCGATCCAGAAGCCGTCCACCGTAACGCGATGGCTCGGGCGCTCCTCGACGTAGTGCGACTCCGAGCCCATGCGGAACGTGCCGCCAGGAATCCAGATCATGTCCGGGAACGGCGGCGGCCCGGGCGGATCTTTGCGGGCCTGTTCGTTTGTCAGCTGGACGATCGGCAGCGTCTTCATCGTCTAGTACCGCAGGTACACGGCCGCGAGTCCGAAGATGCCGATGACCGAGAGGATCACCGACACGACGGACGAGACGGAGATCGGCATCGGAATGCCGTACTCCTGTTGCATGGCGCGCAGGCTTTTCTGATGCTGCAGCGTCGCGAGCGCCAACGCGATCACGCCGATTGCCATCATCCCCATGCCGAACTCCCGCGGCGTGATGCCCGTGGACGGCGGCGCGTTGGAATTCTCACGAAGGAACTGCAGTGCCTTGTAGATCGTGAAACCGAACGAAATCATCGACGCCGCGGTCCGCACCCAGGCCATCTGGGTGCGCTCGTAGGCCAGGCGCGTGCGGTCGATCGCGAGCTTCGTGGCGGCCGGCATGTCGGCGGTGGATGTGGTCATGCAGTGTCTCCCGGCACCGTCATCCCGGTGTGGGCGATCCACTTCAAGTACGGAATCGAGACGATCGTGGCGACGATCACGATCATCAACACGGCCGGCACGACGAGCGGCTGATTCGGAAAGTTCGCGGACGCGATCGCCACCGGCACACCCGGGTGGCGTGACGCCGTGGAGAGCGCGAGCGTCGCGCGGTCCCCTTCCAGCGGCCCACCGAGCGCGTGCCCGACTAGGAGCGCCACCAAAGCGAACACCGTCATCGCGACCAGGCTGCGGTTGCCGACGAGCTCCCACATGTCGGGGCCCGTCTTGATCGCCACGGCGAGAACGCCAACAGCCAGCAGCACCGTCGCGACGATGCCGATCGGCTTGGCCACTCGAGCTGCCAGCGCTGGCGCGAGCTGGTGAATCGTCATGCCAACACCAAGCGGCAGCAGGACGGAGAGGCCCACGGACCTCGCGATTCGAAGCGGCGAGATGTCGAGCGGCACGCCGGAGACCCATTCAAAGAATTCCAGCGTCAGGGGCACGATGACGATCGACAACAAGCTGGCGGCGACGAGTAAGCCGATCACGTACGACCGCTCGCCTCCCGCGCCCATGGCCTTCTTGGGCAGAAATGGCGGCATCGGCGACACCGAGCAGGCGACCAGCGCGATCTTCACCGGCGGTTCCAGATGGAACCCCACCGCGACGATCGAGGCGACGATGGGCGCGACGACGTTCATCGACAGCATCGACCGGAACAGCCAGACGGGGTTCCGGAACAGACTCGTGGCGTCCGACCAGGCCGCGCGGCAGCCCACCGCCACGCCGGTCAGGATGATGCCGCCGAACACGGCGGCGATCACGAGCGTCCGCGCTGTCATCGAGTCTCCAAGAATAGGGCGAAATACGCCGGAAGTGTTAGAGTAACCGCGCCCAAACGCACGTCTAACACCGGTCGTCCCGGGGATTCGGGGAGGAAGTATGAGGAAGTCGCTCGCCCTCGTCGCTAGCGTGACCTTCGTCGGTGCCGTGGGATTGCTGCGCGCGCAAGCGCCCGTCAACGTCAACGACATCGTCGAGCTCGAACTGCTGACCCACACCGAGGTCTACGACAAGATTCACAACCAGGGCTTCACGTCGGTGCTCGTCGTGACCGGCGGCACCGAGGAGCGCGGCCCGCACGACGTCCTCGGCGGCCACACGATCATGTCGCGCCATCGCTCGGCGGCGATCGCGAAGCGGTTGGGTAAAACGCTCGTTGCCCCGATCCTCCCGATCGCCGTGCAGGCGACGGGCCTGCGCGAAGGCACGGACCAGCCGGGCGGCGTGCAGATGTCGGCCGACGTCTTCAAGGGCGTGCAGCTCGCGATGATCGACAGCATGTACATGAACGGATTCAAGGACATCTTCTGCATGGGCGACCACGGCGGCGGCCAGGCGCAGATCCAGCAGGCGGTCGAGGAATCCGACGCGAAGTACAAGGACAAGGGCGTGCGGGTGTACTTCGTCCCGGACTTCTATGGGAAGACGCACGACGACGTGGACATGTACATGTACCAGCACAAGCTGCCGATCGCCGGCCACGGCGCGATGATGGAAACGTCGGAGATGCTCTACTGGGAGCCCGTCACCGGCATGTACGTGCGCCCGATCTACAAGACGGTGCCGTTCGCGCCGACGAACACGGATCCGGAAGCGTGGAAGGCCGCTCGTGACGCGCGCGA
>DATEGZ010000003.1:0-34888 GCA_035279905.1 Vicinamibacterales bacterium
TCCTCCGGGCGTGAACGCGATCACTCTTGGCGGCGACATGTCCATGTTCACGGTCGGCGGACCGCAGTCGCGCCTCTACGCGCAGCAGGAGCTGGATTTCGCAGGTGAGGACGTCACGGGCGTCACGATGACGCTACAGGAAGGCATGACGGTGGCCGGCAAGATCGTGTTCGCGGGCCGCACCCTCACGCCGCCGTCCGATCTCTCGCGGCTGTCGCTCGCCCTCATTCCCGCAGGGCCGCGGGGCATTCTGATCGGCCCGCCGATCGCGCAGATCGCGCCGGGCGGCGAGTTCTCGATGGCCGGCGTGATGCCCGGCAAGTACCGGCTCACCGCGAACGTCCCCGGCAACACCGGCTGGACGCTCAAGTCATCGGTCATCGACGGCCGCGACATCCTCGACGACTCGCTCGAGATCAAGGCGGGACAGAACGTGTCGGGCGCAGTCCTGACGTTCACCGATCAGATGAGCGAGCTCTCGGGCCGGCTGATCGACGCCGCCGGCAAGCCGGCGCCGGGTTTCACGATCCTGCTCTTCTCCACCAATCGCGCGTACTGGCCGACGGGATCGCGCCGCGTGCCGCCGCCGATCCAACCGGCCAGCGACGGCAAGTTCCGCGCGACCGGGCTGCCGGCCGGCGAGTACTACCTCGCGGCCGTCACCGATCTCGATCCCCAGGACTGGGGCGATCCCGCGTTCATGGATCAGATCGTGCCGGGCGCGCTCAAGATCACGATCGGAGACGGCGAGAAGAAAGTGCAGGACTTGAAAGTTGGCGGCGCCGGCTAGAGGGTCACGCGTTTGCCGCGTTTCATCGTGAGCCACACGATCGCGGCGAGCACGAGGACCGCGGCGCCGAACGCGCCGCCGAACAGCCAGATGGTGCGGTAGAGGATCGACTCGCTCTCCATCTTGACGTCCATGTCGATCGGCTTGCCCGCGCGGCGATCGGCGAGCGTCTGCTCCCACGTCAGGATGTTGCCGCGGTCGACATCGCCGGGCAGGTTGTCTTTCAGCGTGCGCACGTTGTGGAACGTGATCTTGCTCGGCACGTGGAGTTTGAACGCGACGAGCTCGCTGCCGTCCCAATTCACGTGGCCGGCGTTGACGCCGGCGGCGGCGCCGACCTTCTGCTGGAAGTGCAGGCCCGCATCGTCCTGATCGAATGCGTACGCCGACCAGGCAAAGACGCCGCACTGCGCGAGCGTCCGCACGTCGTCCGTCTCCAGTCGGACCTGTACGAAGCGGCGGCCCTCACGCCGCCACGGCTGGCCGACGCTGACGACGTGGCAGCCCTGCGCCTCGAACGCCCGCCGGACGTCGTTTTGATCGATGCGCGCGGTGGTCGAGGGATCGAGCTTGAGGCCGCGCAGCGCGACGAGCGCCGGGATTGACGCATCAACCATCACCGTGGCCGCGCCGCGCACGGTGAGGTAGATCTGCTCTTCGTACTCGTATTGCCGAAGCAGCGAGCCGCTGCAGGCGCTCATCGCCGCACTGACGAGCAGTGCGGCACCCGCGAGAAGCCTCCGACCGCGCATCGCGGTGAATCATATGACGCCGGGAGTAGTTTTACGCAATGCGTAAAACTACTCCCGGCGTCATCTTGCTAAAGCGATTTCAGAAACGCGATCAAGTCCGCCTTCTGATCGGGCGACAAACCGAGCGAGAACAGCTTCTCGTAACGATCGACGACCGCCGCGAGATCTTTCGCGCTCCCGTCGTGGAAGTACGGCGCATGCTGCCAGAGCGCGCGCAGTGGCGTCGTTCGGTACATCCTCGTCGCGCTGCGGGCCGCGTAGACAGGATCGGCGCCATCTTCGACCGGCGTGTGCAGCAGCGGCGTGCGAGGATCGGGGCCGCGCAGCACGTCCGTGTACGTCGGCGCCACGTGACAGCTGCCGCACCGCGCGATGCCGTTGAAGATCGTCTGGCCCCGTCGTGCGGCCGTGGGATCGAAGCTTCCGGCCGGCGGCGCGGGGCTGCGGAGACTGAGCTCGTACTCCACGAGCGCGGGCAGTTTGCGCGTCACTCGGTCGGGGTGCTGCTCGACCGTCACGCCGATGCGCGGGTCGCTGAAGTTGCCCTGTCCGCCCATCTGCGTGACGGCCACGTAGTTGTTCCAGTACGACACCGGCCCGTCGCCGTTGAACGTCTCGAAGCCGACGCCCTGCAGTCCGTACGCCGGCGGAATCACGACGGGAATCGACGGAGTGTTGATGACCTGGATCGTCTTGCCGTCGAAGATGTGATGGCGTGGATCGTACTTGCCTGGCCCCCACTTGCGCAGCTCGGCCTTCAGCTCGTCGCCCAGAGCGGGCGACAGCGACACGATCGTGCCGACGTCGAGCGTGAGATTCGGCCAGCCGTCGAGGCGCTTGCCAATCCCGGGCGCGATCGAGTCGTCGACTGTGGAATGACACAGCGCGCAGGTGATGCCGACGCTCTTCAACTTGTCGCCGGACACCTTGCCGACAACCCCGACGACAGCGTTGAGATCGAGGAGACGCATCGTCACGGCCGGATCGTTGACGTCGAGCTGCCCGGCTTTCAGCGCGTCGAGGACTTTCCGCGGCAACGCGTCCACGTCCACTTTGAGGCCGACGGCCAGCGCGGTGGCCGGCGTCACGGCCGGCAGGACCTCGTTCATGCGCAGGGTGTCCGTCCAGAGTTGCTCGTCGCCGAACGTGTCGTATCGAAAAATCTCCTGGCCGTCGTTCGGGCCGCCCGACTGCGCACGCTCGGCGCGGCCGACCGTCGCCGCCCCAAGCATCAGCGCGGTCAGCGCGCACAAAGCGGAACCTCCACCAACGAAGCGCATGGCGTCATCTCCTCCACTCATACAGAGTCGGGAAGGTCCGAAAAGTGACACGCCCGGTGCGCAGCGGAAGTGGCGCGCAGGCTGATATACTCACCGCCCCTCGACGTTTTCGAGTCGACCCGTCCGATGGCCCGCCTCTTTCTCATTGACGGCAGCTCGCAGATGTACCGCGCGTATCACGCGATCCGCGGTCTCACGGGCCCCGACGGCAAATCGACCAACGCCGTGTACGGATTCGTGACGATGCTGCGCAAGTTGATCGCGGATCACTCGCCCGAGTACGTCGCGGCGTCGTTCGATCTGCCCGGCCGGACCTTCCGCGACGACATCGTGAAGGACTACAAGGCGAACCGCGCGCCGATGCCGCCCGATCTGGCCGAGCAGGCGCCCATCGTGCGCGAGGCGTGCGAGGCGCTCGGCGTGCCCGTGCTCACGTCCGAGCGCTTCGAGGCCGACGACGTCATCGGAACGCT
Source organism: Vicinamibacterales bacterium (assembly GCA_035279905.1). Taxonomy (GTDB): domain Bacteria; phylum Acidobacteriota; class Vicinamibacteria; order Vicinamibacterales; family SCN-69-37; genus DATEGZ01. The sequence goes on from DATEGZ010000003.1 coordinate 3,296, forward strand.
CGCGACGGCGGCGCATCAGGCGCGCTTCGACGTGGCGATCGTCACGGGCGACAAGGACTTCTTTCAACTCGTCACCGACGGGATCCGCGTCTACAACCCGCGCGACGAGGGCACGTGGTTCGACGCCGCCGGCGTGCTCGAGAAGTTCGGCGTGCGCCCGGATCAGGTCGTGGACGTGCTGGCGCTCATGGGCGACAGCATCGACAACATCAAGGGCGTGCCGGGGATCGGCGAGAAAGGCGCGCGCGAGTTGATCGCGGCGCACGGATCGCTCGACGCGGTGCTGGCCGCCGCGGAGTCGTTCACGCCCAGGCGGCGTGAGGCGCTCATCAATCACGCCGACGACGCGCGCACGAGCCGGGAGCTGGCGCGGATCCGGACCGACGTGCCGGTGCCCTTCGAGCCGGATACGCTGAAGTACCGCGGTCCGTCGCGCCAGAAGTGCTTCACGCTGTTTTCGACGCTGGGCTTCCGCACGCTCGTCGCCGACTACGCGCCGACAGCCGAGACCTCGTCGCGCGACTACGCGGTGGTCACGTCGCTCGAAGAGGTCGACGCGCTCGCGAAAGAGATTCGCGCGGCCGGGCGCGTCGGGATCGCCGCCATCGCGACGGCTGAGTCGGCGGTGCGCGCGGACATCGTCGGCTGGGCGTTCGCGACGAAGACGGGCGCCGCGCGGTACATCCCGCTCGCGCACACCGGCCTGGCGGACACGCCGAATCTGCCGGCGCGCGAGGTGTTCGCGCGGCTCGGGCCGGTGCTGGCCGACGCCGGCGTCAAGAAGGTCGGCCACGATTTGAAGTTCGCGACGATCGCGCTGGCGCGCGAGGGTCATGTGCTCGGTGGCGCGGATCTCGACACCGAGATCGCCAGCTATCTCGTTGACGCCACGCGATCGAGCCACGACCTCGCCGGGCTCGCGCTCGAGCGCGCGACCTACCGCGCCATGAGTGACGAAGACGTCGTCGGCCGCGGCGCCAAAGCGGTGGCGCTCGACGCGGTGCCCGCCAACTCGCTCGCCGCGTTTGCGGGCGAGCGCGCGGATCTCCCGCTGGGACTGGCGCCGGGGTTCGTGACGGACCTCGACCAGGCGGGGCTCACGACCGTGTACTGCGACTTCGAGCGGCCGCTGATTCCCGTGCTCGCCGCGATCGAGCGCGCCGGCGTGAAGGTCGACACCGCCGCGCTCGCGTCACTCGGCGGCTCGATGCAGTCGGAGCTCGACGATCTGGCGAAGCGGATCTACGCGCACGCCGGCCTCGAGTTCAACATCAACTCGCCGAAGCAGCTCTCCGACGTCCTCTTCGAGCGCATGGGCCTCACCGCCGGCAAGAAGACCGGCAAGACGCGCGTCGTCTCGACCGCGCAGGACGTGCTCGAGGAGCTCGCGCAGACGCACGAGCTGCCGGGGCTGGTGCTGAAGTGGCGCAGCATCCAGAAGCTCAAGGGCACGTACGTGGACGCGCTGCCGGTGCTGGTCAACACGGCGACCGGGCGCGTGCACACGACGTTCAACCAGGCGGTGGCGGCGACCGGCCGGCTTTCGAGCAGCGATCCGAATCTCCAGAACATTCCCATCCGCACGGCGCTCGGGCGCGAGATCCGCGCGACGTTCGTCGCCGAGCCCGGACATGTGCTGATCTCCGCGGACTACTCGCAGATCGAGCTGCGCGTGCTCGCGCATCTCTCTCGCGACGCCGCGCTCGTCGAGGCGTTCCAGACGGGTATCGACATCCACGATCGCACGGCCGAGCGCGTCTTCGGCGCGAACAGCGGCCTCGACAAGCACGAGCTTCGGCGGCGCGCGAAGATCATCAACTACGCGCTGCTCTACGGTAAAACCGCGTTCACGCTCGCCAAGGACATCGGCGTTCCGCAGCAGGCGGCGCAGGAGTTCATCGACGCGTACTTCGCGGGCTTCCCGCTCGTGCGCGCGTACATCGACCAGACGCTGACCGACGCGCGCGCGTCCGGCGTCGTGCGGACGATCACGGGCCGCCGGCGCCTCGTCCCAGAGCTCCAGAGCAAGAACGGCATGGTGCGATCCGCCGCCGAGCGCGAGACCGTGAACATGCCGATCCAGGGCACCGCCGCCGACATCCTCAAGAAGGCGATGATCGACGTCGCCGCCGTGCTCGACGATCGCAATCGCTCGCGGCCCGAGCCGAGCCGCATGATCCTCACCGTCCACGACGAATTGCTGTTCGAGGCGCCCGAAGGCGAAGCGGGCGCCGTTGCCGAGCTCGTGCGCGACGTCATGGAGCGCGCGATGCCCCTCAACGTGCCCACCACGGTCGACGTGGGCATCGGCAAGAACTGGCGAGAAGCGAAACCGTAGCGCGCGGACCCGGGGTAGCGCTCGGGCTTGGAGGGATCACACGGCGGCCTCAGCGGAGCTGCCGCGAGAAACCGTTCGCTCCGTCCGCTCAGATTTCGTGCATTGCCTATCGGGCCGCTCCTACTCGGCCGGGCGATCGCGCGGCCTACGGAGCCGGCCCTCGAAATCTTCGCTCCCTCCGCTCCGGTTTCGTTCTTCGCTTATCGCGGCACTCCGATTCGGCCCGCCGTGCGATCCCTCCAAGCCCGAGCGCGCGTATCGGTTCCCGCGTGACCTGGTGCCGCCGGGTCACGGCCGACTTGGAGCGGCGCGATGAGCGATAGCGCGAAGCCGTGCCGAAAGGAGCGCCGATTTCGAGCGCGACGTTCGTAGGCCAGCGAAGGCTGGCCGGATAGAACTCGCGCGATGATCGAAGCATGAAATCGGCGCGGATGGAGGCAACGGCTTCGAGCGCCGGCTCCTCGGAGGCCGTGACGCGGCGGCACCAGGGCACGCGGGTCTTGACCCGCTGACATATCATTCCGCTGCCGGGGGGATGAATTCATGAGGCTACGTCTCGCCATCATTGCGTGTACGGTCGTCGGCTTCGTCGGTGTCAGCGGGCAGGAGCCCACGCCCGTCAAACCGCGCGTCATGGTCGGGCGATCGAAGATTGCGACCAAGTACGGCATCGTCGCCGCGAGCCAGCCGCTGGCCGCGGCGGCCGGCGTGCAGATCCTCGAGCGCGGCGGCAACGCCGTGGACGCGGCGATCGCGACCAACGCGGTGATGGGCCTCGTCGAGCCGCACTACAACGGCATCGGCGGCGACCTGTTCGTCACCTATTACGAGGCGAAGACCGGCAAGCTCTACGGCCTCAACGCGGGCGGATGGGCGCCCACGGGTCTCACGCCGGAGCTGCTCAAGTCCAAGGGCAACACACGCATGCCGGGCAGCGGCATCTACACCGTCACCGTACCTGGCGCGGTGAAGGGCTGGGAGATGCTGCGCGCGCGCTTTGGCACGCTGCCGCTCGCGGATCTGCTGGCGCCGGCGATCTTCTACGCAGACGACGGCTTCCCTGTCAGCGACGTGATCGCGAACGCGTGGAACGCGGCGACACGCAAGCTGTCGGCGGATCCCGGATCCGCGGCGACGTTCCTGCCGGGCGGCCGCGCGCCGAAGTCCGGCGAGGTCTTCAAGAATCCTGACCTCGCGAACACGCTGCGGCTGATCGCGCAGAAGGGGCCCGCGGGCTTCTATGAGGGCAAGACCGCCGACGCGATCCTCGCGCTCTCGCGCGAGAAGGGCGGCACGATGACGGCCGCCGATCTCAAGGAGTACCAGCCCGAGTGGGTCGATCCGATTTCAACGACGTATCGCGGGTGGACGGTGTACGAGCTGCCGCCGAACACGCAGGGCATCGCCGCGTTGATGATGCTCAACATCATGGAGCAGTACCCGATCGGCGAGTACGGGCTCATGAGCACGAAAGCGATGCACGTCGAGATCGAAGCGAAAAAGCTCGCGTACTCCGACATGCTGCGCTACGTCGCGGATCCGAAGTTCGCGAAGGTGCCCGTGCTGCCGATGCTGAGCAAGCCGCAGGGCAAGGCGCGCGCCGCGCTGATCGATCCGGCGAAGGCGGCGTGCACGGTCGAGCCGTCGAAGTTCGACGGGCTCACCGAGTCCACGGGCGGAGACACGATCTATCTGTCTGTCATCGACCGGAACGGCAACATCGTCTCGCTCATTCAGAGCCTGTACTCGTCGTTCGGCAGCGGGCTGACGCCGCCCGGCACGGGCGTGATGCTGCACAACCGCGGCGCGCTCTTCACGATGGAAGACGGGCATCCCAACCAGATCGCCCCGCGCAAGCGTCCGCTCAACACGATCATTCCGGCGTTCATGGAGAAGGATCAGATCAAGATCGGCTTCGGGATCATGGGCGGCTTCAACCAGGCGCAGGCGCACGCGCAGTTCGTCTCGGACATCGTCGACTTCGGGCTCGACGTGCAGGAAGCGCTCGAGGTCGGCCGGTTCACCAAAGGGTCGTTCAGCGGCTGCGACGTCGACGTCGAGGCGCTCGTACCGGACAAGACGCGCACGGAGCTCGCGGCGATGGGCCATCAGGTGCGCACGGTGCCGCCGCGATCGGGCACGTTCGGCTACGGTCAGGCCGTGATGAGCAACGGCGACGGCGTGCACTTCGCGGGATCGGAGCCGCGGCACGATGGCGCCGCGATCCCCGAGTCGCCGAAGATCAAGGGCGGGCAGTAGCCGCCGCGGACCGTCGAATCTCCCGGATGCCGTGACCGAGGTGGCGCCGCAGTAGCGTCCTCAGGGTCACGCCGTCCGCGTAGCCGACCCGCGCCGCAATCTCATCGACGCTCTCGTCGCTCGTCTTCAACAGATGAACCGCGCGTTCCACGCGCAGGCTCTGGAAATACGAGAGCGGCGACTTCCCCAGCACCGCGTGCAGCCGGCGCGCGAGCGTGCGCTTGCTGGCGGCGACGGCCTTCGCCGCTTCGTCCAGCGAGAACCCGTGCGCGAGCTGCGTGCGGGCCCACCGCTCGAAGCGGCCCACGAGCGGGTCGTTGTGAATCAGGTGATCCGACAGCACGTACGCGGACTGCGACGGCCGCGAGTCGACGATCAGGTACTTCGCCGTCACGGCCGCCAGCTTCGGGCTCTGCTGGCGAATGAGCCAGAGCGCCAGATCAATGTGGCTCAGCGCCGCGCCGGCCGTGACGACTTTGCCGGATTTCACGAGCATGTGTGATTCGTCGAGCCGCACGGCGGGATAACGCGTGCGGAACATCGGCGCGAGCCACCAGGTGGTGGTCGCATCGTGGTCGTCGAGCAGGCCGGCCTCGGCCATCACGAAGGTGCCGATGCACGCCGCCGCCATCGTCGCTCCCCGATCGGCCCATTCCTGTAGCACCGTAGTGGCATCGAGGACGTCCGGCCTCGCGAGCGCGCGCTGCAGTGTGTCCGGCATCTTGAAGCCGAGCGCGGGCACGACGACACAGTCCGGCGCCCGCTTGCCGACCGGACGAACGGGCACCGTGAGGCCCTGCGACGTCTTCACAGCCCTTCGGACGCCCACCACCGAGACGTCGAACCGCGAGGACGACAGCCCCGACAGCTCGGCGAGCTCGTTGGCCGTCTGAAACGCGTCCAGAACCGTCGACAGGCCGGTATCGAACACCCCGTCCAGCGCGAGCACAGAGATCCGCATGGCAAGAACGGTATCAAAGATGGCGTTCTTGTCAATAGGCCCGATGGGCCGCGCCCGCTACCCTGCTCAGGTAGACCCGCGGCTCGCTTTCGAGCCGCCGGATTCAGGGAGAGACGTCATGAAGCTCGCATTGTTCGCTCGACTCGAAGCCAAGCCCGGCAAGGAGAAGGAGGTCGCCGAGTTCCTGAAGCAGGGCCTCGCGCTCGCCAATCAGGAAGCGACGACGTTGATGTGGTTCGCGTTGCGGCTGGGTCCGACGACGTTCGCCATCTTCGACACGTTTGCCGACGAATCTGGCCGGCAGACCCACCTGGGCGGTCCGATTGCGAAGGCCCTGATGGCGAAGGCGGCCGAGCTGTTCTCGGCGGCCCCGGTCATCGAGCCGCTGGAGGTGCTTGGCGCGAAGCTGCCGGCGTAGGGGCGGTGTTCGACAGCGTTGTGTAAACGGAGGGTTTCGGCGCCGTCGACCGGACGGCGCCGACGCCAACCTTTCGGACAGACCGTCGTCTTACCTGCTGTTCGCGTAAGCTTGGTGGGTTAGCCGGTGAGGTGACGATGTCACGCAGCTGGTCGATCGCTGTCGTCCTCACGCTGGCCGTGGCACCCGCGGTCGTCCTGACCGCGCAGCAGACGACCCCGCCGCTCGACGTTCGCCTCTTCAGCAGCAGCCAGGCAGTGGTGTTGCTCTTCGACCTCTCGGTGCTGCAGGGAGAAAACCTGCAGCACGCGGTGGAGACTGCCAAAGGCTCCGTCGACAGCATGTGGGCGCGGTCGAACGTCGGGCTCGACGTCGAGCATCTCTACGCAGTGAAGACGCTTGGCACCGCCCTCGAGACGATTCAGGACTACACGTCGAACCCGGATCTGATCCACTCCGCGCTAGTCAAAGTCGCCGCGAGGCAACAGCCAGTGACGGTTGCGGAACCCGACGGCCGGATCCAAGCCCTCTCAACGATGTGCGGGGAGCTGTCGCGAGCTCAACGAGGCGTCGTGATCTACTACGACGTCAGCGTCGGGCGTGGGCTCGAGCCCGTGGACGCGGTCCGCTCGCTCGCCAGAGCCTGCGGGCGGCCCAACGTCCTCTTCGCCATCAGCTACTTCTCGACCTCTACGACCTTCACTGCGAGGCCCAGTGGCCCGCCGCCTGTGGGGCTGTCGGTTCGGATCGTGCCTCATCAGTCCGGATCGCCCGTCTCGATCGTCGAGTCGATGTCGCCGCTCGATGATGGCTACGCCTCGGTGGTCCTGCGCGACGATGCGGACAAGGCGATTCGATCGGTGACACTCGGGGCTCTCGTGCGGCCGGCAGATCCGGCGATGACGACGCCGCAGGTCTTCATTCGGCGGGGACCAACCGTGGTGCTTCTCCCGCGCGCCACCACCGCGATCGCGGTGCAGCTCATCGACCAATCGACGCTCGACGCGTTCGCACGCAAGGGCGCGGACGTCGAGATCGGAGTCGTCGGCGTCGAATTCGCCGACGGCTCGACGTGGACATACGATCTCGCCGCAAAGGGACGCTTCGAGCGGTGACGTCAGAGGTACTTCTTCATCCACGCAAACACGGTCTCGTGCCAGCGCTGGCTGTTGAGCGCCTTCAGCACCCAATGCCCTTCGTCCGGAAACACGAGCATCTCTGACGGCACGCCGTTGCGGCGCAGGATCGTGAAGAGCTGCAGGCCCTGATCGACGGGCACGCGGTAGTCGAGCTCGTTGGTAATGATGAGTGTCGGCGTCTTGATGTTCTCCGCGAAGCGATGCGGAGACATCTTCGCGAAGTTCGCCCGGGCCCCAGCGCTCGTCGCGGGGCCGTCGGCTTCCCACTCGCTGAACCACAGCTCCTCGGTCGCAAGCGACATCGACTCCACGTTGAAGACGCCGTCGTGCGTCACCGCCGCTTTGAAGCGATTCGTGTGGCCGATGAGCCAGTCCACGGCGTAGCCGCCGTAGCTCGCGCCGGCAATCCCCTGCCGCGTCGCGTCGACGTACGGCAGCTTCACCGCATCGTCGAACACGGCCGCGAGATCGGTCATGACTTTGCCGTTCCAGTCCAGCGAGATCTCGTCGACGAACTTCTGGCCGAAGCCCGTCGATCCGCGCGGGTTGGGCGCGACGATCACCCAGCCCTGCGCCGCCCAGAGCGAGTAGTTCCAGCGCGACGACCACGCGTCGCCCCAGTCGCCCTGCGGGCCGCCGTGGATGAGGAAGACGACGGGGTACTTCTTCGACGCGTCGAAGTTCGGCGGCTTCACGATCCAGTACTGCACCGACGCGCCCGCGGCGCCGGTGACGGTGCGGCTTTCCGGCGCATTGAAGCTGACCGCCTTGGTCCAGTCGTTGCTGCCGAGCGTGACCGTGAAGTGCTGGTGCGCACTGTCGGTCGAGATCGTGTGCACATCGGCCGGCGACGTCATCGTCGACATCAGATAGGCGACGCGGCCGCCTGCCGCCGTCGGCGACGAGATCCCGCCTCCATGGCGGGTCTCGCCTGGCGCGCCGCCTTCGAGCCCGACGCGGTACAGGTTGTCCGTGCCCTTCTCGGTCGCCGTGAAGAAGATCGTCTTGCCGTCGGCGAGCGTGTAGTCGCTGACGGAGAGATCTGGTGTCTCGAACAGCGTGCGCTTCGCGCCCGTCGTGAGGTCGTACACATCGAGATAGAACCGATCCGACTCGAAGCCCGCTCGCCGCTGCGCGCGCACGATCAGCGACTTGCCATCTGGTGTGAACACCGGCTGGTTGTCGGCCGCTGGATTCGACGTCACTTTCTTCGCTTCGCCACCCGTCACGGGCACGAGCCACACGTCGTTGTTCGTCGTCCACGCTTCCTTGTCGTTGCCTTCACGATTCGACACGAACGCGAGCAGCTTGCTGTTGGGCGCGAACGCGATCGCGTTGTCTTCCTGCTGCCCGGGCGGCGAGTCGTAGTCGCCGGGCGTGACATCGCGCGCCGGCCCGCCCGCGGCGGGCGCCACGAACACGTGATGCCGGATGTTCTCGCGCCATTCGTCCCAATGGCGATACAGCAGCCGCGTGATCACGTGCACTTTGACGGGATCCTTGTCCGCGGCTTCGCGCCGCTGCCGGTTGCACGCGTCGTCTTTGCACTCGGGATACACGTCGGCGACGAACGCGACCATCGTGCCGTCGGGCGAGAAGACGAGCGGCGGCTGCACGCCACCCGACACGTCCGTGATCTTGTGGATGTTGGCGCCGTCCGCGCTCGCGACGTACACCTGCGGATCGCCATCACGCGTCGCGATGAACGCCAGCTGTTTGCCGTCTGGCGACCAGCGCGGCGTCATCTCGCTCTTGTCGCCGGTGATGAGCGGCTTGACGGCGCCCGCTTGATCGGCCGCGCCGATCCAGATGTCGGCGTTGCGCTTCCCCGACGCCGGGTCGGTGGTCGTCCGCACGAACGCCACGGACTTGCCGTCCGGAGAGATCTGCGGATCGGCCACGCGCACGGCGACGATCAGATCGCGAATCGTCATGGCGCGGCCTGTTTGTGCAGTGAGCGCGAGCGGCAGACCGCCGACGAACGTGAGGAGCGCGGCGGCGCGACAGAGGCGTGTCATCGTTGGAGCATAAACCGACCCGCGCGAACGGGTGTATACTCAGGTGTCGGCTTCACACCTGACGCCCGCCTGCGTTTCGAGTGCCCGTAAGGGCGCGCGCTGACCGGCAGAATCGCTCGCCGGACCTTTCGCGCCCCACCAATTTCGATGGCGCGTGACCGTTCCGCTCTTCGGAGGTCATCGTGTCTCACACTCGAGTGCTTTCTACGGCTGTTGCGTCGCCGACGCACTGTCCGTACTGCCGATCGCAGGCCATCACGTCCAACCCTCAGAAACACGCGGGCACCGCGTACTGGCGGTGCGAGACGTGCGGCCAGTTGTGGCACCCGGATCGGCTGCGCGCGTCGGCCCTTGGCGATCGGGATCGACGGTCATGACTCACAACTTGCGCGGCAGCAATGCGTTCGAATCCGTCATGGTCGCGGTCCTGCGCTCGGAGCAGCTGCGGCGAGGTTGCACGCCGCGCGTGCCCAAGAGCCATCGCTGGATCCTGACCGCGCAGCTCGAGGTGGCGGCCGGCAAGGTCTCCGCGGAAGCGCGGACGAACGGCGCGTCACCGGGCGCGGCGCTGACACGCGACGGGCTCGAACCGGTGATCGCGCGAGGGCACCGCAAATGATCATCAGCCAGCAGGACCGTGCCACCCAGGCCCAGCAAATGCTCGCGGAGCTCAACCAGCTCATCGAAGCCCTGGATCGCCGCGTGCCCCGGCTGGAACGCATCGGCGAGCAGCAGATTGCCCACGAAGCCGCCGACCTGCGCGCGCGCGCGATCAGTCTGATCCGCAAGATCGAAGACACCCTGCCGGTCGCGTGACACGTGCCGGCCTGGGGCTTGACGGCCCGGGGCCGGTGCCGCGTTAATGGCGGCAGTGCGCGGCCTGCGGTGGTGGATCATCGGGCTCGTTTTCCTCGCGACCCTCATCAATTTCATCGATCGCCTCACGATCTCGATCCTGGCGCCCGTCATCACGACGGATCTCAAACTCAGCAACACTGAATTCGGCAGCCTCACCGTCTGGTTTCTTGCCGCCTACACGGCGAGCCAGGGCCTGTCGGGCCGGCTGTTCGATCGCGTCGGCACACGACGCGGGTTCACGATCTCGGTGCTCGTCTGGTCGGCGGCGGCGACCGCGCACGCGTTCGCGCGCAGCCTGCGCGGCCTGAGCGTCCTGCGCTTCGTGCTGGGGCTCGGCGAAGCCGGCAACTGGCCGGGCGCCGCGAAAGTCATCGCGCAGTGGTTCCCCGCGCGCGAGCGCGCGTTCGCGATGGGCATCTTCAACAGCGGCGTGGCCATCGGCAACATCGTCGCGCCGCCGCTCATCGTGTTGCTGCAGATCCGCTACGGCTGGCAGGCGGCGTTTCTCGTCACGGGCGGCCTGGGATTCGCGTGGCTCCTGCTCTGGCTGATGTTCTACGACAGCCCGGATCGGCATCCGTCGATCACGCCGGCGGAGCGCGCGCTCATCGGCGCTGCCGGGTCGAGGGCGACCGCGGGCGCGGTCCCGTGGCGTGAGCTGCTGAAATTCCGGCAGACGTGGGCGCTCGTGGCGGCGCGATTCGTCACTGATCCTGTCTGGTGGCTGTACATCACGTGGCTGCCGAAGTACCTCGCCGATGTTCGGGGCTTCAGCTTGAAGGAGATCGGTCTGTTCGCGTGGTTACCGTACGTCACCGCGGATGCCGGCAGTCTTGGCGGCGGGTGGCTGTCCGGACATCTCATCGCGCGCGGCTGGAGTGTGGACCGGGCGCGCAAGACCGTCATCGTCATCGGCGCGTTGTTCATGCTCGGCGGGAATCCGGCGGCGCTGGCCGCCAGCGCCGGCTGGGCGCTCGCGTGGATTGCGTGCGTGACGTTCGGCTTCCAGACCTGGATCAACAATGTCCAGACGCTGCCGAGCGACATCTTCGAATCGCGGGCCGTGGCGTCAGTGGCCGGCCTCGGTGGTGTCGGCGCCGGGCTCGGCGCGATGCTGTTCACCTACACCACCGGCGTGGTCGTCGACCGCATGCATTCCTATACGCCCATGCTCGTCATTGCGGGAATCCTGCCTATCATCGGTACCGTCGTGCTGTTCGCGATCGGCGGGCCAATTGTCCGGAGCGTGATTGATGTCAAACCTTCTTGATCTGTCGGGCCGGGTCGCGCTCGTCACGGGCGCCTCGTCCGGCATCGGCGCCGCGACGGCGATCCGCCTGGCCGAGCTTGGCGCGCACGTCGCGTTGGGGTATCACGGCAACGAGCAAGGCGCGCGACAGGCGATCGAGACGATGACCGCTGCCGGCGGCCGCGCAATCGCGCTCCAAGCCGACGTGCGAAACGTCAGCGAGATTCGCCAGCTCGTCGATCGCACGGCGCAGGCGCTTGGGCCGATCGACATTCTCGTCAACAACGCAGGATCGCTCGTCGCGCGCTTTCCCATTCGCGATTTGACCGAGGCCGGCTGGCAGGACGTCCTGACGTTGAACCTCACGAGCGCGGTGTTTGCGTCGCAGGCCGTCGCTCCGGCGATGATCGCGCGGCGGCGCGGCGTCATTGTGAACCTCGGATCGATCGCCGGGCACAACGGCGGCGGGCCGGGCGCCGGACCCTACGCCGCCGCCAAAGCCGGCCTCGTCGCGTTCACGAAGTCGCTCGCGAAGGAGCTGGCGCCGCACGGCGTCCGCGTGAACGCGGTGTCGCCCGGCGTCATCGACACGCCGTTCCACCAGACGTTTTCGACGCCGGAAATGATGCGGAACTTCGTCGGCATGATCCCGCTCGGCCGCATCGGCACGCCGGAGGAAGTCGCGAACGTCATCGCATTTCTCGCGTCCGACGCCGCGTCCTACCTCGTCGGCGAGACGATCGAAGTGAACGGCGGACAGTTCCTCAGATAGCGCGGCCGCGCGCTACCAGCTGTGGAGCGTGCCGTCCTCGAGCCGGTTGACGGGCAGATAGGCCGGCACGTACGGGTACTTCGCCGCCAGCTCCTCGTTGAGATCGACGCCCAGGCCCGGTGCGTCGCCCGGATGCATCGCGCCACCCTCGAGCGTGTAGTGATGCGGAAAGACCGCGACGGTCTCCTTCGTGTGCCGCATGTACTCCTGGATCCCGAAGTTGTGCACGCTGAGATCGAAGTGCAGCGCGGCCGCCATGCACACGGGGCTGAGATCGGTCGCGCCGTGCGATCCCGTCCGGACGTGATACAGCTCCGCGAGGCTCGCGATCTTGCGCAGGTGACTGATGCCGCCGGCGTGCACCACCGTCGTGCGGATGTAGTCGATCAGCTGTTCCTGAATCAGCTGCTGGCAATCGTGAATGGAGTTGAATACCTCCCCCACCGCCAGCGGGGTCGTCGTGTGCTGGCGAATCAGGCGGAAGCCGGCCTGCAGCTCGGCGGCGACCGGATCCTCGAGCCAGAACAGGCGATGCGGCTCGAGCGCCTTGCCGAGTCGTCCGGCTTCGATCGGCGTGAGGCGGTGATGCACGTCGTGCAGAAGATGCACGTCCGGGCCGAACTCGCGCCGCAGCCGATCGAAGAGCTGCGGCACGACGTCGAGATATCGCGCGGTGTTCCAGACCGTCTCGAGCGGCTTCTGTTTTTCCGCCGGCTCGTAGTAGAGCGTGCCGCGCCCCACGCCGTACGCGTCGGGCATGCCCGGCACGCCGCACTGCGCGCGAATCGCTCGATAGCCCAGTTTCACGTACTCGCCGACGGCCGCCACGGTGTCGTCGATCGTCTTGCCGTTCGCGTGGCCGTAGATCAACACGGACTCGCGTGACGCGCCGCCCAGCAGCTGATACACCGGCGTGTTCAGCGCCTTGCCGCGGATGTCCCAGAGCGCCGTGTCCACGGCGCTGATCGCGGTCATCGTCACCGGCCCGCGCCGCCAGTACGCCCCCTTGTAGAGGTACTGCCACGTGTCTTCGATCCGCCGCGCGTTCCGCCCGATGAGCAGCGGCACGACGTGATCGCGGAGATAGCTCGCCACCGCCAGCTCGCGCCCGTTGAGGGTGGCGTCGCCCAGACCGTACACGCCGTCCTCGGTCGTGATCTTCAGGGTGACGAAGTTGCGTCCCGGACAGCAGACGTTGACCTGAGCGTCGACGATGCGCATGAGGTGGCCGATGGTAGCATCGGGCTCATCATGTCAACCAGATGGGCAGCCGCAGCAGCGATGGTCGGCGTCGTGGCGATCGGCGCCACAGACGTGCGCTCCCAGGCGCCAAAGCCGTCGGACAAGCCCACGCTTTACGTCACGGCCACCGCGCACCTCGACTCCCAATGGAACTGGACCGTGCAGGACACGATCCGCCAGTTCGTCCCGAACACCTTTTACGACAACTTCAAGAACCTCGAGAAGTACCCGGACTACACGTTCAGCTACGAAGGCGCGATCCACTACATGTGGTTCAAGGAGTACCACCCGGCGGACTGGCCGACGCTCCAGAAGTACGTCGCAAGCGGACGCTGGCGTCTCGCGGGCTCGTGGATCAACGCCGTCGACACGAACGTGCCGTCACCCGAGTCGCTGATGCGGCAGGCGCTCTACGGGAAGCGCTTCTTCCGCCAGGAGTTCGGCAAGGTCAGCGACGACGTGTATCTGCCGGATTGTTTCGGATTCGGCTTCGCGCTGCCGTCGATCGCGAAGCACTCCGGGATGTCGACGTTCACGACGCAGAAGCTGACCTGGGGATCGAGCGTGCCGATTCCCTTCCCGATCGGCTGGTGGAAGGGCGTCGACGGCAGCCAGGTGTTCGCGCAGCTCAATCCCGGCAGCTACAGCACGCAGGTGCGATCGGACATCTCCACGGATCCGGAGTGGACGAAGGACTTCACGAAGCTCGGCGACGGCAGCCAGGTCGGCTATCGGCTCTTCGGCACCGGCGACGTCGGCGGCGCGCCGGACGAGCCGTCGATCCAGCGCGTCACCAACTCGATCGCCGCGAAGGCCGGCACCGTCAACCTCAAGCTGACCGCGCCCGAGCAGCTCGCGCACGATCTCACGGCGGCGCAGAAGGCCGCGCTCCCCGTCTACGAGGGCGAGCTGACGATGCAGACGCACGGGGTGGGCTGCTACACGTCGCAGGCCGCGATGAAGAAGTACAACCGCACGAACGAGCGGCTCGCCGACGCGGCCGAGCGCGCGAGCGTGGCCGCGGACTGGCTGGCGGGGTTGCCCTATCCCGGCGATCGGCTCCGCGAGGCGTGGACGCGCGTGCTGTGGCACCAGTTCCACGACGACCTCACCGGCACGTGCATCCCGCAGGCGTATCAGTTCTCGTGGAACGACGAGCTGATCTCGATGAATCAGTTCTCGAACGTGCTGACGAGCGCGAGCTCGGCCGTGTCGAGCCAGATGGACACGCAAAGCACCGGCGTGCCGCTCGTTGTCTACAACCCGTTGTCTACCGCGCGGCGCGATGCGGTCGAAGCGACGGTCGAGTTTGGCTATCAGACGCCCTCTGGCATTCGCGTCATCGATCGCACAAGCGAACGCGATGTGCCGGCGCAGGTTCTCAGCGCGGACGGATCGCGCGCGCGGATCCTGTTTCTGGCCGACGTGCCGGCCGTAGCGTACAAGGTCTTCGAGGTACGTCGCGATCAGACCGTCGAGTCGCACGCACACCTCAGCGTTACGCCGTCCTCGCTTGAAAATGATCGGTACTCAGTGAAGATCGACACCAACGGCGATATCGCCTCGGTCTTCGACCGCGAAGCCAACCACGAGCTGTTGTCGGCGCCGGTCCGTCTCGAGATGCGCGACGACCCGTCGCCCGACAAGCCGGCGTGGCGCATTCTCTACACGACCGTGACCGCGCCCGTGCGCGAGTACGTCGCGAAACCGCAAGTGCGCGTCGTCGAGAACGGTCCGGTGCGCGTGGCGATCGAGATCTCGCGCGTCGCCGCGGGATCAACGATCGTCCAGCGCGTCTCGCTCACGCAAGGCGGCGATCGCGTGAACGTCGAGAACGAGATCGACTGGAAGTCGCCCAACACGCTGCTCAAAGCGGCATTCCCGCTGGCCGCGTCGAACCCGAAGGCCACCTACGACCTCGGTCTCGGCACGATCGCGCGGCCGAACAACACGCCGGCGGCCTACGAGGTGCCCGGCCAGCAGTGGGCTGACGTGACGGACGTCAGCGGCAGCCTCGGCGTCGCCGTGCTCAACGACAGCAAGTACGGCTGGGACAAGCCGGCCGACAACGTGCTGCGGCTGACGCTGCTGCACACGGCGCTACCGCGCGCGACCCCGTATCAGGGCAGCAACGACCTGGGCCATCACCGGTTCACCTATGCGATCGCCGGCCACCGCGGGGATTGGCGCGAGGGCCGCGTGCCCGAGCGGGCGTCACGCTTGAATCAGCCGATCGTCGCGTTTCAGGCGGCCGCACACGCGGGCACGCGCGGGCGCGCGATGTCGATGCTCTCGCTCGACGACACCACGGGCCAGATCGCGGTCGCCGCGATGAAGAAGGCCGAAGACTCGGACGAGATCGTCCTGCGTCTCCAGGAGAAATACGGCCGCGCCGGCCGTGCGCGCGTGACGATGCCGGCGCGGATCGCGTCGGCGCGGGAAATCAACGCGGCCGAAGAAGCGGTCGGCCCGCTGGCCGCCAACGGCGATGCGGTGACGCTGGAGTTCACGCCGTACCAGCCACGCACGATCGCCGTGCGCCTGGCGCCCGCACCAGCCGCCGCGCCGGCTCGCGCGGCAACTGCACTCGACCTGCCGTTCAATCTCGACGGCGTGTCGACAGACGGCGACTGGCAGGACGGCGATTTCGACGGCAAGGGCCACACGATCCCCGGCGAGCTCCTGCCACGCGCGCTCACGCTCGACGGCGTCGCGTACCGGTTCGGACCGAGCACCAAGGGCGCGAGCAACGTGCTCGTGCCGAAAGGCCAGACGCTGACGCTGCCGGCCGGAACATTCGATCGCGTGTACGTCCTCGCCGCCGCCGTCGGCGGCGATGTGCCGGCCACGTTCACCGTCGGCAATCGGCCGTCCCCGGTGACCGTCCAGGAATGGGAAGGCGCAATCGGTCAGTGGGACAGCCGCCTGAAGGATCTCTCCGCGATGCGCGAGCCGTTCGTGCCGTCGAGCCCGCGCGGCGTGCCGTCGGTCGAAGGTGAGGTGCGCAACGGCATGGCCGTGCAGTGGGATCCGCTGACGTTCGCGGTCACGAACCTCGACCAGCTTCGCCCCGGCTTCATCAAGCGCGACGAGGTCGCGTGGATCGGCACACATCGACACGCACGTGACGGCAACCAGGTCTACATCATGAGTTACCTGTTCGCCTACGCGCTCGACGTGCCTGCCGGCGCGCGCAGCATCACCCTGCCGACGGAAGATCGCGTGCGAATCCTCGCCATCAGCGCCGTGCACGAGCCCGCGCGCGTTCGGCCGGGCGTGGTGTGGCCGTAACGGCTATCGCATCGAGTATCCGAGCATCTCGCGCAGCGAGCGATCGAACGCCGGCAGCACGCCTGACTCGATACGCTCGTTCGGCGTGAATCGCCGGCGCATCGCCGTCCGGCCGTCCTCGAATGTCAGGACGTCAATCCAGCGCTCGATCTGATGCACCAGCCAGCATTCCCGCACGTCGTACTGCGCAAACCATTGAATCCGCTCGTTGATGTCGCCCACGCGAGGCTGCGGCGACAGCACCTCGACGACGAGATCGGGGGCGCCATGCACGCGATCGGTCAGGATGTGTTCGCGTTCGTTCGAGATGACGAACAGATCGGGCTGGACGACGAGGGCTCGTTCGTCGTCGAGGATCACGTCGAGCGGCGACAGCCAGACTGTGCCGACCCGGTGTGTTTGCAGATGCTCATGAAGTGCCAGGAGCAGGTGGAGCACCACCTCCTGATGGCGCGGTGTGGGCGACTCGGCGACGCGCCAGACGCCGAATGCCAGCTCCTGCGGCAGCAGGCTCTCAGGGGTTGCGAGGTATTCGGCCGTCGTCATGACAGGCCTCCGGCTGCGCCGCCTCGCTCGCCGCTTGGCGAACAGGACTTCCACATCGATCTTCCCTTCTGACCTCGACGACGACGACGATGCCATCGTCGAGCGGCGGCGTCAAGCGTGAGAAATGCTGCTGACGGTCAGCGGACGCGTTTGAAGACGATGGGCTGGGCGAGCGATGCGCGGACCTGCTCGACGAAAGCGCGCAGGCCCGGGACCTGATCCGGCGGCACCGCGCCTCCCACCAGCAGGAGCCGCTCTTCCACGACGACGCGATTGCCCTCGGTGGACGTGCGGAGGCTGAACTGGCCGACGGCATGTTCGAACGTCGAACCAGCGGGTAGCTCGTCGACCGCAAATCCATCCGGGATCGAGAGACGAATGGTCTGAGTGATGAGCTGCGGAGTCAGCCTCAACGGCCACTGGCGAGCGGTCCCGACACTCGAAAGATCGTCGACCACGATCGTGGGCGGCGTGAACAGCAACAATGAGGTCTGCACCACGCGGCCGTAGTGTGACGCCGTCACGTTCGCGGTTCGCGTGAACACGGCACCATCGCCGGTCGTCGCGACGTTCGACGTCGCCGCGCCGCCGCCGAACCGCCCGAGCGCGGCCTCGGCGCGCTGCCGGTATCGATCGACGCCCAGACTGACGAACCACGCGCGTTCCCGCGCCGCAGAGCGGCCGGACCACCGGTCGGTCGTCGAGGTGGTCCACTGGCCCTCTGGGGACAGCTGTCCGTCGAACGTGATCGCGTGCCGGTTGTGATCCGCGGGCTCGGCCGGCACTCGCACGAACCCTCCGTCGCGCTCGGCGACGACCAGCGCAAGGCCGCCCTGATCCGCACCGGGCAGCTCACCGATTGGCGTCTGATCGTCTGTCGGATCGGCAAGCAACAGCCAGCCGTATCGCGGGTCGCGCACGACCGCCGGCCGATCGACTGGCTCGTCCAGGCCGACCGCGAGGATCGCGTGATTGAACTGCTGCGGTGACGGCCACGCTTCGCGGACAAAGTCAGGATCGCCGGCGTAGATCGCGAGCAGGTGCGACGGAATCCCGACCGCCTGGAGCATCGCGTGCATCAAGTTCGCTTTGTCCTTGCAGTCGCCGTAGTTCTTTGCGAGGACGTCCGCGGGCCAGTGCGGTTGATAGCCGCCGCCGCGTCCGATGCCCGTTTGAATGGAGATGTATTGCACGTGCTGCACGAACTCGCCGATCGCGGCGATCTTCTCCCATGGCGTGCCTCGGCCCTCGGCAAGCGCGCGGGCCCGGCCTGCGACCGTCACGTCGGGTACGCCGCGGGGATCGGCGAGCGAGGCCAGCCAGCTCGAGACGGAGGCCCACGAGTCGAACGCGGGTAGGCCGGTGCCCGCGGGCGGCAGCACGCTCACGGCGAGCCGGGGCGAGACCGCCGTCATGGGCGGCATCGCCGGCTCCTGCACGATTTCCGGAAGATTGCGCGCCCGCCACTCGTAGGTCCGGCCCGCGACGGTCGGATCGATCGCCGCCGCGTTGAATGTCGCGCTGCGGACCGTCCATCCGTCGGGCACGGTCACCGCGCGACGGACGCTCACGGCCGGCCAGCGCTCCTGCAGCATCCAGTCGAACTGCGTGAACACCGATCGATCGGTGAGCTCGGTCTCCGCGCCGAACACCGATCCGGGCTCGACGTCGTCGCCGGCGTCGAAGAACTTCACGCGGGCTTCGTCGTAGACGTCGTTCGCCGCGAGGGCGGCGTCGAGCAAGCGGGCCTTCGGGAGCTCGCTTGCGGGCTTCGCGGCGGGCAGGATCCAGCCGCGCATGCTCGTGACTTTGCCGGTTTGAGCGTTGTAGATCACGTGTGTCGCGGCTGCCGCGCGGCCGTCCGCGTTCATGACGCGCACGACGTATCGATGCCGCGTGATCATGCGTCCGTCGGCCGCCACGGTCAGATCAACGTCGTCGAGCAGAACGACGGCGCCCGATCGTGCCGTCGAGTCGACCGGCGCCGAAGCGGCGGCACGCAGCCAATCGGGCGGGTCGGCCGCCCGAGCGGACGTCACTCCGTTGGCGAGAGACAACGCGATCAGAAAGGCCGCTGCGCGGAATGTCATTGGAGGGCCCGCCGCTTCAACGCGAGCGTATGCGCATCGCGCTTCTGCAGCTCGTCGAAGAACTGCTTGAGCGCGGGATAGCTTTCGCGCGGAAACAGGATCTGGCGCGCGGCGCCAAACGTGAGCTTGCGCTTGAACTGGAAGAACGAACCGTCCCGGCCGACGCCGAGGCTTGCGACGTAGCCGGCGTGGCTCGTCAGATTCAGATCCGCAGGCGCGGCGGGATCGTCGAGCTCGTAGCCGGCCGGCAGCCGGATCGTGATGACGTCGTCCTCGGTCCAGGGATAGTGAAAGTAGACAGGATTGGTGCGGGCGGCAGCGGTGAACTTTGGCGCGAGGCCCTTTTGCATGACCGCGGGCTGGACGAACAGGCGGGTTCCCGTCCGTTCGCCGTACGCGGGCACGCGAACATGCGCGGTGTATACAAACGGCGAATCGCTGGACGAAGCGTTCTCGATCACCACGGCCGTGACGGCAGCACCCGGCAGCCGCTCGACGATCTCATGCGTCACCTCAGCCTCGCGGTCGGCGGCCGATTGATCGGCGGCCACTTCCTTGGCCTCGACGCCGGCGTGTCCCGTGAGCTCGACCCGGATGTCGCCTTCGAGCGTCCCGTCATCGGAAAGCTGGAACGTCGCGATCCGCCGCGTGACGGTCGCGTCCGGGCCTGACAGCGGTGTGCGCGCGGAAATCGGGCCACGGTCAGCCGTGATGGCCGCCGCCTCGCTCTCCTGCTGCCAGCGCAGTCCTCCGCGGCGGTCGTACTCGTTGGCGGGATCGACGAACCGCCAGCTGTCGCCAATCCGAACGGCAACAAACCTCGAGCGCATCAGCAGCGGCTGCGGAGCGTCGGCTTTCAGAAACAGCTGCGATCGATCGCCGCCGGCAGCCAGATGCGCGTCCATGCCCGCAGCTGCCGCGAGCGACAGAAACAGGGACATCACGTCGAACGCGGTACCCTGCCCATTGGCCAGCACGTCCGACGCCGTCTTGTTCTCGACCGTTCGCGTCGAGGCCGCGCGTTCGGCTGCGGTCCCGTCGATGCGGATGATCCGGTGGCACACGGCGAGAATCGCGTCGATCTTCTCGTCTGGCGTAGAGGCCGCGACCGCGGGAGCGGCCGCCTTTCGAATGGCGTCGTTGACCTTGCCGAGGCTGCTGGCCTCCTCGGTGACGGATCGGTTGAACACCTTAAACAGTTCCGTCGCGCTGCGCTCCGCGTCGTAGTACACGAGCAGCCACGGTTGCACCTCGCCGTCCGGCGGAGCGAATGGCTCGCTGTGGAACGCCGGCACGTTCGCGAGACTGGTCATCAGATAGCCGTCGCGCTCGTTCACGGGAGGCGTCATCGCGCCGTGAAACGGCTGCGCCCGCATGTGCAGGCCGACGTCGGCAAGCCCTAGCGACTTGACGTGGTAGGTGATCAGCTTCGCGGGGATGTCGCGTTGGAACGGCAGCCGCAGGTCGTGGGCCAGCGAGGCGACGCGCCGCTCCTTCCATCGGTACTCGATGACCGAGCCGCGCTCGACAGCCGGCAGGACGAAGGACTTGGCCTGCAGCTGGAGGCCGCCGAACTTGACGAGCGTCCGCTCGTGGATGTCCGCGGGTTTCAGGTCGATCGTCGTGCCGTCGGCGTGCGTCGTGCGGCCCTCGATCGCGGAGACCGTGACCAGGGGCGGCTCGACCACGTCGACCTTGCTCTGCGTTTCGCGTCCGCGGTCGGTGAAGATCTTGATTCGAAGATACTGGTCGTACTCCGTGTAGACGCGGTCGAGTCCGATCTGATCCGCCACGCGGACGTCCCAGACGAGCGCCTCCGCGTCGGCGCCCGGCTCGATCGACGGCGCCGCCAGGGCGAGTTCCGCTTTGTCGACGGGCTTCCAGGGCGACTGCTCCGCTCGCGCGGTCCAGCCGCGACTGCCGGTGGCGACGATTGCGAGGACCAGGACAAGCAGGCGCGACGGCGCTGTCGCGCGGACGCACGGGGAGCCCATCGAGAGCGGTATCCTACCCTAAACCCTATAATCATCCTTCGTGCCCGATCCGGTCATCATCCCGCGCGCGGATCACCCGATTTCGCGCCGAAATATCGATTCTGACGCGCTGCGCGTGCTGTACCGGCTGCACGAGCACCACCATCAGGCGTTCCTGGTCGGCGGGAGCGTCCGGGACCTGATTCTGGGCCGCCGCCCGAAGGATTTCGACGTCGGCACGAGCGCGCACCCGCACCAAATCAAGCGGCTGTTCCGGAACTGCTGGATCATCGGCCGCCGATTCCGCCTGGCGCACATCAAGTTTGGACAGAAAACAATCGAGGTCGCGACATTCCGCAAGAACGTCCCGGAATCGCCCGCCGATCCGCCGGCCGAGCCCGAGTCGGTCGTCGTCGCGACCGCGGCGCCGCCGTCCGCCGAGCCCGCGGCGGCCGTGCCGGAGCAACATCGGGTGCACCACGACAACACCTTCGGGACGGCGGAGGAAGACGCGTTCCGCCGCGATTTCACGATCAACGGTCTGTTCTACGACATCGGCACGCACGCGGTCATCGACTACGTCAGCGGGCTCGCCGACCTCGAGCGCAAGCTGATTCGATCGATCGGCGATCCGCGGGTGCGGTTCGTCGAGGATCCCGTCCGGATGTTTCGCGCGGCCGTGCTCGGCGCGCGGCTCGGCTTCGATCTCGATCGGCTCGTGCTCGAGGCGACCGCGGAGCACCGCGGCCTCATCGCGAAAGCGTCGCCCGCGCGGCTGCTCGAGGAGTACTACAAGGTGCTGCGATCGGGCTACGCGCAGGCGAGCTTCGAGTCGCTCGGCCGGCTGCGGCTGCTCGAGCTCATCACGCCGGAGCTGAGGCATCCGTCTGCCGCAGTGTGGGACTCGCTCGCGCGGCTCGATCGCTATCGCCAGGGCTTCGAGTCCGCGCCGCCGGAGCTCACGAACACGATGCTGATCGGCGCGCTCCTCGTGCCGACCGGCGCGCTGAATCGCCGACCGCACGGCGCCGACGCCGATCCCAAGAAGGAGCGCGTCAGCTTCGGCATGCTGCCGGTGGCGCGCAAGGACATCGAGCGGCTGCGTCATGCGATGCAGCTCCTGCCCCGGCTCACCGAGCCCGAGCTGCCGCCGCGCGTCGCGCGCAGCCTGCCGCACCGTCCGGCGTTCGACGACGCGCTCACGTGGCTCGAAGTGTTTGGCGATGCGCCCGAGGCCGTCGAGCGCTGGAAGCACGCGAAACAACAACGCGCGCATCAACCGCATCCGGCCCATGCGCCGCATCCGGCGCGCCACGCCGCGGGCGAGCACGCCGGCGCGGCGCCCGCGGACGGCGACGGGACCGGGACACGACGTCGGAGACGGCGGCGCAGGAGACGCGGACGCGGCCGTTCGGCAGGATCGGGCCGGGGAGGCTCCGGGCCGGGCTCTACCTCATGATCCAGGTCGCGCCGAGGCGAACGGCGCGGCCCGGCGCGAGCGTCACAAGCGGCGTCCGGCCGACTTCCACCCGGCTGTCGAACGCGTTCTCGAGTGCGAACAACCAGCGGATGTGGGCCAGGCGGGCCGCGACCTGCAGATCGAGCTGCGAGGCCTTCGCGAGCAGGAACTGATTCCGGTCGTCGTCGAATTGCGGCGTCACACCGTGCCAGAGCACGGACGTCATGATGCCGTGCGGCAGCAGCCAGTCGATCGTGGCCGAGCCCGACGCCTTGGGCACTTGCGGCAGCCGGTTGCCTTCGAGCGCCGGCTCGAGCGAATCGCGGAATCGCGCGTCGGTGAACGCGCCCGAGACGCGCAGCCGCAGCTCCGGCGTCGGCCGCAGCTCCCCGTCGAGCTCGAGGCCGCGCGCGTGCGCGTCGCCGGCGTTGCGGCGCTCGCGCGTGATCAACGCGCCGGTCGACACCGTGACGTTCGCGATCGCATCGTGCACGACGGTCCAGAACCCGGACGCCGACAGCTGCCATTTCGCTCCGGACGTACCGATCCCGACGTCCGCCGACCGCGCCCGTTCGGGCAGGAGATTCGGATTCGCGCGCGTCAGCACGTTGCCCGCCTGGAAATTGCGTACGAGCTCGTTGAGCGTCGGCCAGCGATGGCTGCTCGCGGCCGAACCGCGCAGGAAGGTCGTCCGCGTCAGCTCGAACGTGGCATTCGCGCGGCCGACGGTCGCCTGATCGTACGAATCCGCGCTCGTCGGTGCGGCGCGCCACTCGTGCCGCACGCCGCCGGAGACCGACAGCCTCATCATCGGCGCCGCGCCCGCCTGGAGCGCGATCGCGTGCGAATCGTCGCGCAACTTCTGCGTCGACGTCGTCGTCGGCCGCGCGTCTTCGAAGTCCACGCCTGCGTGTGAAAGCTGGTAGCTCGCGAGGATCTGGCCGCGGCCGATGCCGCGCCCGGCCTCGACAACTCCGCGCGTCGTCGTGCCGTCGGTCGTTTGCGCCGAGGTCAGCACCTCGGACGTGCGCGCGGCGTTCACGGTCGAGAACGTCTGGTAGAAGCGGTTCGGGCTGACCGACAGGCGGCCGGCGAACGTCATCGATCCAGTCGTCGCTTCGTACGCGACCGCGCCCGTGCCGCCGCTCATGCGGTTGACTTGAATCACAGTGCCATTGCCGCGGTTGTCCGACCCGCCCCAGCCGACCGCCGTCAGCCGGCGAGTGCCCTGGCCGAACACGACGCGGCCGTAGAGGTTGGACCAGGTCGCGTTCGCGGGCTGATCGACAGGCCCGCGCGACTCCGGCGCGACGGGAATCACGCCGTCCGTGTGATACCAGCTGCCGGATCCAAATCCCGCCGCCCGCCCAAGACGCCCGGCGATCGCGAAGTCGAGGCCGCCGACGCCCGGCGTGCCGCCTTCGCCACCGATCTGAAACGTCGTGTTGCCGGCCGCCGGCGTCACGATGCGGATGAGCCCTCCAAGCGCGTCGGTGCCGACGGCCTCGCCCTCGGCGCCGCGATCGACATCGATGCGCGAGATCGCGTCGGGCGGCACCCGCGTCCACGTGACCCAGCCGCCGAATCCGTCGTTGAGCGGCACGCCGTCGAGCAGCACGAGCCCGCGGCTCGATCCCGACGCGGACAGCCCACGCAGCGTCACGCCATGCGTCGTCGGATTCGACGCGCGGGCCGACGATCGTCTGAACAGTGAAAACCCGGAGACCACCTTCAGCGCTTCGTCGGTCGTGACGACGGGCAGTTGATCGAGATCGGACCGCGAGAGCACGGTCGTGCCGGTCGACGGATCGCGGAACGAGGCCTCGCGATCGGGCGTCACGACGACGGACTGCGTCACGACGGCCGGCGACAGGATGAGCTCGACGGTGGACACCGTCACGGTGAGGCGCGACACCTCGAATCCGCGCGCTGTGACTTCAATGTCCGCGGGCAGGGTAACGTCGGGAATCGAGAATTTGCCGTTCGCGTCCGTGATGCCGACGGTGGGCTTCTGCGCGGACATTACGGTCACGCGCGCGCCAGGGATGGGCGCGCCGTCGGAGCTTTTCACCGTGCCCGCGAGCGTAGCCGGCTGCGCGTGCGCAGCGGCGACTGTGAACAGGAGCAGGATCAGCGTGCAGAGAACCCAACGAACCTGACGAACCCAACGAACCGACCCGCTGTCCATTCGTTTATCCGTTCTTTTTCTCGAACTCCTTCATGAACTCCACGAGCGCCTTGACCCCGTCCTCCGGGAACGCGTTGTAGATCGACGCGCGCATGCCGCCGACCGAGCGGTGGCCCTTGAGCCCGTCGAAGCCGGCCGCGGTCGCTTCCTTCGCGAACTTGGCGTCGAGCTCCTCGGTCGCGAGCTTGAACGTAATGTTCATCAGCGAGCGGCTGTCCTTGTCCGCGTGCGGCTTCCAGAACGCGCTGCGGTCGAGCTCGTCGTAGAGGATCTTCGCCTTGCGCTCGTTCACGGCTTGAATCGCCTTGAGCCCGCCCTGGCCGAGGAGCCACTTCATGACGAGCCGCAGGATGTAGACGCCGAACGCCGGCGGCGTGTTGTACATCGATCCGTTGTCCGCCTGCGTCTTGTAATTCAACATCGTCGGCAACGTGTCCGCGGAACGCGCCAGGAGATCGTCGCGGACGATCACGACGGTCACGCCGGACGGACCGAGATTTTTCTGCGCGCCCGCGTAGATGAGCCCGTACGACTTGATGTCAATCGGCCGCGAGAAAATGTCCGACGATGCGTCGCACACGAGCGGGGCGGCGCCGACATTGGGCTGATAGTGCCACTCGGTGCCATGAATCGTGTTGTTCGACGTCATGTGCACGTAGGCGGCGCCCGAGGTGAGCTTCAGCTCCGACTGCTTCGGGATGCGCTTGAAGTTGCCGTCCTCGGTGGACGCGGCCACGCTGGTCGCGCCGACGCGCTTGGCCTCCTTCATCGCCTTCTTCGCCCAGTCGCCCGTCAGGATGTAGTCGGCCGTGGCGCCGGGCGTGAGCAGGTTCATCGGCACCATCGAGAACTGCAGGCTCGCGCCGCCCTGCAGGAACAGGACCTTGTAGTTGTCCGGAATGCCGCCGATCGTGCGCATGTCGGCTTCGGCGCCCTGGAGGATCGCCTCGAAAGTCTTCGAGCGATGACTGATCTCCATCACGGACATGCCGACGCCGGGCAGCGCCACGAGGTCGCGCTGCGCTTCCTCGAGCACGGGCACCGGCAGCACGGCCGGACCGGCGGAAAAGTTGTAGATACGCTTGGTCGCGGTAGTCATGACGTGATTGCCTCTGATGTGATGTTCCCGAATGTTGGACTTTAGCACGGGCAATGCGGGGGCCACGCGCCTCAGACGTTAACAGCGTTTGGCGCGCGTCCCGTCTCGAGAAACACCTTTACGATCCGCACGCTCTCGGCCGCGATGGCCTCCTGCGCCTGATCGGTGGACGCGCCGATGTGGTGCGTGCCGATCACGCCCGCCTCCTTGGCGATCGGGTCGGCAAAGTCGCCGGCGGGGGCGGTGGGCTCCTGCGCGAACACGTCGAGCGCCACGCGCAGCTTCTTGTCGCGCGTCGCGGCGGCGAGCGCCGCGGCATCGACCACTTCCCCGCGCGCGGTGTTGATGAAGTAGCTGCCGGGCTTGAGACGCGCGAGCACCGCGGCGTTCACCAACTGCTTCGTCTCTGGCGCGAGCGCGAGGTGCACGCTCAGCACGTCCGATCGCGCGGCGACCTCCGCGGGCGACGGCGCCAGCGTGATCGTGACCTGCCGCGCCGCGTCTTCGAGCCCCAGGCTCTTCGCCTCGCCGGCCGTGAGCGCGCGGTCCGCGCCGTCGAATCGACGGCTCCACAGCACGATGTTCATGCCGAACGCGGCCACGCGCGTCATCACCTCGCGCGCGATCGCGCCGGTGCCGAGGATGCCGATCGTCGCGCCGTAGAGCCCGCGCGCTTTCGAGAACTCCTTCTTGTTCCACTTGCCGGCGCGCAGCTCGGCGGCGTTGTCGGGAATGCGGCGATCGAGCGCCAGGAGCAGCGCCAGCGTGAGCTCCGCGACGGCAATCGAATTCTTGCCAGGACAGTTCGCGACCTGAATGCCCCGCGCGGTCGCGGCCTTCACGTCAATCGTGTTGACGCCGGCGCCGGCCCGGATGATCAGCTTGAGCGACGCGCCCATCGCCGGCTCGCCGACCTTCGTCGATCGGACGACGAGCGCGCCCGGCTGCTTCGACGCCACCGCGTCGGCGAGCGTCTGCTCCGCCAGGTCCGGCTCGTAGACCACCTCGCACCCGAGCGCCTTCAGGCCGTCGATCCCGCTCTGTTCGAATTTGTCGGCGATGAGTACTTTCATATCAGGTGCACGAGCAGACCATCTCTCAACTTCGGCTCGAACCAGGTCGATTTCGGCGGCATGATGCCGCCCGCGTCGGCGATCGCCATCAGGTCGTCGATCCCGACCGGAAACAGCGAGAACGCGACGGCCGCGCGGCCGCTCGAGACGAGCCGCTCGAGCTCCGCCTGCCCACGAATACCGCCGACGAAGTCGATGCGTTTATCGGTGCGCTGATCGCCGATGCCCAGCAGCGGCCCGAGCACGTGCCGCTGCAGGACCTCGACGTCGAGTGAGTCGGCCCGTGACGTGCCCGCCGGCGACGCCGGCAGCACCAGCGTGTGCCAGCGGCCGGCCAGATACATGCCGACTTCGCCGCGGTGCCGCGGGCTGGCCTCGCCGGCGCGGTCCGCGAGGAGCGGCCGCAGCGCGGCCAGCAAGGCCTCCGGCGTTTTGCCGCCGAGGTCCTTCACCACCCGGTTGTACGGAAGAATCTTGACCTGCGTATCCGGAAACGCCGTCGCGATGAACGTCGCCGCGGCTTTCGACGTCGGCAGTTCCTGCCGCGCGCGTGCGGCGCTTGCCACCCGGTGATGGCCGTCCGCGATGTAGACCGCCGGCAGCGCCTCGAACGCCTTGACCAGCGCCTTCACATCATCGCCCGTGACGCGCCACACCGTGTGCGACACGCCGTCGTTCGCCGTGAAGTTGTAGAGCGGCGGCGTCGCCGTCACCCGGCTCGCGATCTTATCGACCGACGAGGATTGGTGATAGGTGAGGAAGACCACACCGGTCTGCGCGCGGATCTCCGTCATGTGCCGCGTGCGATCGTCTTCCTTCTCCTTGCGGGTCTTCTCGTGCTTTTTGACGAGACCCGCGTCGTACTCGTCGAGCGAGAAGAGCCCGGAGAGCCCGACCTGCTCGTGCGTGCCCATCCGCAGCCGGTAGAAGTAGAGCGACGGCTCGTCGTCCTGCACGAGCGGCGCGGCGCGCTTGAGCTCCTCGAAGTTGCGCGTCGCTTGTGCGTAGACGCTGGCGTCGTAGGGATTCGTCGCGGGCGGCAGATCGATCTCGGCGCGCGTGACGTGCAGAAAGCTCAGCGGATGACCGGCCGCCAGCGCTCGCGCTTCCTCGACGTTCACGACGTCATAGGGAACGGACGCGACCTCAGCAGCAACTTCCGGCGCCGGTCGCAGCGCGCGGAAGGGAGAGAGAAACGCCATCGACGGCTACCTCGGACGGCCGGGCGTGGCCGGCGGACTCGTCGCGCCCGGCGCGTTGACTCGCTCGCGTAACTGATTGAGCGCCGCATCGCGATCCTGCGTGAACGCCGGAAGCGCGTCCGCGGCAATCGGCACGCCCGGCGGCATGCGGCTCAGCTCGACGAGCGGATTGACGTGCGTGCCGTTCTTGAGAATCCGGTAGTCGAGATGCGGGCCCGTCGCCGATCCGGTCATGCCGACGCGCCCGATGAGCTGACCCTGCTCGACGCGCCCGCCGACATGAATCCCCGGCGCGAACGCGGACAAGTGCAGGTACTCCGTTTCGTACCCGCCCGCGTGGCGCAGCTTGATCATGCGTCCGGCCTCACCCGCCCAGCCCGCCGACTCGACGACGCCGGACGCGACGGCCATCACGGCGGTGCCGACCGGCGCGCCGAAGTCGACGCCGAGGTGCGGCCGGACGTCGCCGTGCACCGGGTTCACGCGGCGGTACGAAAAGCGCGACGTCACCCGCGGATCGAACGGCAGCGGCGACTTGAGGAACTGGCGCTTGAGCGATCGGCCTTCCGCGTCGTACCACGCGATCTTCCCGTCGCTGTCACGGTACGGGATGGCCGTGATCTCCTTGTTGCCCGTGTGCAGGACCGCCGCCCGCAGATCGCCGTAGCCGGGCGGCTGCCCGTCACGGTACACGCGTTCGAACAGCACCTGGATGCGATCGCCCGGCTGCAGATCGGAGTTGAAATCCACCTCGCCGCCGAAGATTTCCGCCAGCGCCAGCGCGAGCAGGATGTTCTCGCCGTGGGCGTCGAACGCGCCGACGAGCGACGAGTGCTCCTTGGTAATCGACGCGTCCACCGCCGCGATCTCGATCGTCTTCGACACGGCGACGACGTCGACGTCCACGGCCGGCTGGCCGTTCGCCGCCGGCTTCTTGAACGCGACGCGAAGGAGGCGATCGGGATCGATCGGGTAGCGGAACTCGCGCAGGATGCCGTCGAGCGTGCGGCGGAACACGTACGGCTCGCCCGCACGGAGATCGCGCGGGTTGAAGACCTTGCGGACCGCCGTGATCACCGACGCCGTCAGATCGGCGGAGACGTTGTTCTGGCGCAGCAGGGTCTCGAGCGTGGCGTTCGCCGGTACGCGTCCGGTGGTCTCGTTGGTGTCACGCGCCAGCAGCACGTCGTGCGCGGCTTCGTGATCGGCCGGCGGCGGCGGCGTCGAACGGCAGGCGGCCAGACACACCGGCAGCCACAGCGCTGCGGCCGTCCACCGTGTTCCGACCCGTCGACGTCTCGCCTGGTCGACTGTCAATGCTCTTATCTGCCCGGCTGACTCGACGGCGGCACTTTGCCCATCGCGCGCAGGTAGGTGACGATGTTGCCGTAGTGCTCGAACATGTGCGCGTTGTTGAACGCGAGCGCGCCCAGCTTCGTCGTGTCACCGATCGGCAGCGTCGTCACTGGTTCGCCGCCGTTGTGATCGTTCACCGCGTTGTAGGCCTTGTCGCAGTAGGCGAACGACGCCGCGAGCGCCTTCCCCATCTCGACCTTGGACTTGATCTCTTCGAAGTTCGCGCCGCCCGGACCGCGCTCACCCTGCGCCGCCGCGCCCATCGCGCCGCCGCAGAAGAGGTAGTTCGCGTTGGCGATGTGGCCCAGCAGCTGGCCGTAGCTGCGCACGTCAGCGGCCACGCCTTGCGGCTTGAACGCGT
Source organism: Vicinamibacterales bacterium (assembly GCA_035279905.1). Lineage (GTDB taxonomy): Bacteria > Acidobacteriota > Vicinamibacteria > Vicinamibacterales > SCN-69-37 > DATEGZ01. The sequence continues at coordinate 33,188 of DATEGZ010000003.1, forward strand.
ACTCCTGATCGCTCACCATCTGCGCGGAGCGCAGCACGTAGTCTTTCACTTCGTTGAACTGAGCTTTGATCGACGTCGTGATCGGTCCGGCCGCGACCATCGTCACCGTCTTGCCGGGCGCGGGCGCGGCGGGCTTGGCTTGCTGCGCGGCGACGGCCGCCGCCGCGAACACGAACACGGTCAGTACGCTGATAACACGTCTCATGATGGTTGTCCCTCGACGCTCAGCGAAGTCCACGCCCGCCGGCACGCTGGCTCGACGGCGGCACGAGGCCCTGCAAGCGCATGTACGTCACGATGTTGCCGTAGTGCTCACTGATGTGCTGGGTGTCGTAGACGAGCGCGCCGACTTTCGAGCGCGCGCCCTGACGCTCCATCATGTTGTCGGGCGTCACGGCCGCGAACGCCTTGTCGCAGCGCGCGAACGACTCACCGAGCAGTCTGACGATGTCCGCCTTCTTCAAATCCTTGCCCGCGTCGGTCGGCTGACCTTCGTTGTCGAGCCGCGCGGGACGCGTCGCCTCGCCCGCCAGCGCGAAGCACGCGCCGTTGTTGTCGTCCACGATGTGCGACATCAGCGCGCCCCACGAACGCACGTCCGGCGTCGGCTTCCACGCGTACTTGTCTTCCGGGAACTGGTCGGCGGCCTTCGTGATGTTGTTCTTGAGCGCGTTGAACATCGTCTGCACTTCCGCGACCAGCGTCGGCGGCGGTCCCTGGGGCCCGCGGCCCGTTCCCTGCCCTGCAGGCTGCGTACCAGCCTGTTGGGCGGCCAGCCCGGCGGCCAGCGCGACCACGCATCCGACGACGATTCCCACCCGCTGCATGCGTCCAACTCCCTTCGCGCGGAATAACTTACCACGCCCTTCCCTGATGGCCATTGCCCGCTTTCGGATATCCACCACATAATGAGCGCGCCCGTGAGGAGCACACCGATGACTAACAAGTTTCGTACGGCGCTCGTATCCGTCGCGGCCGTCGCGGCCCTGGCCATCTTCGGCCTGCCGATCGTCGCGAGCGAGAACATCGACTACGACGGCATCAACAAGATCAAGCAGCAGGGGCTCAATCCGGACAACTCGAAGGTCATGGAGATCATGAGCTACCTGACCGACGTCTACGGCCCGCGGCTCACCGGATCGCCGAACGTGCAGAAGGCCGGCGATTGGACCGTGGCGAAGATGAAGGAGTGGGGCCTGGTGAACACGGCGCTCGAGCCGTGGACGGCGTGCCCGCCTGACGTGGCGGCGGCGATTGCGAGCGGTCAGCCGCAAGCCGGCGGCGGTGGTGGCGCGGGCGGCGGAGGCGGTCGCGGCAACAACCCGCCGAGCTGCAACTTCCCGCGCGGCTGGGCGAACGAGAAGTTCTACATGCAGGCGGTCTCGCCGCAGCAGTTCCCGATTCCGGGCACGCCGACCGGGTGGACGCCCGGAACGAACGGCCCGGTGCGCGGCGAAGTCGTGCTCGTCACCGAGACGACGCAGGAAGAGCTCACCGCGAAGTACGGCGGCGGCAAGCTGAAGGGCAAGTGGGTGATCTCCGCGGACGCGCCTGACGTCGCGGCGTACTGGAATCCGCTGAGCGAGCGGTACACGAAGGAAGAGCTCGAGCGGATGGACAGCCCGGAGCATCCCGCCGAGTTCGGCGTCAACGCGGGACGCGGCGGACGCGGTGCGCCCGCGGCGCCGGCCGCACCGGGCC
>DATEGZ010000004.1:0-2490 GCA_035279905.1 Vicinamibacterales bacterium
CGCGGATCGGCTGCGACGCGGCGGAGGCCAGCGATGAACGGGGGCGCCATCCTGCGTGCGATCGCCGTTGCGATCGCGATCGCCGGCGCGATCGATCCGTCGATCGCGTGGTCGCGCCGCGAGAAACCCGTCGTGTCCTTACTCACCGCATCGCCGCGTGATCAGGCGCTGGCCGATCAGGCATCGCGATCGCTCGAACGCGATTTCGTGGTCGCGCACGGCCCGGACGCCGGGGCCGCGGCGCTTGTGATCGTCGGCGATCGGATGCCGGCCGGGATCGACGCCGGACAGACGCCCGGGTTTGCGCTGCTCCCGGCGGACGCCGTGTCGATCACGCGCATCGACGTGCCGGAGCGCGCGAGCCTCGAGTCGCGCGTCCCGGTTGGTTTCGTCGCCCACGTGCCGGCGGGCAGCTCGACGGTCGAAGCCCGGCTGCGCGTGAACGGCCTCGTCGTCGATCGAGAGACGCGCACGCTCAAAGCCAACGAGAAGACGCTGGCCGGGACACTGACGTTCGTCGCCTCGTCTACCGGCCTCGCACGTGTGCAGGTCGACGTCGTCAGCGGCGCGGCGACGGCCTCGGCCGACGCGGCGATCGATGTCGATCAGACGCGCTGGGCGGTGCTGTCGTTCGACGCGCGTCCGTCGTGGGCGTCCACGTTCGTGCGGCGCGCGCTCGAAGAGGATCCGCGGTTCGCAGTGACGGCGCGCGTCGCCACCGCGCCGCAGGCGTCGACGGAAATCGGCTCTGCGCCTGCAGGGCTTGGGGACCGGCTGCGATCGTTCGATGTCGTGCTCGTGGGCGCGCCCGACGCGCTCACCTCGTCGGACGTCGATCGGCTCCAGGCGTACGCGCACCAAGGCGGCGCCGTGTGCCTCGTAATGGATCGGCTGGCGACCGGGCCGTACGAGCGATTGACCGGATCGAGTGGCTGGACCGGGCGCCAGAATGCGCAGCCCGAGGCGATCGACACCGGCTCGAGCCGGCTCGGCAAGCTGCAGGTGACCGAGTTCGTGCTGCCCACGCTCGGTCCGGCATCCCAGACGATCGCTACCGCGGGTGGCCGTCCGGTGATCTGGCGGACGCCAGTGGGGAGCGGCGCCGTGATAGGCAGCGGCGCGCTCGATGCGTGGCGGCATCGCGCGATCGAGGGCGGCGACTTCACGCGCTTCTGGCAGACGCTCCTCGCCGACGCGGCCGAGCGCGCGCGCGGATCGATCGGCGTGAGTCTTGGCCAGCGAGTGTTTCGTCCGGGCGCGGCGATGACGATTCGTGCCACGGTAGGCGACGCCGGCTCCGCGAGCGGCGTGACGACCCAGGTGCGCGCGCGCATGGAAGGCCCGGGCGCAGCGGCAGATCCGATTCGTCTCTGGCCCGAGCAGCCCGGACTCTTTGCGGCGATGCGTTCTGCGCCAACTACTCCTGGTGTGTATCGAATCGTCGTCAACGACACGATCGCGAGCTTTCTCGTCGCCGCTGACGCCGCCGAGGTGAGCGACCGCGCGCTCGTCGAAGCCTGGGCCGCCGCGCATCACGGGATCGCCGTGAGAAATGGCGATTCCAGCGGCCTCGCCGACGCCATCTCGCGTGCGGTCCAGCCGCCCGCGCATGCTGCCACGTGGTATCCGTGGCGATCGCCATGGTGGCTCGTCCCGTTCGCGCTCGCGCTCTCCGGCGAGTGGTGGCTGCGCCGCCGCGCCGGCCGTCCATAATTTTCGCAACGACGATTGACTCCGTCCTTCGCGGACAGTACGCTCCGACAGCCGCGCGGCGGACGCACGGCGTAATTCTCGGGTGCCCATCCACATGTTCAGAGCAGCAGACGACTACTCACGCGACGCCGTGAAGGCGCTCACCGACAAGGTTCTCGACATGACGAAGGCGGACGCCGCCGAAGTCACGCTCTCCGGCGGCGAACGGTCCGGCACGCGCTGGGCGAATTCGTCGATCACGACGAACCTCGTCCAGTACGACCGCAACCTCTCGGTGACGGTGTACCTCGGCGACAAATCCGGATCCTCGTCGACGCGCGACTTCAGCGACGCGGGGTTGAAAGATCTGGTCGACGAAGCGCGCGCCAACGCGAATCAGGCGACGGGGTCCGCGCGTCCGGATCTGCTCGGGCCGCAGACGTACATTCCCGTCGACGCCGCGCTGCCCGCGATGGTGAACTTCGGGCCCGCTGAGCGCGCGAAGATGGTGCGCGAGAGCATCGACATCTGCGAGAAGATGGGCACGGTCGGCGCCGGCTACATTCCCAAGACCGATCAGACCAACTGCACGGCCAACTCGAAAGGGCTCTTCGCCTACTACCGCGACGCCGAAGCGGGCCTGGTGCTGACGTGCCGCATGGCCGACGGCAGCGGCTCGGGCTGGGCGGGCATCACAGGCGTCAAGGACCTGAGCCTGATCGATCCGAAGGTCATCACGGAAACCGCGTCGAACAAGGCCGTCAAGAGCAAGGGCGCGAAGTCGATTGAGCCGGGACG
>DATEGZ010000005.1:0-5916 GCA_035279905.1 Vicinamibacterales bacterium
TGGCGCGGGCGTGCTCGGCGGCGTCTTCTTCGGTCCGCACGCGGTTCCTATCAACACCGCGACGGCGATCGTCGACACGACGTACTTGGCCAGTCTCATTTGCGAACTCCTACTTGTTGAGCATCTGCTGCATCCGCTCGATCTCGGTCGACTGATCGGCGAACACATCCGACGCGAACTTGTACACGTCGTCGTCCTGCATGGAACCGTTGGCGGCGAACAGCACGTTCACCATGTCGATCGCGCCTTGATGGTGCTTGATCATGCCGATGAGGAACAGCCGATCGAACTCCGGCCCGCGCGCCTTGTCGAGCGCGGCCATCTCTTCGTCGGTGAGCATGCCGGGCATGAGCATGTCGTGCTCCATGCCGTCGCCCATCTTCATCTTGTGCTTCGTCGACGTGGCGTCTGGCACGTCCTGGCTGCGGTCGCGCAGCCAGTTGCGCATGAACGTGATCTCGTCGCGCTGGGCAACGACGATCTTTTCGCAGAGGATTTTCACGTCGGCGCGCGCGCCGTGCGACGGCGCCCAGCCGGCCATGATCACGGCCTGCGCGTGGTGCGGAATCATCCCGGAAATGAAGTCGATGTCGGCCTTGTTGAAAGGCTGACGGACGAGGTCCGGACGAGGCCTGGGATCGGCCGGCGGTGTCTGCGTAGCCCGCAGCGACACCTGAGGTGCGACCACCATGGCGGCCAGGAGTCCAACGGCCACCAGTCGAACACGGGAGCTGGTCATACGGTGCCCTCCGGGCAGAAGGGAGCGCCCTAGGGCCGTTCTCACTACTGTGAAGAGCAAACCCGCGGGAATCGCGGGACCCTCCACCCGATTTCGGCGCAACGCGCGCTACAGGGAAGTGAGAACGGCCCTAGGTCAGCGAATGTTACGAGATTCCGACCGCGTTTGGGAAGGAAGTCTCTCCTGAACTACTTCCAGTAGTCGATGCGCGATGTCCTGGGTTGCCCGGGACGATTGACGTACTTGCCGATCGTGCAGCGCGCCTTGTTCTGCTTCGCCAGGTCCAGCGCCGCAGCGGCGTCCTCCTGGCTGCCCAGCGTCAGGGTGAACGCGGAGTCGTCAGTCACCACCCACCCGATCGGCCCCTTGTCGGCGACGTGAAGTTTGTCGGGGTCATACGCCTGGCATTGCTCGGGATCGATCGTCGTCTGTTTCCCGGATGCGCCTTGCCAGTACGTCAGGATGTAATCGCCGCGCTCGGCCGCCGGTCGACGATTCATTCGGCCGATGAAGCACATCTCGCGGAAGCGCTGGGCCAGCGCGAGCGCATTCTTGCCCTCGGCCTCGGTGCCAAATCCGGTGAGGTAGTGCCCGCCATCCTGCAGACGCCACACGCCCGAGTCGAGATGTTCAATCGTCAGATTGTCCGGGTTGTACACCTGGCAATCCTGATGCTGAGCGGACTGCACTGGAAAGCTGAACGAATAGTGCTGGGGCGTCTGACTTCGGAGCGCGGCTGGCAGCACCGCGAGCGCTGCGGCGACGGCGAGCGGACGAACGAACGGCGTGCGACGGCTCATGGTCGACCTCCGTACTTCGTGACCCAGGCGGGCGGCTCGGTTTCGGCGGCGCCGTTGACAGTGACCTTGAGAGCTTTCGCCCAACGATAACCCCACATCGGCCCGAACTTCGTGAGCATGGCGTCGTCAGGCGTCCGGTACGCCGGATCGCGCTGCGCTTCGTCGAGCGTGACGAAGCGGAAACCCTTCGTCTCGAAGATCTTCAACAGCTCTTCGATGAGATCCGCGTTCAGACGGTTGGCGTGGAGCAGCATGACGTGCGGAATGCTGTGCCCGAAGATCTGCACGTGCAACGACTCGTAGTAGTCGATTTCGGTCGCGGAATACGCCAGGTACTCCGCTCGGAGCTTCGCGATCGACGCGGTGTCGCGGCGCGACTGCATCAGCGCGTAGGCCTGATTGAACACGTAGTCGGACGTGTCGATCGTGCACACCGCGATCTGATAGCCGCGGCCGGTGAGGAACGCGCGCACGGCGTCATGCTTGGCCGCAGTATCGCCGGCATGGTTGAACGGAAACCGCAGGAACTTCGTCCCGCGATCGGCGCCGGCCCACGCGGCGGCCAACACCTTCTCGTTGGCGATCACGTCGTCTTCGAACGCCTGCACCGTGACGTTCGAGAGATCGATGTGCGTGTACGTGTGGCTGCCGAGCAGATGGCCGCGCCTTGTCCATTGGGACAAGATCGACGGCCCACTGTTGTTGGCGAGCGTCTCGACGTTCTGGCCGATGACGAACCCGGTCGCGGGCGCGTGGTGGCGATCCAGGCCGTCGAGGATGTCGCGCGTGATCGCGCGCACCTGCGCCACGTTCCGGGTGCCGACGGCCGGCAGGTCGTCGAACGTCAGCGCGACGGACCTAGCCGCCGGCGCGGGCGCCTGGGTGAAGACCGGCGAGGCGAGCAGTGCGGTGACAACCCACGCGCTCGCGGCCACTTGCAGGGACCTGGACGTCACGGCGCGCGCCTCCACCCGTATCGTACCCAAGGATCGCACCCGGCCCGGCCACTCCTTGACTTGGCCAAGTCTCCGTGCCTAGACTGGCACCGGTTTCAGCCAGAACATCGGGAGGCGACGGCTTCTCGGAAAAGGACCAGTCATGCCCAGCGGCACGATTGCTCGACTGTTGATCGACAAGGGTTTCGGGTTTATCCGGGACGAGAGCGGCGTGGAGCACTTTTTCCACCGGTCAGCCGTGCGCGGCGCCGTGTTCGAGCTGCTTCGTGAAGGTCAGCGGGTGGAGTTCACCAACGAGGATTCCCCCAAGGGTCCACGCGCGGCGGACGTTCGACTGCTCGACAGCTAGACGCCTCGGGAAGTTCGCCCTCCTGTTCCGTCCGGTCGGACGCGGTTCGTCTCCCAACACGTCACGTCGGGAAGGCTGGGAAAGGAAGCCAACGGGGCCCGGTGGCCCTCCCGGTCTTCAAAACCGGTCGCTTCCCGCCTCGCGCGGGAAGGGTGGGTTCGACTCCCACGGGCTTCCGCCAATTAGAAGTGCTGGGTGCTACGTGCTGCGTGCGGCGTGCGGCTGGGGCCTGAGGCCTAGTGCCTGATCCAACTGAACAGGCGCTCTTGATCCTCCAGGGTTCCCAGTACCAGATCCGCGCCTGCTCGCTCTAACTCGGCAGTACTGAATGGCCCGGTCGCGACCGCCACCGCGCGCGCGCCGTGGGCGTGCGCGCATTCGACGTCGAGCGGCGTGTCGCCGATGATCACGAAGCGCGCCGGGGACTCGACGGGAACGCCGGCGCGGCGTGCGGCGTCGAGCGCGACGGGCACGAGGTCGCGGCGATCGACGTGGTCGTCGCCAAACGCGCCGAACGCGAAGCGATCGAACAGGCCGAAGTGGCCCAGCTTGATCGCCGCCCCGCGCGCGAAGTTGCCGGTGAGCAGGCCAAGCGGCGGCGCGCCATCAGCTGACAATCGGTCGAGCAGGCGTTCGACGCCGGGAAGAATCCCGCTGGGGTCAGCGACGGGCTTCACGATCTCGGCCGCGAGATCCTCGCAGTACGCGTCACGCAGCCGGACGATCTCTTCATCGCTCGGCTCGTACCCGTACTTCTCGAACACCTGCCGCGCGATCGCGCGGTCCGTGCGGCCCGCGAACGGCACGCCGTCGAGCGCCTGCCGGTGACCGTACAGCCGCTCGAAGGCGATGTTCATGCCGCGAAGGCCGGCCCGGCCGGACTGAATCAGCGTGCCGTCGATATCAAACAAGAACAACATGCGAGTCTCTATGGTCGTACGACAGGTACGTCAGGTACGTGGAACGAACTGTCGCGTGTCCGCTTCTTCAGTAAGTTCTTTCCAAATGAGTTGGTGTGAATGCAGGTTCCTCGTACCTGACGTACCAGTCGTACCTGAAGAACTCATCCGAACCACCGTTTGAGCAGACCCGCCTCGAGAAGCTTGCCCGAGGCGGAATCCAGACGCAGCCGCTTTCCTCCCGCCGCTTTGGCAAATCGCTCGTCCTCGCTGAACACGATCCACCCCAGCCCTCGCGCGTCGGCGACCTGCCGGAGCGTGACACCGAGCGACGCGGCCGCGGCCGCGTCGAGCGCCTTCGTCGAATGCTCGAACAACACGACGGCCGGACGCGTCGCAATGGCGCGCGCCAGGTGCAACCGCGCGCGCTCGGCGGGGGCGAGGGTCTCGACGATGGCGGTGAGGCGGGCCGGCGGCAGGCCAACCTCGTTCGCGAGCTGCTCGACCTGCGGGCGGATGCTGTCCGGGATCGGATCGATCGACAACGTCAGCGGCAGCGCGAGGTTGTCGGCCAGCGTGATCTTCTCGATGAGCACGGCGCGCTCGGTGACGAGCCCGAAGCGATCGAGCGACGCCAGCCACGCGGTGTCGGTCGTGATGTTGCACGTGCTCGTCCCGGCAATCCGCACATCGCCCTCGTCGGGCAGCGCGGCGCCGGTGATCAGATGAATGAGCGTCTCGGCCGCGCCCGCGTCGAACCCGGCCAGCGTGTAGCGGTCGCCACGATCCAGCCGCAGCGCGTTCACGCGAAGCGGCTGCGGTCCGCCGTAGCTTTTGACGACCGCCGTGAGCTCGACGAGCGGACCGCTCATCGCGCGCGGCCGCCGCGTTCCGCGAGCCGGGCGGTCAGGCGCGCGAAATCGGCGGGCGGCAGACCCACGCGGCCCAGCGCGGCGGTTCGGCCGCTGCCGGGGCCGTGGTAGTCGGACCCGCCGGTGACGAGCCGGCCGGCCGACGCGGCCAGCTCCCGATATCGCGCCACCGCGGCCTCGTCGTGATCCGGATGATGCACCTCGATGGCGTCCACCTCGTCGCGGACGAACGCGCGCACGAGGTCGTCGTTCTCGATCTTGGCCGGATGCGCGAGCGACGACACGCCGCGCGCTCGCGCGACTCGCTCGACGACGTCGCGGACCGAGGGACCGATGCGCGGCACGAACGCGGGACGTCCCGTGGCGAGGTACCGATCGAACGCGTCGGCGACGTCGGTCGCGTGACCCGCGGCGACGAGCGCCTGCGCCACGAGCGGCCGTCCCACCGAGGCGTCGGCCTCGACCGCAAAGCCCGCCAGGAACGGCGAGCCCTCGACGCTCACGCCGAGCGCGTCCAGGCGCGCGAGAATCTCGGTGACCCGCTGCCGCCGCGAGGCGCGCTGCTCGACGAGAAAAGCCGCGAGCTCGGGATCGGTCGCGTCCAGGAAGTACCCCAGCACGTGGACGTCCTTGCCGGCGTGGATGGCGGTGATCTCGATCCCCGCGATCATGGCCAGGCCCGCCCGGTGAGCGGCCGCGCGCACGGCGTCCACCGCGGCGACCGTGTCGTGATCGGTGACGGCGAGCGTCGTGATGCCGGCGGCCGCGGCCTCGGCGACGAGCCCCTCGGGCGTGGACCGGCCGTCGGAGGCCGTCGTGTGCAGGTGAAGGTCGATCACGCGGAGCGGCGGCGCCGGCCATCGCGGCGGCGCTTCTGCTCACGTGCGACGAGCGATCGGTACTCGCGGATGAGCAGGTCCCGGTGGACGCGCTCCTCGTCGGCGAACTCGAGGAAGATGCGCTTCCCTTCCGATTCCTCGAAGCGCTCGCCGTACTTCTTGAAGAACTTGTGCGAGCCGCGCTCGCAGCGGATGCCGATGAGCAGCGCGCGGCGGTCGTCGCACCCCTTCTTGAGCTCCTCGGTGCCGGCGGCAAACAGCCCGTTGGCCGCGCCCTTGAAGAAGAGGAACGTCGGCTGGGCCTCGAGCTGCGGGTTTTGCGCCACGAGCTCGCGGTACCGCGCTTCGAGCTTGCTCATGTGCTCCTTCTCCTCTTCGGCGAGGCTCTGGAACACCTTGCGGCCGCGGGCGTCGCGCGCGATGCGCGCCGCGCGGGTGTAGAACTCGAGGCCGCTGCGCTCG
>DATEGZ010000006.1:0-31882 GCA_035279905.1 Vicinamibacterales bacterium
GCCTCCGCGGCCGCCGCCGCGCCCGCCACCGCCGGCATCTTCCGCCGGGGCCGTGGACGATCCGCCGAACGTCTGGACGACGGTGCCCTTCGCATCGACGACTTCGATCGAGAGTGACTGCGCGGGCTTGCGCAGCAGGTACTGAATCGTCCCGTTGCCCGCCGACCGAATCGCCGCGTCCGGCTTGAAGAGGTACGCCTGCGCGGACAGCACCTGCGCCGTGTACTGGCGCAGCGGCCCGACGCGGTCGAGGATGTAGAACCCGCGGCCGTGCGTGGAGATGACCAGGTCATTTGCCTCGACGATCAGATCGCACACCTGCGTGTCGGGCAGGTTGAGCGAGAACGACTGCCAGTGATCGCCGTCGTCGTACGAGATGTAGAAGCCGTGCTGCGTGCCGGCGTAGAGCAGGCCGCGGCGCGTTTGATCCTCGCGGATGACGTGCGTGTAGTCGTCGGCGCGGATGCCGGTGACGATCTTCGTCCACGTCGCGCCGTAGTCGTGCGTGCGGAAGAGGTACGGGGCGAAGTCGTCGAGCAGCGGCTTCTTGACCGCGACGTACGCCGTGCCGGTGTCGAACGCGGACGCATCGATGATGCTCACGCGCCCGAAGTCCGGCATGTCCTTCGGCGTGACGTTCTTCCACGTCTTGCCGCCGTCACGCGTCACCTGCACGTAGCCGTCGTCGGTGCCGGCCCAGAGCACGTTGACGTCGCGCTTCGACGGGCCGATCGCGTACACAGTGCCGTAGACCTCGGGGCTGTTCATGTCGTGCGTGATCGGCCCGCCCGAGTCGCCCATCGTCTTCGGATCGTGGCGCGAGAGGTCGGGGCTGATGCGCGCCCACGTCTCGCCCTGGTCGGTGGTCTTCCACACGTGCTGCGTGCCGGTGTAGAGCACTTTCGGATCGACCGGCGAGAAGATGATCGGGAACGTCCACTGGATGCGCTCGACGAGTGCGCTCGACGGCTCGCCTGAGAACTCGCGCGGATACGGACCGACCTCGCGGCTCTCGCCCGTGCGGCGATTGAGGCGCTCGAGGAACGATCCGTTGTTGCCGCCCGAGAAGAAGACGTCCGGATCCTTCGGATCGGCCGCGATGTAGCCGGGCTCCGCGCCGCCCGCGTTGTACGTGTTGGCGAGCGGGTCGGCCGCCGGCCCGCCGCGTCCGGCTCCGCCTCCGCCGCCACGACCGCCGCGGCCAAAGCCCTGTCCGGCGTTGCTCGGCACGCAAATCGTGCTCGAGTCCTGCTGCGCGCCGCACACGTGATACGGCACGTGCTTCGTCGTGATGACGTGGTAGAACTGCCCGGTCGCATACGCGCGCGAGCTCCACGCCGGCACCGGGGCCAGCGCGTTGTAGGTGATCGTCCCGCCGCCGTCGTTCGCGTACATCGCGTGGTTCGAGTCGTCCGGATCCACCCAGAAGTCGTGCGAGTCGCTGCCGGCGTAGTTCGTGAACGTCACGCCGCCGTCGGTCGACTTGAACGTGCCGACGTCCTGCGCGTAGACGAGATCCTTGTTGTGCTCGTCCGCGGTGATGTGCGTGTAGTAGAACGCGCGCTGGCGGAGGTTGCGGCCGTTGAAGGTCAGCTTCCACGTCGCGCCCGCGTCATCGGACCGGAACACGCCGCCGTTGTCGTTCTCGACGAGCGCGTAGACGCGATTCGAGTCCGCGGCCGACACGGTCACACCGATCTTGCCGATGAGCCCGGTCTGCGGCAGGCCGGGATTGCGCGTGATCTCGGTCCAGTGCTCGCCGCCGTCGGTGGACTTGAAGAGGCCGCTGCCCGGACCGCCCGACGACATCGTGTACTCCATGCGGAACGCTTCCCACAGCGCCGCGTACACGACATCAGGATGGTTGCGATCGATCCACAGGTCGATGCCCGCGGTCTTGTTGTCGCGGAACAGCACCTTCCGCCACGTCTTGCCGCCGTCGGTCGTCTTGAAGATCCCGCGCTCGTCGTTCGGCGCGCCGTAGTGGCCGAACACCGCGACGAAGACGATGTCCGGATTGGTGGGATGGATGCGGATCTTCGAGATGTTCTGTCCGTTACGGAATCCGGTGAAGGTCCACGTCTTGCCCGCGTCGGTCGACTTGTACATGCCGTCGCCCGGCTGGATGTTGCCGCGGATGCACGACTCGCCCGTGCCGATGTACACGATGTCCGGGTTGGTCTCCGACACGGCAACCGCGCCCACCGACGAGCTCGTGATTTGCCCGTCGGTCACGGGCGCCCACGTCACGCCCTTGTCCGTAGTCTTCCACAGGCCGCCGCCGGTCGCGCCGAAGTAGCCGACGTTCGGCTGGCCCTTGACGCCCGTGACGGTGAGCGATCGTCCGCCGCGTTCTGGGCCGATGCTGCGCCACTTGAACGGGCCGAGCACGGCCGGGTCGGGCATGGGGGAGGGAGGCGCCTGCGCCTCGGTCCGAGTGGTGCCGAGTTGAAGCGCCAGTCCGCTCGCGAGAGTCAGAACGAGCGCTGCGGCGAGCGTGAAGCTGGGACGGGGGCGTGACATGGAGTCCTCCTACCGGACGTAGGACAGGATTCTAGCTGAAGAGCCGCTGGAGGTCCGGTGAACTGAGAAGTCCGGCGAAATGAGAAGTCCGGTTGAACTGAGAAGTCCCGGCGGACTGAGAAGTCCCCGGGACCTCCAGCGAAGCCCCCAGGACCTCCAGGCGCAGCCGCCCGGACCTCCAGCGAAGTCCCCGGACTTGCCGGAGCTATCGAAGTATTTGCTCTAGAAATGCGACCGCGCGCGGGTCTTTCGATCGTCCGAGCGCGGAGATCGCTTCCTTGCGGACGACCGGATTGGATTTCGGCTGCGCCAGCTCGATGAGCGTCGCGACGCCGGCGTCGTTCGGCAGGCGGCTGACGCCGGAGACGGCGCGCTTCTTGACGTTGTCGTCGGCGTCCTTGTCGATGATCGCGCGCGTCGCGTTGATGCCGGCCGTGCCGGCGCGCACCGGATACCAGTAGACCGCTTCGGCGCGCACCTTCGGGTCGGCGTCGTTTTGCGCGAGGGCGAGCAGCGCGTCGGCGGTGCCCGGCTGGCGCGTCTGCGCGAGCGCGGTGACGAACGAGACGCGCGTGCTCTGATCCTTTTCAGAGGCGATGAGCGTCTTGAGCGTGGTCAGACCGTGCGCACCACGATACTGTCCGAGCCACATGCCCGCCCGGCGGCGCATGTCGCTGTCGCGATCGGACGAGGCGAGGCGATCGAGAATCGCGTCGGCGGCCGGATCGCGATGCAAGGCGATCGCCGACGCCGCCGAGTCACTGAACCGCCGCTGCTGATCGAGCGGCACATTGTCGCGCCGCACGAGCGCTTCGAGAAAGCGCAGGCTCTCCGCGCTCGTGATGCCGGTGAGCCAGGTGAACGGCCGGCCGCCCGCGTCCATCGGGCAGTCGTCGCTCAACGAACGCAGCCGCTCCAGCTTGCCGTCGACGACGCGGGCGAGCACGATGAGGTTGGTGCCGCCTTCGAGCGCGACCGGACCGGCGGGCGCCCCGATCTTCGGCGGCGCAAAGCCCTCGGTCGGCTCCAGCTGCTGTCCGCGCACGTAGCCGTAGTTGTCCGAGTACCACGTCGAGCACATGTTGCGCTCGCCATCGACCATCGGCACCCGCCACGCCAGCCACGCCGCGTCCGGGCTCGTGCCGACGGCCGCGATCTCGCGATCGATCGACGTCGCCGCTTTCGTCTCGACGCGCCCGTTCTGCACGAGCGCCGTGGGCGGCGCTTGTTGCGCGATCGGAAGAACGGCACCGAGCGCCACGACTCCGGCTGTCATGAGACGTGCAATCACGCGCGTCCTCCTCTCAGCTCTCGCAACCCAACGAACCCAACGAACCTAACGAACCCCGATTACTTGATCACTTCAAGGAGATAATCCGCCGCGACCTTCGACGTCCGCGACATCTCCGCGATCCGCCGCACGAGCTCGCGCTTGAGCTCGACGTCCTTCGTCTCCTTGCGCGCGATCGCGACCAGGGCCGTGTCGTTGTTCTGATTGGCGAGCGCCGAGATGATCGCCATCTTGTTGTCCTTGTCGGTCTCGGTGCCGTACATGTCGACGAGCGTGGTGCCCGTCTTCTCGACCTTCTGGTTGCCGAGGCTGCGCACGGCCTGCCGGCGCACTTCCGGGTCCTTGTCGGACTTGGCAATCTGGAGCAGCTGATCGACTGCGCCCATCGAGCTGAAGGCGCGCGTCATCGACATGCGCAGGTCCTTGTTGTCTTCCTTCTGGTAGAGCGCCCAGAGGTCCTGCGGCACCGCGAGGTCCGTGAGGTTGCGCACGGCCTGCTGCCGGATCTCGACCGGCGCGCCGGTCGTGGAGACCACGGAAATGAGCGCCGGCTTGTCCCCCGTCGTTCGATACGCGTCGATGATCGTGCGCTTGATCGCCGGGTCGGTCGTCGACTCGTAGATCTGCTTGAGATCGTTGCTCGTCGTCGGCTGCTTGGTGCGGCGCGTGGCGAGGTAGTTGATGGCCTCGCGCTGCAGGTCCGGGTTGCCGGTGCCCTTCGCGTAGTTGAGCAGCAGCTCATGCGCGCGCGGCTGGTCGCTGAGCGCCAGGATGTAGAGCGCGCGACGCTTGACGGCGAGCGAGTTGGTCGCCGACAGCAGGTTCTCGGCGAGCTGCGCCGCCTTCACGGGGTCGGAGTTCTGAATGCCCTGGATGGCCAGCAGCTTGATGTCGTCGTCGTCAATCGTTTCCGGACGCGGCTTTCTGACGTCGGCCTCGAGCTTCTTGGCGTCTTCGAGGTACCGGCTCTGCGGGAAATCCTTGCGCAGCGCGTTGATCGACGCGATCGCGTCCTCGGTCTTGCCGGACTTGTACTGCGCGAACGCTTTCCAGTACCACGCGCCGTCGGCGTGCGTGCCTTTCTGGGCGATCGCGCGGTCGAAGCGGATGATCGCCTGGTCGTACTGACGGTTCTGCAGCAGGCTCAGGCCCGAGCTGTAGGAGCTGTTCTCGGAGTCCTGCATGGCCATGCCCGCCATGACCGGACGATTCTGCAAGTCGTAGTGGAAGTCGTAGCGGAACTCGGGCATCACCTCGCGCATGCGCATCGCGTCGGCGCGCGCCTGCTCGGCGGCTTCGCGGGCCTGCTCCGTCGCTTCACGCACGGCCTGCATGTCAACGGTGCGGGCGCCCTGTTCGGCTGCGGCGCGCACGGCGTCGACGTCGATCCTCCGCGCGGCGTCGATGGCGCTACGCACGTAATCGTCGAAGTCCGCGCGGTCGAGCACCGTGGGCGCGACCACGACGCGCGGCATGGGCGGCAGATCGGGGACCGCCGCGGGCGCGGGCACCTGGACCGGCACCGCCATGGCGGGCGGCGCGGGAGGAGCCGGCGGGGGAGGCGGCGGTACCTGGGCGGCTGCCAGGGCCGGCACGATCAACGACACTGCCAACAGGACGACTCGCTTCATGGGGATCCTCACTCGGAAGAAATCAGACTCTTTTGACGTTGTTGAATTTGGGTCGAGACGGCCCGGACCTTGAAGAGCAGGTTCTGGTCGCCGATACGTGTCCGCAGGGACTGGAAATCCTTCGGGGCGACTTTCTCGGGACTGCGCGCGACCTCGACGAGCACGCCCTCGAGGTCATCGAGCATGCGGGCGAGCTGCAGGTCGCCGTTCTCCTGAGCTGTGACGCGGTAGAGGCGGCCGGAGGCCACCAGATCGCCGGCCGAGGTGCGCTCAAAGTCGGCCTCGGATCCGCCCTGGTCGGGCGCGTTCATGATCTCGGTCAGGAGCACTTCGGTCTGCTGGAAGTGCTCGCTCAAGGCCGTCAGCAGGACGCGCTCGCGCGTTTTCTGCATGTCGGTGGCCGACGTGCGCACGAATGCCGGTCCGGACGTCGAGGAAGTCGTCGAGGCCGCTGGTGCCGCGGCGCTGTGCGGGTCGTGACTCGCGCGCCACCCGTAGCCGATCGCGACGGCCAGCACGACCGCGGCCGCCACGCCCAGCGCCGGGATCCAGCGCCAGGTGGACGTCGAAACCTTTGGCCGCGCTTCAGGCAGCCCGTTCTGCACGCGCGCCCACATCACCCGCTCGAACCCTTCGCCCGGTTCCGGCACTTTGGCCGCGTCGACCAGCTTCAGCATGTCGCCGAGTTCCGCCCACGCCTGGCGGCACTCGCTGCACGCCGCGAGGTGGTCGTCGATGCGACGCTCCTCGCTGGGGCCGCCTTCGCCGTAGAAGTGGAGGATCAGGTCCTCGTCGGTCAGGTGATGCATGTCGTCAGCTCTTCACTTCCATGAGCGGCCTCAACGCAGACCGCATTTTTCGTACCGCCCGGAAAATCGAGTGCTTGGCCGCGTTCGATTTCAAGTCCAGCGTGCCGCAGATCTCTTCGATCGAGCAGCCGTGGTAGTGCCGCATCAGAAACGCCGCCCGTTCCTGCGGGCTCAGGGCGCCCAGCGCTTCCTGCACCCGCTCGCCAATTTCTCCCGCGAAGACCAGGTCGTCGATTGAAGGTCCCGTGGAGGCTTTGGCCATCTGCTCGAGCTTCTCGTCGGTTTCCGCCGACTCGCGTTGTGGCCGGGCTCGCATGTAGTCGATAGCGCAGTTGAATCCGATGCGATAGAGCCACGTGGCGAAATTCGATCTCGCTTCGAACCGTCCGAGCTGGCGATACGCGCGCACCATCGTTTCCTGCACGACGTCCTCGGCGTCTTCGGGCTTCCCGGTCATCCGGTACGCCAGCCGGTAAATGCTTCGGCTGTGCCGTTCGACGAGCACGCGGAAGGCGTCGTGGTCGCCGCCTCGCGCCTTGGCGACGGCGTCCGCGTCGTCCGAATGCATCTGTTTCATTAGACGGGTCGATGCCCGGGTGGTTAGGAGCGGGCTCCCGGGCGGGACATCTTCACTCTACGAGAAATTACGTAGCTGCGTTCGATTTTGCCGGCGCGCGAAATTCACTGAGCAAATTCGCGATGCCGGCGGTGACGGGCGTCACGCGCAGGCCGAGATCGCGGGCGGCGTCGGCGTGCTCGAGCGGCCAGTCATGACGAAAGATCTCGACGGCGCCGCGGGTCACGAGCGGCGGCCGGCCGGTGACGCGCGCACGCAACTCTTCGGCGGCCCCTGCAAGATCTGACAGCCAGTAAGGCAGGTGGCGCGGCATCGCCGTGCCTTCGATTTCGCGGAGGATCTCGAACGCGCGGATCTGCGGCGCGTTGTCGCCGCCGAGCTGGTAGTGGCTGCCTGGCGCCGCGCTTTCGATCGCGCGCGCGTGCGCCGCGGCCACGTCATCCACGCCGGCGAATGACCACACGCGATCCGCGCCGATGACGCCCGGCAGCTTGCCGGCGCGATGATCGGCGAGCAGGCGGCCGACGAGGTTGCCTTCCGACATCACGCCCGGGCCGTAGATCACGCCGGGGTACAAGACGATGATCGGCGCGCCTGCGTCGCGCGCCTGCATGGCGACGCGATGCGCCGCGACTTTTGTGCGCTGGTAGTCGTTGGCTTCAATCGGCGTGGTGCGATCCGGCGGCGGGAGCGCGAGGAACGACGACGTGTAGACGAGCCGCGGAAGTTTCAGCGCCCGCGCGATCGCGATCGCGTTCTCGAGACCGCCGACATTGATCTTGTCGAACTCGCTTGGGTCGCGCCGCCACAGGCTCACGAGCGCGGCCGAGTGACAGATGGCGTCCACGCCGCGCGCGGCCGCTTCGAACGACGCGCGGTCGCGCACGTCGCCGTCGATCGCGCGCCCGGGCAAGCGCGCGCGCGTCGCCTGGCGCGCGAACACCACGGGCTCGTGCCCACGATCGGCCACCGCGCGGACGATCGCGCGGCCGAGGAACCCGGTGCCGCCCGTGACCAGCACGCGCATACCGCATTGTCCTACGTTATGCTTCCAAGTCATGTTCAAGCGTCAGACGACGGGGTCCGTCGTCTGCGTCTCGTGCGGATATCTCGTCGGCGTCAACGACGACGTGTGCTATCACTGCGGGCGCCGGAATCCGGGCCTGTGGGGATTCGCGCCGGCCGTGCGGCGCCTCGGGAACGACGTCGGCTTCGTCACCTTCGTGACGGGCACGTGCATCGTCATGTACGGGCTATCGCTGCTCTTGTCCGGGCAGAACGTGCTGGTTGTCGGCGGCCTGATGGATTTTCTCGCGCCCAATCAGCAGAGCCTGTTTCTGCTCGGCGCGTCGGGCGCGTGGCCCGTGTTCCTCGGCGGGCGCTGGTGGACTGTCTTGAGCGCGTCGTGGCTGCACGGCGGGCTGCTGCACATCCTGTTCAACATGATCTGGATCCGGCAGCTCGCGCCTGCCGTCGCTGAGCTGTACGGACCGGGGCGGATGATCATCATCTACACCGTGGCGGGCGCGGTCGGGTTCGCGCTGTCGTCGATCGCGGGCTACTATCTCTGGTTTCTGCCGTTCCTGGCGGGCGCGCAGTTCACCGTGGGCGCGTCAGCCGCGATCTTCGGGCTGCTCGGCGCGCTCGTGTACTACGGCCGCCGGACCGGTTCGAACGTCGTCCACTCGCAGGCGCTGTACTACGCGGTGACGCTCTTCGTGTTCGGCCTCATCATGCGCGGCGTGGACAACTACGCGCACGCCGGCGGTTTCGTTGGCGGCTTCATTGCCAGCCGTTTGCTCGACCCGCTCAAGCCCGAGCGGATCAACCATCTCGTCCTCGCGCTCGTGTGCCTCGCGGTGTCGATTCTCTCGATCATCGTGTCGGTCATTCACGGGCTGGCCATGCGGTGACCATGCGGCGACCGGTCGTCCTCATTACGGGTGCGTCGGGAGAAATCGGCCACGGTTTGATCGAGCGGCTCGCCGCTGACACCAGCCGCGGCATCGTGACGCTCGACATCGCGCCGCTCGACGCCAGCCTCGGGCGCAAAGTGCTCCGCGAGGTCAGCGGATCGATTCTCGACCACGCGGTGCTCGAGCGCATCCTCGCGGAGTTCGAGGTCGACTTCATCTTTCATCTCGCCGCGCTGCTCTCGACACGCGCGGAGTTCTCGCCCCTCACCGCGCACCAGGTGAACGTCGAGGGCACGCTGCACCTGCTCGAGTTCGCCCAGCGCGAAGCCGAATCGCACGGCCGCGCCGTCACCTTTCTCTATCCCTCGTCGATCGCCGTCTACGGGCTGCCGTCGCTCGACGCAAAAGGGAAGGCCGGCCGCGTCAAGGAGCCGGAGTGGGCGCTGCCGCAGACGATGTACGGGTGCAACAAGCTGTACTGCGAGCAGCTCGGGCACTACTACGCGCGGTTCTACAAGCAGCTGTCGGCCGAGCCGCAGAGCGGGCGCGTCGATTTCCGCGCCGTGCGGTTCCCGGGGCTGATTTCCGCGGTGACGGTGCCGTCGGGCGGCACCTCCGACTACGCGCCGGAGATGATTCACGCCGCCGCGCGCGGCGAGGCGTACGCGTGCTTCGTGCGGCCTGATGCGCGCATTCCGTTCATGGCGATGCCGGACGGGGTGGAGGCGCTGCTGAAGCTGGCCGCGGCGCCGCGCGATCGGCTGACGCAAACCGCCTACAACCTCGGCGCGTTCGCGCCCACCGCCGACGAGATTCGGGCGGAAGTGCTGCGCGCTTTTCCATCGGCTGACATCACCTATAAGGTTGACGCGAAGCGCCAGGGCATCGTTGACTCCTGGCCGGCCGACGTGGACGATTCGGCGGCGCGGCGCGACTGGGGTTTCGCGCCCGCGTACGACTTCACGCGCGCGTTTCGCGACTATCTGATCCCCACCATTCGCGGCCGCTACCAGACCGCGTAGAAACTGCGATCGCGGCCGGGCGCGACGATCGCAGAATCTGCGCCCGCTCTGCGAATCGTTCGAGAATTCACGCGCCGGACGGGAACGTCGCTTGCAACCCGCGAGCGGCATGAGCCGTCTGCTGGTGGAGGACGTGCGCGCCTGGCAGCTCGCGCACGCCTTCAGGCTGGAAGTCTGCCGGCTGCTCAAGACGAGCCTCGTCGCGTCCGCGGACATGCGGTTCAGCGTCGGGCTGTTCCGCACGGCGCGATCGGTCGAGTCGAGCGTCGCCGACGCGTTCCGCCACGGCGCGGACGACCGGTCGGCGCGGTGCCTCGAGGACGCCGGCCACGCGCTGGCCGCGGCGCTCGTGGCCATCGAGGACGGGATCGATCGCGGGTACTTCTCGCGGCAGCGGAGTGAACCCGTGCTCGACGCCGGGCATCAGGCGGCGAGGACGATCCGGTCGCTGCACCTGTATCTCGAGCGCAACGCGAACAGAAGGCGGCGCGATGCCATATGATCGCGTGCGTGCCGAAGTTGACGGTTGAGTCTGTCGGGACGTTCGACGTTCCGGAAGGGAAGCGCCTCGTCCTCGCGCTCGAGCAGGACGCCCACATTGATCAATTGCACGCGTGCGGCGGGCACGCGCGGTGCACGACATGCCGGGTCGAGTTCATCGCCGGCGAGCCGGCGACGCACACGAAAGCCGAGATCGCGGCGCTCGCGCGGAAAGGCGTGACGGGCGTGCGGCTGTCGTGTCAGATTCTCTGCGACCACGACATGGATGTGCGCGCGATCAGCCGGCTCGCGGGCAGCGGCCGGCCCGATCCTGGGCCGACGCCACAGCCGTTCATCGAGCCGCCGCCGGAGTACTGAGCGCGTGATCGATCCCGCGGTGCTCGTCCGCGCCTATCGCGAAGGCATTTTCCCGATGGGCATGGAGGACGGCGACCTCGGCTGGTTTTCGCCCGATCCGCGCGGCATCATCCCCCTCGACACGTTCCACCTTCCCTCGCGGCTCGGCCGCGTGCTCCGGCGCGGCGTCTTCGAGGTGCGCGTCGACGCGCGCTTCGAAGACGTCATGCGCGCGTGCGCCCAGCGCGAAGACGACGACGGGACGTGGATCACCGACGAGATCATTGAAAGTTACGTGGCGCTGCATCGGCTCGGGATGGCGCACTCGGTCGAGACGTGGCGCGACGGCGCGCTGGTCGGCGGCCTCTACGGCGTCCACCTCGGCGGCGCGTTCTTCGGCGAATCGATGTTTCACCGCGTGACGGACGCGTCGAAGGTCGCGCTCGCGTCGCTCGTCGATCGCATGACGCGCCGCGGCTTCTCGCTGCTGGATGTGCAGTGGGTCACGCCGCATCTCGAGCAGTTCGGGGCGATCGAGATTCCGCGCGCGAAGTACCTCGCGATGCTCAAGAGCGCGCTCAACAAAGACTGTGAGTTTGTCTAGAGCTTGGGGTTCCTGGGGGTTCCCAGGGGTTCCTCGGGGTTCAGTGTACGGTTACCTCTTCGAGCCTGAACGTCGCGATCTTGACGTCGAAGAGTTGCCCCGACTGCGCGACCATCTGGAACGTCCCTTCCATCTTGCCGGACGCGGTCGCGAGCTGCGCGCCCGAGGAGTACGAGTACGACTCGTCGGGTTCAATCGCGGGCTGCTGGCCGACGACGCCGAGGCCGCGGACTTCGTCGACATGGCCGCGGGCGTCGGTGATAATCCAGTGACGCGACAAGAGCTGCACGGTCTCGGACTTGGTGTTGGTGATCGTGATCGTGTAGCGGAAGAACCACTGGTGCTGGATCGGCCGCGATCGTTCCGGATCGTACTCGGACACGACCTCGACCTTCACACCGAGCGTCGTCGCGGCTGACGAAGGCATGCGCCATCATGAACGATCGTGAGGAGCGGCGGCAAGCGCAGATTCCCGCGGGACTTTGCGACACGTGCCGCCACGCGCGCATCATCACGAGCGATCGCGGCAGCCGGTTCGTGATGTGCGAACTCGCGAAGACGGATCCGCGGTTTCGGCGGTATCCGGCGCTGCCGGTGGTCGCGTGCGCGGGGTATCGACGGCGGGATTCGTGAAATGCGGAGGTGGGAGGCGAGATGAGATCGCATCGCGGTGTCTTCGTCGGCGTTTTCCTGGTCGTGCTCGCCGTTGCGACGAACCTGCGCGCGATGTATGCGCCCTTCGACTTGGAAAACGTGCCCATCGACCGGCTGGTCGACAATCTCGAGCGACAGGCCGAGGCCAATCCGTCCGCCACATGGCGCCGCCTGAATCTGGCGCGTGTGCACGCGATGGCCTGGGCGTCCAAGAGCGATACGTTCGAGGTGAGGAAGACGCGCGTCACCGGCGAGATCTATCCGAACTTCAGCGACCTGCCAGGATTCCAGGGCGTTCGCGTCAAGAACAGTGACGATCCCGAAGCGCTCAGACGTGCCACGGCGCACCTCAAGCGAGCGATCGATGAGTACAGCGCGATTGTCGAGCGCGATCCGTCGGACGAGAACGCTTTGTTGGGTTACGCCTGGTGTCTGGACCAGGCCGGAGAGAAAGCGCGGGCGATCGCCGGCTATCGTCGCGTGCTCGAACTCGTCTGGCCGCTCGAAGGCAGCAGCCGCTTCACGTGTTGCGGGTCCTCATTGCCGACGACGACAGAGGTCGGCGCGTATTTGATTCCGCTGCTCGATCCGCAGAAGGACGCCACCGAAATCGCGACGATTCGCGCCCATATGAAAGACGCGCACCGTGCCCGACCGGTCACGCCGATCGTCGTTCCGTTACGCGACGGGGTGCCTGTCTCCGAGTTGGTGGACGTCCGTGCTCGCGTCACGTTCGATGCCGACGGGAGCGGCCTCGCGCGAAAATGGACCTGGGTTACGCCAGAGGCCGGCTGGCTCGTCTTCGACAAACACGGCACCGGAAAGATCACGTCCGCATTGCAGTGGTTTGGTCGCGTCACTTTCTGGCTCTTCTGGGACAACGGTTACGACGCGCTGCGGGCGCTCGATGACAACGACGATGGCGTGCTGCGCGGACGCGAGCTCCAGGGCCTGGCGATTTGGCGCGACACCAATCGCAACGGCGTCGCTGACCGCGACGAAGTCCAATCGCTGGCCTCGTGGGGCATCGTGAGCCTGTCCTGCCAGCACATCGTCGCGGACGATGATCCAACCCTGGTCGCGTGGTCACCAGCCGGCGTGACCTTTGCCAGCGGCCGCACGCGCCCGACGTACGACGTGCTGTTGTACCCGCGCTGACTGATAAGCTTCCGGTATGCAACGGATCGATCCCGCCCGGCTGAAGCCGGGCGTCACGCTCGAGAATCTGCCGGAATCCGCCGCGCCGACGCCGGGGGCGAGCGCGACGCACGTGGTGCGCGGGCGCGCGCTCATCTTCTGGGACCCAAAAGCGCCGCCGAAGACGAAGAAGCTCGACGCGATCGACACCGACCAGATCACGCCGGCCGCCGACTGCGTGTCCGAGAGCCTGGACACGCTCGACCTGCGATGGAAAGTCGGGTCGTTCCGCTACCTCATGCCGGACTTTCGCGCGCGCGTGCATCGCGGCGAGAACTTTCTGATCGCGGGCGATCGCTTCGCGATCGGATCGTCGCGCGAGATGAGTCCGGCGGGTCTGAAAGGCGTCGCCGAGGAAGTCGGCCTCGAGATGGTCGTCATCTGCGGCCAGAACATGGGCGACATCTTCCGGCGCAACTCGTTCAACCTCGGCCTGCACGTCGTGCAGTGTCCTGAGGCCGTCGCGGACGCGAAAGATGGCGATGAGTTCACGTTCGATCCAGTGTCGCGTGAGATCGAGAACGTGACGCAGCATAAGCGCTACACGCCGGTCGCGTTGTCGCCCAAGGAAGAAGAGATTCGGCGCAGCGGCGGCATCTTTGCCGTCGGCCGCCGCGAGTTCAAGGCATCCGTGGCCGCGAAGCCCACGCTCGACTGGCCCGATGAGACGCTCGCTCGGGGCATGACGACGACCGAGCAGATCGTGTGGGCGCATCGCGTGGACAAGGGAATGTCGCGAGCCGATCTGAGGCCGGGCGCGACGCTGCGCGTGCTCGCCGACTTGCTGCCCGCGTCCGACGGCACCGCGCCGTTCGCGATCCACACCTTCAATCAGATCACCGGTGGCAGCGCGATCTGTCCGCGGCAGGCCGCAGTGGCGAACGACCACTTCGTCTTCACGGGCAAAGAAGAAGACGAGAAGCAGACGTCGATCGGGCGCGAGTTCGCGGCCGCCAACGGCATGACGAAGCCGTACTACGCGACGCCCGGCGACGGCATCTTCCATTTCTATTTTCCGGAGCAGGGACTCGTGCTGCCGGGGCAGTTCATTCCCGGCGCGGACTCGCACAGCCGCGCATACGGCGCGTACGGCGCGGTCGGCATCGGCGTCGGATCGACGACGCTTGGGTTCGGCTGGTCGACGGGCTACATCTACTTCACGCTCGCGAAGCAGCGCCGGGTGGTGTTCACCGGCAGGCTCAATCCCTGGGTCGGCGGCAAGGACATCGTCCTCGAGCTCTTGCGGCGCTGGGGCGCGAAGCAGTCGCAGGGCATGTCGGTCGAGTTCGTCGATGGCGGCAAGCAACTGCCGATGGTGTCGCGCAACACAATCGCGAACATGATGGCGGAGGCCGAGGCGCTCAACGGCATCTTCGCGCCGGACGAGATCACTCTCGGCTGGTACCGCGCGAAGGGCATGGCGAACCTGCCGTACCCGCCGCTCGCGCCCGGGGCGAACGCGGTGTACGAGATCGACGAGACGTTCGATTTGGCGAGCGTCGCGCCGATGATCGCGAAACCGTTCAGCCCGGGCAACGCGTTTCCCGCTGAGGAAGTCGCGCGTGAGCGGCTGACGTTCGACAAGGCGCTGATCGGATCCTGCACGAACGGCAGCTACGACGATTTGCTCCAGGCCGCGCTCGTCATTCGCGCGGCCGCGGCGCGCGGCGTGAAGAAGGCGACCCGCGAGTTCAAGGTGTTCCCGGGATCCGGCGGCGTGGGTCGCGAGATCGAGCGGCCCGACCAGCGGCTCGGCGGCGAGTCGATCGCGAACACGTTCCGTGCGGCGGGCGCGGTAATTCGCCAGTCGTGGTGCGGTCCGTGCTTCGGCCAGGGCGAGGACTCGCTCGATCCCGGCCAGCGCGCGATCACGTCGTTCAATCGCAACTGGCAGAACCGCATGGGACTCGGCGGCGAGGGCTACCTCGCGAGTCCGGCCGTCGTCGCGGCGTCGGCGCTCGTTGGGTACATGGCGCCTCCTTCTGAACTCGGCATTGAATGGAAACCTGAAATCTATGGCGTATAGGTTCCGGGGTTCCGGAGTTCCGGGGTTCCGGGGTTCGTCGATCACGTGTGCCTTGACCATTCTCGTTGCCGCCGTCACGCTGTCCGCTCAGCGCGAGCAACCTACCGGCATCGTCCCGACCGCCGGGATGGTGATCAGCGAGAGCACGCGCATTCGGCCCGGCACGTATCGGCTGACCAGTCGTGACTTGAGCACGCCCGCGATCACGGTTCGCGAGAACGACGTCGTCCTCGACCTGACGGGCGTCACACTCGAAGGCGGCGAGTCGTTCGGCGATCCCGATCGCTACACGGGCGTCGGCATCCTCATTGATGGCGGTCGCAACGTCACGATTCGGGGCGGCGCAATCCGGGGTTTCAAGGTCGGCGTGCTCGCGCGCAAGACGCTCAAGCTGCACATCACCGGCGGCGACTACAGCTACAACTGGAAGCCGCGCCTCCTGAGCGGCATCGAGCACGAGAACGCCGCCGACTGGCTGTCGTATCACCAGAACGAGAAGGACGAGTGGCTGCGCTACGGCGCCGGGCTGTATCTCAGCGAATGCGACACGTGCGAGATCGACAACAACCGCGCCGTGCAGGGGCAGAACGCGTTACTCATCACGAAGTCGACGCAGGCGAAGATCTGGAACAACACGTTCTCGTGGATGTCCGGCCTCGGCATCGGGATGTACCGCACGACCGACAGCCGCGTGATGCACAACAGGCTCGACTACGACGTCCGCGGTTACAGTCACGGCTTCTACAACCGCGGCCAGGACTCTGCCGGTCTATTGATGTTCGAGCAGACGAGCCGAAACACGATCGCTTACAACTCGATCACCCACGGCGGCGACGGAGTGTTTTTGTGGGCGGGGCAGTCGACGATGGACACGGGGCAGGGCGGGGCGAACAACAATGTGTTCTACGACAACGACGTCAGCAGTGCCGTGGCCAACGGTTTTGAGGTGACGTTCAGCCGGAACACGATCCTGAACAACCGCATCGAAGACTGCTGGCACGGCATCTGGGGCGGGTACAGCTACGAAACAGCGATCGACGGCAATCGGTTCGGAACGAATACCGACGCGATTGCCATCGAGCATGGACAGGACATCTGGATCAGTCACAACACCTTTGTCGGTGACGAGACGGCGATTCGGGTGTGGGCGAACACGACGCAGGATCCCAACTGGGGTTATCCGAAGACTCGGGATACCAGGAGTCACGGATATACGATCGACAAGAACACGTTCACGAACGTCAAGACGGCTCTGAACGTGATGCGCACCGACGACGTCGAGGCCACGCTCAATAAGTTCTCCGGTGTCGGCAACCAACTCGATCAGGGGCCTGCTGTCACCGGCCTGAACTTCGAACGCCCGAAGCTTGTGGACACAGGACGAGACTTTGTCGGCGTATCGCGTCTTCCAGGCGCCATGAACGCAATGCTCCCCGACGGCGCGCGACGCGGCCGCGCGACGATCATCGTCGATGATTGGGGCCCGTTCGACTACCTCTCGCCGAAGCTCTGGCCGTCGGGCAAACCGACCGATCGACCGCTGAAGCTTCGCGTGCTCGGACCAGACGGCAAATGGACCGTGAAGTCGCTTCGCGGGGCGACCGCGTCGGCGACGAGCGGCGTCGTGCCGGGCGAAATCGTCCTGACGACGCCTGATGCCGGCGCGGACCTGAATCTCGAGCTCGAGTACCGTGGCGCGCGCGTCGTGACGCCGCGCGGCCACGTGTTTGCCGCCGGCGCCGCCGTGCCCATGACGTACACGCTTTTCGATCCGGCCATCGACTGGACCATGAAGTTCTGGAAGTTCGACGCCTCGAGCGACCCGCTGAAGACCCGCGCGGGCTTTGACGCGCTGCTCGCGACCGCGCCGGCGCGCACCGATCACCTCTCGCACCTCGATTTCGCCAACGCGCGCGCGTTCGGCGACGGCTTCGCCGACCACATTGGCGTCCGTGCCGACGGCGAGGTGACCTTGCCAGACGGCGCCTACGATCTGTCGATCACCAGCGACGACGGCATTCGCGTGTGGCTCGATGACAAGATGGTTCTCGAGGATTGGTCGATCCACGGCGCGAAGGAAGACCATCTCGCGCTTGCGGGCGGCCGCCACCGGCTGCGCCTCGAGTACTTCCAGAACACGGGCGCCGCGACGCTCGAAGTCATCATCCGACGGAGTGCCGCTCGATGACCGAGATGCTGATCGCCCTCGTCACCCTGACGGTCCTCGAGATCGTCCTCGGTGTCGACAACATCATCTTCATTGCGATTCTCTCCGCGAAGCTGCCGAAGGCGCAGCAGAAGCGGGCGCGCCGGCTCGGCCTGCTCGGCGCGATGGGCACACGCATCCTGCTGCTCCTGTCGCTCAACTGGATGGCGAACCTGACGGAGCCGTTCGTGACGATCCTCGGCCGCGGGATTTCCGGGCGCGACGTCATCCTCATCGGCGGCGGGTTGTTCCTCCTCGCCAAGGCGACCTTCGAGATCCACGACAAGATCGAGGGCGGCGGTACCCCCAGGACGCGCGCCGCGGCGTCTTTTTCGAGCGTCATCGCTCAAGTGATGATTCTCGACATCGTGTTCTCGCTGGACTCCGTGATCACGGCCGTCGGCATGGCCAACGTGCTGTGGGTGATGGTGACGGCGATCGTGCTCGCGGTCCTCGTCATGCTGCTCGCGACCGAGCCCATCAGCAGCTTTGTCGAGCTCCACCCGACGATCAAGATCCTCGCGCTGTCGTTTCTGTTGCTCATCGGCATCTCGCTCATCGCCGAGGGCCTGGGCCAGCACATGGACAAGCGCTACATCTACTTCGCGATGGGCTTCTCGGTGTTCGTCGAGATGATCAACATCCGGATTCGCGGCAAAGGGCCGGCGGCGGAGCTGCACCGGCCGTCGGCGGAGGAGTAGTCATGCGGGCCACGATCGTCTCGTGCGGGATCGTGCTGGCGTCGAGCCTTCTGTTCGCTCAGGCCGTCGCCACGCCGAACCGCGTCTTCGTCAGCGCGAAGAGCGCGTTCTCCGATTTCGACGCGATGCTCGACGATCTCGCCAAGGTCGACGTCGTCTTTGTCGGCGAGCAGCACGACAGCCAGGCGACGCACCGGCTCGAGTTGGCGATCCTGCAAGGCGTCGCCGCGCGGCGCCCGGACGCGATCGTCGCGATGGAGATGTTCGAGCGCGACGTCCAGGAGCCGTTCGATCATTTCCAGATGGGCCACACGAGCGAAGAGGACTTTCTCGCGTCGGCTCGGCCGTGGCCGCGCTACGCCACCGATTACAAGCCGCTCGTCGACTTCGCGATCTCGAAGAACTGGCCGGTGATTGCGTCCAACGTGCCGCGCAGCTTCGCGTCCGAGGTCGCGAAGGGCGGGCTCGACGTGCTGCAAGCGAAGTCCGCCGACGAACAGAAATGGTTCGCGCACGATCTGAAGTGCCCGACCGACGACGAGTATTTCAAGTTGTTCACCGAAGCGATGGGCGGCCACCCCGCCGCGCCCGGCAGTGGAGAAGCGTCCATCGCGGCGGCTCGCCAGACGCTGGAGCGTACCTACTTTGCGCAATGTCTCAAGGACGAGACGATGGGCGAGTCGGTGGCGACGGCCTACGGGATTGGCGCGATCGGCGGCAAATCGCCGCTCGTCATTCACGTCAACGGCGCGTTCCACTCCGACTTCGGCCTGGGCACCGCTGAACGCGCGAAGCGCCGGCTGCCCGACAAACGCATCGTCGTCGTGACCGTGCTGCCGGTGGACAAGCTCGATACTGTGAGCGCGCCGTCAGACTCCGAGCGGAAGCGCGCGGACTACCTCATCTACACGAGCAAATAGGCCCTACTTCTCGCTGCCTAGTTTCCACGGCAGATCAGCAATCACGTACATCATCACGGCGATCGCCGCCGCGTTGTCCGCGGCCTGCTTCGGCGTGATGCGCGCGACGGTGTCCGCCGGCGTGTGATGGATCAGGAAGTAGTCGCCCGTCGTCAGATGCCCGAGCATCGGGATCTTGCCGGCCGTCGCGGCGGGCTCGATGTCCGTGCCACCGCCGCCTGCCGTGATCTTGTTGGCGCCGATTGAGGAGAGCAGCGACGCGATGGACGTGACGGTGGCGCGCGCCGAATCCGAACCCGTGAAGCCGAATCCCGCCGGATCGAAAATCCCGCCGTCCGACTCGAGCATCACGATGTGGTTGGCGAGCTCGGTTTGGTGCTGATCGCGGTAGCCCTCGCCGCCTTTGTCGCCGTTCTCCTCGTTCGTGAACAGCACGACGCGCACGGTTCGGCGCGGCCGCAGGTTGAGCTGCTTCATCAACCGCACGGCCTCCCACGTGACGACGCACCCGCCGCCGTCGTCGCTCGCGCCCGCGCCGACGTCCCAGGAATCGAGATGGCCGCCGGCGACGAGGATCTCGTTCGGCAGGTCGCGCCCGCGCCACTCGCCGACAACGTTGTGTGACACCGCATCGGGATCGAAGTGCGCTTCCATCGAGAGCCGCACGCGGACGCGCACGTTGCGATCGGCCAGGCGCTGAAAGCGATCCGCGTCCTCGGTGGGAATCGCCGCCGCGGGGATCTTCGGCGCGTCATCGGTGTAGACCAGCCCGCCGGTGTGCGGCGTGCGCAGTCCGGCCGGCCCGACTGACCGCACGAGCGTCGCGACGGCGCCGAGCTTCGCCGCCCGTGACGGGCCGTCCGATCGGTACGGGCGCGTCTGCCCGTAGTCGGTGTACGGCACGTTGTAGAGCACGATCTTGCCCTTGACGTCCGCCGCGCGCCGGTCGAGATCGTCGAAGCTCTTGACGATGACGACGTCGGCTTCGATGCCGGCGGCGGGCGTGCCGACCGAATTGCCGAGCCCGAGCATCACGAGCGGCTGTTTGACGGGCTGCACGAGCTCGAGGCTTTCGCGCCCGCGGACCCACTTCGGCACCATCACGCGTTCTTTGCGCACGTTCTCGAGACCATCGGCCTTCATGGCCGCGACGGCCCAGTCGATCGCCTGCTCGAGCGTCTCGGATCCCGAGAGGCGATTGCCGAAGGTGTCAGTGAGCTCCGCCAGCCGTTTCCACGCGAAGTCGCTCGACTGCGACTGCGCGATGATCTTCTGCGCGACGGGTTTGTACTGATCGAGCCAGCCGTTCGACTGTGCGGACGGCCGTGCGCACGCGGCGACCAGGACCGCACCGGCGATTCCAAGAGACAGGGACAACGTACGGGTCACGTCAGATCTCCACTACAAGGCCATGCGATGCCGTCCCGAGTGCAGGTAGTTCATCGTCTGTACGGTGACGAGCATCGTGAAATCGAGCTTCGTGCGGTCCTCGGGATACATCAGGCGCAGGTGCAGCTCGTCACATCGCGCGATCATATCTTCGATCACGCGGTCGATCGTGTACTGGTACGAGCCGGTCCACTCGGCGACGAGCCGGCGAACGTCGCGGCGCACCGAGTGGATGAATCGTGAGGCTTTGCGGTGCGGCCGGTACTCGGGCGCGTCGGAAAACAGCTTGCGCAGGTCGCGGTCGTAGAAGTTCGGGTGCTCGACGCCGTAGTGCGCGCGCTTCTTCGCGTAATGGCGGCGCAGCGTCGTCCGCAGCCGCTCGAGCGGCTCCACGCGACGCCGGGTGGCCAGCCGCGGCGGCTGACCGGCCAGGCCGCTCATGAGCGTGTCCATGTATTCGAGCTTTCGCAGCGCGGGCCACTCCGTGTACCGCGCGCGCCAATCGCTGTCGGGCGTCATCCAGACGGCGAACGTCTCGGCGAAGTCCTCGTCCGGATGGCTCTGCGCGTACCACGAGTCGATGTGCTGGACGAAGCTCTTCGAATACGGCCGCGGCAGGTAGAACTCGGGGTACTCGACGGACGGCCGGCCGAACATCTCGACGCGGCGCCGGAGTCTTCGCAGCTCGTACGCGTTGTCGAACGCATGACCCGCCTCGTGCCGAAGAATCTGCATGCACGTTTCCGGCGTGCCGCCTTCGACCTCGAGCATCTGCGCCTTCTCGAGCCGCATCAATCGCGGGTGCGCGAGGTAGAACGGGACGGCGATGCCCGGCACGCCGTCGGGCGTGAACCACTCGGACGAGAGCCAGAAGTGCGGACGGAACTCGAGCGCGCGCGCGGCGAGCTCGTCGTAGAGCTGCGCGATGCGCGCTTCGAGCCAGCTGCCTTCGATCGAGAGGCCCAGCTCGCAGAAGCGCACGTCGAGCAGCGCCTCGTCGTTGAGGTCGGGCCAATCGGTCCGGGTGACCGGACGCGAACGGGCGCGCGATGCGGGCGTCGGGGAGCGCGTCACGCTTTTGAGAATCGCTTATGATAGCCGTCCGGAGGTTCCATGCACGCCATCCGTCCCATGGTTGTAGGAATCGCGTTCGTGCTGATCGTCGCGACCGGCGCAGTGGCCGGTCAACCCCAGCAAACCGCCTCCTCCGCGCAGGCCAAGCCCACGCCCACGCCGCAGGCGACCCCGAAACCCGATCAGCCTACGCAAGAACCGGGCTACAAGGAAACGGTCGTCGTGTCGGCGTCGAAAACCGAGCAGCAGCTGATCAACGCGCCGGCGACGATGAGCGTGATCAACGACAAGCAGCTGGCGGTGGCGCCGTCGACCAACTACGGCGACATCCTGCGGATGGTGCCGGGCGTCAACGTGTCGCAGCTCTCGGCGCGCGACGTGAACGTCACGAGCCGCGCGTCCACCAGCTCGCTTGCGACCTCGCAGCTCGCGGTGCTCGACGGACGGAGCCTCTATCAGGACTTCTTCGGCTTCGTGATGTGGGACTTCATGCCCGTCAACACGAACGAGATCAAGCGGATCGAGGTGATTCGCGGGCCGGCGTCCGCCGTGTGGGGCGCCAACGCGCTCAACGGCGTGATCAACGTCATCACGAAGTCCCCGCGCGAGAACCAGGGCATGAATTTCACGATCGGCGCCGGCACGTTCGGCCGGGAGTCGAACGGCAACGGCGCGTCGAACGGCTCGCTCTTTTCGATCAACGGGTCGTTTGCGACGGCCGTCAACGATCGCTGGGCCTACAAACTCTCGGCGGGTGACTACACGTCCGACGCGTTCGGCCGTCCGAGCGGGCTCGTGCCGAACGGGCGCAACGTGCCCTATCCGCCATACAACAACGAAGGCACGACGCAGCCGAAGTTCGACGCGCGCGTGGACTACGACGCGCAGGACGGCGCCAAGGTGTCGATGTCGGGCGGCGTCGCCGGCACGTCCGGCATCATGCAGTCGGGCATCGGCCCGTTCAACATCACCAACGGCTCCTACCAGAGCTACGGCAAGGTCGACTACACGAAGAAGGCGTTCAAGTTGCAGGCGTTCCTCAACGTCCTCAACGGCAACGCCGACCAGTTGCTGACGACTGACGCGCTGGGCCGTCCGATTACGTTCGTCTTCGACACGAAGACGTTCGACGTCGAGGCCGGCAACGTCACGACGATCGGCACGCATCACGCGCTGACCTACGGCGGCAACATCCGTTACAACAGCTTCGATCTGTCGATCGCCCCCAACGCGGACAACCGCACCGAGGGCGGCGCGTACCTGCAGGACGAGGTGTTCCTCAACGACATGTTCCGGCTGTCGCTCGGCGCGCGAGTCGACAAGTTCTCGTCGATCGACGGCGCGGTCTTCTCGCCGCGCGTCGCGCTCGTGATGCACGCGAACGCGGACAACACGTTCCGCATCTCGTACAACCGCGCGTACCGCTCGCCGTCGGCCATCAACAACTTCATCGACGTTCAGATCGCCAAGCCGATTCAGATGGCGCTCTTCAACCCCGCCTACGGCAGCACGGTCTACCTCCTGCCGATTCAGACAGTGGGCAATTCGACCCTGCAGGAAGAAACGCTCGACGCGTTCGAGCTGGGCTACACCGGCACCGTGCGGGACCGCGCGCTCATCACCGCCGCCTACTACTACAATCGCCTGAAGAACGAGATCCTCTTCACGCAGACCGGGACGTATCCGATCGCGCCGCCGCCGGCCGGATTCCCCGGGCTCGGACCGTTCTCCGGCGCGCAGGTGTGGGGCGCCGCCTATCTGCAGGGCGTGCGGCTGCCGTCCACGTTCTCCTACGAGAACTTCGGCCGCGAAACGAACCAGGGAATCGAGCTCGGCGTGCAGGGCATGGTGCGCAAGAACGTCAACGCGTTCATGAACTACTCGTACCAGGCCGACCCCGACGTGAACTTCGATCCGAGCGAAGTGAATCATCCGCCGAAGAACCGCTTCAATCTCGGCCTCGGCTACGACAACGCGCGCGGTTTCGGCAACGTCACGATCAACTACGTCGGCAGCGCGTTCTGGCAGGACGTCCTCGACGCCGACTACCACGGGCCGACCGACGCGTACACGATGGTCAACCTGACCGCCGGCATGCGATTCAAGAACGGGCGCTACACGCCGGTCGTGAAGATCATGAATCTCCTCAACCAGGAGATTCAACAGCACGTGTTCGGCGACGTGATGCGGATTTCCTTCGTCGCGGAGCTGCGGATCGCGCTGCCCAAGTAGCCCATTCGGGTGATGGCCCGAGACCGGCGGGCCGTGTATCCTTGAAGCGTTCGCCCTGAACGCCAGGGACGCGGCCCGCCAAATGCCCGACACCCCCAAAGATCCCAAGAAAAAGAAGATTCGCTGGACGGCCGCCTGGTCCGAGGCGCGCGAGCTCATCATCGCGCGCCGGTGGCGGCTTGCGCTCGGCCTCGTGCTGATGCTCATCAACACGGCCGCGGGCCTCGTGCTGCCGACGCTGTCGAAATACCTGGTCGACGATGTCGTGACGCAGGGCAAGGTCGAGCTGCTCAGCACCCTGGCGTGGGTGGCGGCCGGCGCGACGCTCGCGCAGGCGGCCTCGTCGTTCGGTCTGTCGCAGATTCTCGGCGTAGCCGCGCAGCGCGCGATCACCGACATGCGCCGGCGCGTCGAGGAGCACGTGATGCGCCTGCCCGTGCGCTTCTTCGACACGACGCAAACCGGCGTGCTGATCTCGCGCGTGATGAACGACGCGGAAGGCATCCGCAATCTCGTCGGCACCGGCCTCGTGCAGCTGACGGGCAGCGTGCTCACCGCGATCGTGGCGCTCGGCGTCCTGATCTACATCAACTGGCAGCTCACGCTCGCGATTACGGTCGTGCTGGCGGCGTTTGGCGGCGCGATGAGCTACGCGTTCAGGACGCTGCGTCCGCTCTTCCGCGAGCGCGGCAAGCTGACGGCCGACCTGACGGGCCGGCTGAATCAGGCGCTCGGCGGCGTGCGCGTCGTCAAGACCTATACGGCCGAGCGGCGCGAGGATCTCGTCTTCACGAAGGGCGCGCACAACCTGTTCCGCAACATCGCGAAGGCGATGACGGGCGTGTCGGCCACGACCGCGTTTTCGAGTGTCGTCGTCGGTGCGATTTCGATCGTCATCATCATTGTCGGCGGCCGCGACCTCGTGCGAGGCTCGATGACGCTCGGCTCGCTCCTGCAGTACTTGCTCTACACGGGCCTGCTCGCGATGCCGATCGTGCAGATCGCGTCGATCGGCACCCAGATCACCGAGGCGTTCGCGGGCCTCGATCGCATCCACGAGATTCTGAGCACCCCACGCGAGGACGCCGAGGACGCGACGCGCGGGGAAGTGGACGACCTGCGGGGCGAGATCGAGTTCGACCACGTGTCGTTCGAATACAACGCGGGCGTGCCGGTCCTGAAGAACATCTCGTTCAAGGCCGCCGCCGGGACGACCACGGCACTGGTGGGATCGTCGGGATCGGGCAAGAGCACGCTCATCAGCCTGGTGATGGCGTTCAACCGGCCGCAGACGGGCCGGATCCTGGCGGACGGGCGCGACCTGCTGAGCCTGCGGCTCGGGGAGTACCGTCGGCACCTGGGCGTGGTGCTGCAAGACAACTTTCTGTTCGACGGCACGGTTGGCGAGAACATCGCGTACGGCACGCCGCACGCCACGCGCGAGGACATCGAGCGCGTGAGCCGCATCGCGCACGCGGACGAGTTCATCGACGGCTTCGAGAAGAAGTACGACACGGTGGTGGGCGAGCGCGGCGTGCGCCTGTCGGGCGGCCAGCGCCAGCGCGTCGCGATCGCGCGCGCGATTCTCGCGAACCCGCGCGTGCTGCTGCTCGACGAAGCGACGTCGAGCCTCGACAGCGAGAGCGAGTCGATGATTCAGGACGGCCTGCGATCGCTCCGCCGCGGCCGCACGACGTTCGTGATCGCGCACCGGCTGTCGACGATCCGCAGCGCGGATCAGATTCTCGTGCTCGAAGGCGGCGAGATCGTCGAGCGCGGGACGCACGAGCAGCTGCTCGCGTCCGGCGGCCGCTACCGCCAGCTCTACGACAAGCAGTACAACTTCGAGAAGGATCGCTTCATCAACCCGGGCGAGGACTTCACGCCCGAGCCGCCAAAAGCTCCCGTACCCGTCGTGCCCAGCCGCATGTAGAATGCCGCAGACCCCGGCATGTCGGACGCCCCGGCCATCCTCCTGTTGGTCGTCCTCGCGGGGTTTGTCTTTCTTGTCGCGCCGTTTCTCGCCCTGGCCAGCTGGTTTCGCGTTCGCGCGCTCGAGAAGCGTCTCGATGAGCTGACGCAGCGGCTCAGCGGCGCGACGCTCGCGCCCGCTGCAACCGTCGCGGCTGCACCGGTGGCCGTTCCAGCGGTTGCCCAGGCGGCAGCGGCGCCGGCTGTGACCGCGCCCGCGCGTCCGCCGCAACCCGCGGCGAAGCCCGCCGCAGCCTCCACAGGATTCGACCTCGAGCGCATCGTCGCGGGCCGCTGGCTCCATCGTGTCGGGCTGATTGCGATCGCCGTCGGTGTCGCGCTGTTCCTCAAGGCCGCGATCGACAACGACTGGATCGGGCCGGGAGGGCAGGTGGCGCTCGGGCTGCTGCTTGGCACGGCGCTGATCGCGTCGACGGTCTGGTTTCTCAAACAGGGCTACGCCTTTTTCGCCGACGGGATCACCGGGCTTGGCGCGGCGATTCTGTACCTGTCGCTCTGGGCGGCGGCCAGCTACTACCACCTGATCCCGCCATCAGCCGCGTTCATCGCGATGGCGCTCGTCACGGCCGGGATGATCGCGATTGCGCTCGGGCGCAACTCACAGCGCGTCGCCGTGCTGGCGATGATCGGCGGCTTCGTGTCTCCGGCGCTTGTCTCGACGGGGCAGGACGCGCAGGTCCCGCTCTTCACGTATCTGCTGCTTCAGAACACGGCGCTCCTGGTCGTCGTCTACAAGCGCGACTGGCGTTTCATCGAGATCCCGGCGTTTCTGTTCACGCAGCTGTATTTCTGGATTTGGTACGACGACTTCTACCTCGACAGCGCGCTTGCGCGAACGACGATCTTCGCGGCGGCGTTTTTCGCGCAGTTCGCCGTGCTGCCGGTGATTCGCAGCCGGCGTCACGGCGCGTTTCGCGTGGAGCACGGCATCCTGATGCTGCTCAACGTGGCGCTGTTTCTCGTGGCGCTGCGCACGATGATGTGGCCGGACCAGCGGTGGCTGCTCACGGTCTGCACGCTTGGTCTCGCGGCGTTCCATCTGATCGTCGTGCAGGCCGTGCCGGATGACCAGCCGATCCCGCGCGTCGTCATCGGCGGCATCGCGCTCACGCTCATCACGATCGCGCTGCCGATGCGGTTGTCGATTCGCTCGACGGTCATCGCCTGGGCGGTCGAGGCGGCGGTCCTCATGTGGACCGGCTTCCGTCTGGCGCTGTGGCCGATCCGGACGGCGTCGTTCGTACTCTTCGCGATCGTCGGCCTCTGGTTTCTGAGCCTGCAGTCCTCCTATGTGCGTCCGGTTGTCTGGAACGAGCAGTTCGTCATCGGCCTCGTGACGGCGGCGGCCGCGGCTGCGGCGCTGTGGTTCGCGCACAGCCACCGCGAGGCCATTCAGCCGGGCGAGCGCCTTCCGTTCGGCGCGCTGGCGGTCAGCGTCAACGTCGTGATCCTCGTCGCGCTCACGCAGGAAATCGGCGTGTTCTACTACGCCGAACCTGAGGCGTTGGCGATTGGCGAGGGCGCGCTCGCGCGCGAGCTCACGATCTCGCTCTTGTGGACGCTCTACGCGAGCGGCCTGGTGTTCGCCGGCGTCCGGGCGTCGAGTCCGCTCCTGCGCTGGCAGGGCCTGGTGCTCTTCGGCATCACGACGCTGAAAGTGTTTCTCTCCGATCTGTCGGATCTCAGCGGCTTCTACCGCATCATGTCGGCGATCGCGCTCGGGGTCGTGTTGTTGATCGTGTCGTTCGTCTATCAGCGCAAGCTCGCCGCCGAGCGTCGGGAGGGACCGGCATGAGCGGCGCACGATTGACTCGCGCGTTGGTGGCCGTGGCCGCCGCCGTGCTCGCGATGGCCCAGTTGCCGATCGCGTGGAAGAACTGGCGGTACGCAGCGCCGATCGACGCACCCGCGGCCGACACCGCGCGGTACGTCAGCGTCACCGTGCCGGCCGTCGTCATGTCACACGCCGCACGCGGGCTCAGCGACCTGCGCGTCATCGACGCGGAGGGGAAGGAAGTGCCCTACGCGCTGACGGCGAAGATCGGCGGCCGCGTGACCGACCGGCGCGAAGCGCGCCTGCTCGAGCCCGCGGTCGTCGCCGGGCAGTACTCGCAGGCGATGTTCGATCTCGGAAAATCTCCGCGCATCCACAACGTCATCACGATCGGCATCGAGGGACAGGACGACCTGCTGACGTGGGCCGAGGTCGCCGTAAGCGACGACCATCAGCACTGGCGCGTCGTGCGCGAGCGCGCGCCGATCTATCGATTGCAACAGGCGGGCCTGGAAGAGCGGACGACGATCAGCTACCCGGAGAGCGTCGCCCGCTACGTGAGAGTGCGGATTCTCGACGGGTCGAGGCCGTACACGATCGCGCGCGGGGATGTGGTCTACGAGCAGATCACGGAAGCCGAGCGCGTGAAGGCGGGCGTCACGCTCTCGGCGTCGGCCGGCGGCGCGGGTTCGAGCGTGTGGACGGCGGATTCGCCCCCGATGCCGATGTCGGAAGTGCGCTTCGAGACGTCGCAGAAAACCTTCTATCGTCCCGTCAGCGTCGAGGCGAGCGACGATGGCAAGAGCTGGACGCGTGTCGCGTCGGGAGAAATCTTCCGCACCGTCGAAGCGGGCCAGCCGCGCGAGTCGCTCTCCGTCGCGTTTCCGGAGTCCATCGCTGCTCATTGGCGGGTGACGGTGCTCAATCGCAACGACGCCGCGCTCACCGACGTCCGCGCCGAGCTCTACACGACGCCCCGGCATGTCGTCCTGCAGCAGTTGCCGGGTCAGCAGTATCGATTGATCTACGGGAACGCCCGCGCGACCGCGCCGCAGTACGACCTCGCCCGCGCGATCAACTCCGGCGCCGCGGGCAAACCGCTGCCCGCGACGACCGGGGACGAAGCCGAGAACACGGCCTACGCCGATCCCGCGCCGTGGACCGAGCAGCACCAGAGCGTGCTGTGGGGCGCGCTCGGCCTTGCGATCCTCGTGCTCGGCGCCCTCGCCATCCGCACGATGCGGGGCCCTCGGGCGAGCTAGCCGGACCTCTCAGCTCGCCCGGACTTCTTAGTTCACCCGGACTTCTTAGCTCACCGGACTTCTCAGTTCACCGCGGACTTCTCAGTTCTCGTCCTTGGACTATGATGGTTTGTTGTCTATGTCTCAATTCATCTACACGATGAAAGGTCTGGGCAAGACGTATCCGCCCGACTCCGTCGTTTTCCAGGACATCTGGCTCTCGTTTCTTTACAGCGCGAAAATTGGCGTCATCGGATCGAACGGCACGGGCAAGTCGACGCTGCTCAAGATCATGGCAGGCATCGATCATGAGGTGCAGGGTGAGGCGACGCTGTCCTCCGGCTTCTCGGTCGGCTACCTGGCGCAGGAGCCCGTGCTCGATGCGTCGAAGAGCGTGCTCGGCAACGTCGAAGAAGGCGTGGCCTCGACGCGGGCGCTCTTGACGCGCTTCGACGAGATCAACGCGAAGTTCGCGGAAGAGCTGGCGCCCGAGCAGATGGAGAAAGTCCTCGAGGAGCAGGCCCGCGTGCAGGACGCCATCGAAGCCGCCGGCGCGTGGGACCTTGACTCGAAGCTCGAGCACGCGATGGACGCGCTGCGGTGCCCGCCGGCGGATGCCGAGGTGGAGAAGCTGTCGGGCGGCGAGCGCCGCCGCGTGGCGCTGTGCCGCCTGCTGCTGCAGGCGCCCGATCTGCTGCTGCTCGACGAGCCGACGAACCATCTCGACGCGGAATCGGTCGCCTGGCTCGAGCACTACCTTCAGGAATACAAGGGCACCGTTGTCGCGATCACGCACGATCGCTACTTCCTCGACAACGTCGCGGGCTGGATCCTCGAGCTCGATCGCACCCGGGCGTATCCGTGGGAGGGCAATTATTCGGGCTGGCTCGATCAGAAGCGCCAGCGGCTGGCGGTCGAGGAGAAGGCCGAGACGAAGCGCCAGCGCACGCTCGCGCGCGAGCTCGACTGGATCCGCATGTCGCCGCGCGCGCGCCAGGCCAAGGGCAAGGCGCGACTGAACGCGTACGAGCAGCTGCTCAACGAGGACACCGCCGAGAAGATCGATCGCGTCGAGATCTACATCCCGCCCGGCCCGCGGCTCGGTGACGTCGTCGTCGAGGCGCGCGACGTCCGCAAGGGCTATGGTGACGTCGTGTTGATGGAGAACATGACGTTCACGCTGCCCAAAGGCGGCATCGTCGGCGTTATCGGCCCGAATGGCGCGGGCAAGACGACGCTGTTCCGGATGCTCGTCGGGAGCGAAGCGCCGGATGCCGGCACGCTCAAGCTCGGCGAGACGGTTCAGATCGGCTACGTCGACCAGTCACGCGAGTCGCTCAATCCCAACAAGACCGTGTGGGAGGAGATCTCGGGTGGCGAAGACGAGCTCGTGCTCGGCAAGAAGACGATCAACTCGCGCGCCTACGTGTCGTGGTTCAATTTCCGCGGCCGGGATCAGCAGCAAAAGGTCGGCACGCTCTCGGGCGGACAGCGCAACCGCCTCCACCTGGCCAAGCTGCTCCAGCGCGGGTGCAACCTGCTGCTGCTCGACGAGCCGACCAA
The DNA here is from genome assembly GCA_035279905.1 of Vicinamibacterales bacterium. Classification (GTDB taxonomy): domain Bacteria; phylum Acidobacteriota; class Vicinamibacteria; order Vicinamibacterales; family SCN-69-37; genus DATEGZ01. The sequence goes on from DATEGZ010000006.1 coordinate 30,180, forward strand.
CGATCTCGACGTCGACACGCTGCGGGCGCTCGAAGAAGCGCTGCTCGATTTTGCCGGCTGCGCGGTCGTCATCTCGCACGACCGCTGGTTTCTCGACCGAATCGCCACGCACATCCTCGCGTTCGAAGGGGACAGTCACGTGGAGTGGTTCGCGGGCAACTATCAGGACTACGAGGTGGACCGGAAGCGCCGCCTCGGGACCGCCGCCGACCAGCCGCATCGGATCAAGTACAGAAAACTGACACGGTAGTCATCGGGCTATTGGGCTATTGGGTCATCGGGCTATTGGGGGAGCGAGACGTCGCCGCCGCTCAATAGCCCAATGGCTCAATAACCCGATGGCCCAATAAGCCGCCGGTCTGTTATCGTTAGCCCGTTTCGGAGGGGATGAAATGGCGAGATTTCGACGTGCGTTGATAGCAGGAGCCGGGCTGGTGGCCGTCGCCGCGGCGGCGACGATGACGCCGCAGGCGCAGACGACCCAGGCCCCGGCGCGACCCGCGGCGGCCGCCGCCGGAGCGTTGACCAGTCCCAAGGAAGAGTGGGGCCACAACGTCGGCGACGACTACTTCCTCGCCAACTACAAGCAGCTCGACGCGTACTGGCACAAGCTCGAGAAGCAGTCCAACCGCATCCACGTCGTCGAGATCGGCAAGACCGCCGAAAACCGGCCGCAGCTGATGGCGATCATCACGGCGCCGGAGAATTACGCGAAGCTCGAGCGCTACAAGTCGATCTCGTCGCAGCTCTCGCACGCGCAGACGCCGACCGGCCAGCCGCTCACCGACGCCGCGGCGCAGGCGCTCGCGAAGGAAGGCAAGGCCGTGATCTGGATCGACGGCGGTCTGCACGCGACGGAAGTGCTCGGCGCGCAGCAGCTGCTCGAGATGGTGTGGCAGATGGTCTCGCTGCAGGACGACGAGACCAAGCGCTTTCTCAACGACGTCGTGCTGCTCTGCACCGCGGCGAATCCCGACGGCATGGATCTCGTTTCCGATTTCTACATGAAGCAGGGCTCGTCGAGCGTGCCCGTACTCTGGAATCACTACGCCGGTCACGACGACAACCGCGACTCGTACATGAATGCGCTCCCGGAAACCACGAACGTGAGCAAGGCGATGTTCCGAGAGTGGTATCCGCAGGTCATGTACAACCATCATCAGACCGGGCCGCAGGGCGCTGTGATGTTCGCGCCGCCCTTCCGCGATCCGTTCAACTACAACTTCCACCCGTACATTCCGGCGGCGATGGACATCATCGGCGCGGTGATTTCGACGCGCGCGATCGCCGAGGGCAAGCCTGGTGTTGTCAACCGCAACGCCCAGAATTACTCGACGTGGTGGAACGGCGGCTTCCGCACGGTCGCCTACTTCCACAACGAGCTCGGCATCCTGACGGAGACGATCGGGAATCCGACGCCGACGACCGTGCCGTTCACGACACGCTTTGCGATTGGGAACATGAGCAACTGGTTCCCGATCCCGCCGCAGCAGGTGTGGCACTTCCGGCAGTCGATTGATTACTCGATCACGGCGAACCGCGCGATTCTCGACTACGCCTCGCGGTACCGCGAGGAGCTGCTGTATCGCATCTACCAGATGGGCCGCGACGAAATTAAGTGGGGCAGCGAGGACCACTGGACGTTCACGCCACACAAGTCCGCGAAGGTCGAGATCGCGACGTGTGGCGCGTCGACGATTCCG
>DATEGZ010000007.1:0-8053 GCA_035279905.1 Vicinamibacterales bacterium
CAGGAGCGCCGCGCGGATCTTTTCGCGCTCGTGGTCACGGGCGGATCGGACGCGTTCAGCTCCGCGATCCGCCGCCTCGGCGCGCGCCATTTGTCGGAGGAACGGCCGAGCGCGGTCACGCGCTGGCTCTTTCACCGCCACCCGACGGTGGCGGAGCGGCTGGCCATGGCGGAGGCGTTCCGCCAGATCAAAGTTAGAAGTTAGAAGTTCGAAGAGCGGAGCACTCCGAACCCAACGAACCCAACGAACCTAACGAACCCGGTCCTGCTTCTCTTCAACGATCAGTCTTCCGATCGTCTCCCGCCTGCAGCGCGCGTCGTTCGACAGATTGCAGTAGATCTCGAACGTCCCCGGCTTGTCGGCGAGGAACTCGAAGCGCGTGGGCGGCTTGCCGGGCTCGGCGCGCCGGCTGATGCGGTAGTGGTCGTCGTCGATCGTGAAGCTGTGCGGGATGTCCGCCGCGGAAAACGTAATCCGGAGCACGTCGCCCACGTGCGCGCGGATCTCGGCCTTGCTCGAGCCAGAGATCCGGTACCCATACTTGAACGCCTCGACCGCGATGTCCGTCTTGCTTTGCGCGGCGGCCGCGACGCCGCCGGCGACAGCCGCAATCAGCAGGCCGCAGAGCAGCAAATGGACGAAGTTCGGGCGTCGACGGTCGGGCAGGCGTACCACGGACCCCTCCTAACGGTTCTGACGGCGTGACCGGTCTGCCGGTCGGGGGTGGGGAGCCCTCACAGGGCTATCGGTTGACTGAGGATCGGCGATTGATGATTGCAAACTTGCAATCACCAATCGCCCATCTCAAATCATCAATGCCGCCGCGGCCCCCGGTCTCGATCGCGCCGCGGACCGCGGTCCCGGTCGCGATGGCCGCCGCCGTAGCCGCCGCCGGCCTCGACCGGATGATCGGGCACCGGGCGCGGATCGCGCGGCGCCGTGCCCTCATCGGGCCCGAGCAGCACCTTGCGGCTCAGCCGGACCTTGCCGGAGGGGTCGATGTTGATCACTTTGACCATGATCTGCTCGCCCTCCTTGAGCTCGTCGCGCACGTCCTTGACGCGGTAGTTGGCGATCTCCGAGACGTGAAGCAGTCCGTCCACGCCGGGCATGATCTCGATGAACGCGCCGAAGTCGGTGATGCGCTCGACGCGGCCCATGTAGCTCTTGTCGAGCTCGGGGGTCGCGGTGAGCTCCTGGATCATGCCGATGGCCTTTTGTGCCGCCGCCCCGTCGGCCGATGCGACGTTCACGCGGCCATCATCTTCGACGTCGATCTTGACCCCCGTCTTCTCGATGATCATCCGGATCGTCTTGCCGCCCGGGCCGATGACGTCGCGGATCTTCTCGGTCGGGATGCGGATCGTGACGATGCGCGGCGCGTAGGCCGAGATGTTCGCGCGCGGGCCCTCGAGCACGCCCGCCATCTTGTCGAGGATCTCGAACCGGCCCTTGCGCGCCTGCTCGAGCGCCTTGCGCATGATGTCCATCGTGATGCCGCCGACCTTGATGTCCATCTGCAGCGCCGTGATGCCCGTGCGCGTGCCGGCGACCTTGAAGTCCATGTCGCCGTAGTGGTCTTCGGCGCCCGCGATGTCGGAGAGCACGGCCCACTTGCCGGTCTTCTCGTCCATCACGAGGCCCATCGCGACGCCCGCGACCGGGGCCTTGAGGGGCACGCCGGCGTCCATCAGCGCGAGCGCGCCGCCGCACACCGACGCCATCGACGACGATCCGTTCGACTCGAGGATGTCGGAGACGACGCGCAGCGTGTACGGGAACTCTTCGGCGGAGGGCAGCAGCGGCACGAGCGAGCGCTCCGCGAGCGCGCCGTGGCCGACTTCACGCCGGCCGGGGCCGCGCAGGAACTGCACTTCGCCCACCGAGAACGGCGGGAAGTTGTAGTGCAGCATGAAGTGCTTGTACGTCTCGCCGTCGACCATCTCGATCTTCTGCGCGTCGTCTTCGGTGCCGAGCGTCGCGCTGACGAGCGCCTGCGTCTCGCCGCGCGTGAACACGACCGAGCCGTGGACGCGCGGCAGCACGCCGACCTCGATCCAGATCGGACGGATCTCGTCGAAGCGGCGGCCGTCGAGCCGCTGGCCGCGCTCGAGGATCTCGTCGCGCATGACCTTCTCTTTGAGCTCCTTGAAGATGTGCTTCGCGTCGGACCGGCGCTGCACTTCCTCTTCCGGGATCGACGCGACGAGCTCGTCGAGCACTTCGTCCACGCGCTCGTAGTTCTCGAGCTTGTCCTTGATCCGCATCGCCTCGGCGAGCGGCGCGTAGGCCTTCTCTTCGACCTCGCGGTAGAACTCGTGGTGGATTTCCTTCGCGGCAACGGTCTTCTTGGTCTTGCCGACCGCCGCCTTCAGCTCGTCGATCGCCGCGGCGATCTTCCTGATCGCCTGGTGCGCCGCCTCGAGCGCGCCGACCATCTCTTCTTCGGTCGCTTCCTTCGCGCCCGCCTCGACCATCATGATCGCGTCGGCCGTGCCGGCCACGACGAGGTCGATCTTGCTCTGCTTGCGCTCGGTGAACGTCGGGTTGATCACGTACTGCCCGTCCAGGAGCCCGACGCGCACGCCGGCGACCGTCTTCTGGAACGGAATCGACGACAGCGACAGCGCCGCCGAGGCGCCCGTGATCGCGAGCACGTCCGAGTCGTTGTCCGCGTCGGCCGAGATGAGCAGCGCGACGATCTGCGTCTCGAAGTACCACCCGGCGGGGAACAGCGGACGAATCGGCCGATCGATCAGCCGGCTCGTGAGCACTTCCTTCTCGGCGGGCTTGCCCTCGCGCTTGAAGAATCCGCCGGGAATCCGGCCCGACGCGTAGGTGTACTCACGGTAGTCCACCGTGAGCGGCAGAAAGTCGATGCCGACCCGCGGGTTGGCCGCGTGGCAGGCCGTGACGATGACCATGGTGTCGCCCGACCGGACGATGACCGAGCCGTCGGCCTGTTTGGCCAGCTTGCCGGTCTCGATGGAAAGGGTGCGGGCGCCGAGGGTGATTTCGCGACGATGGGCTGTGGGGATCATGAAGTCAGCAGGCAAAAAAGTAAGAGGCAGAGGGCCTCGCGCCAGTCCACGGCCGGCGCACGCCGTCGTTCGAGGTCGCTACTTGCGGATCCCGAGCTTGCGAATCAGCTCCGCGTACCGGTCCGCATCCTTGCGTTTCAGGTAATCGAGCAGCCGCCGGCGCTGGCCGACGAGCTTCAGCAGGCCGCGGCGTGAATGGTGGTCCTTCACGTGCGTCTTGAAGTGCTCGGTGAGGTAATTGATGCGCTCGCTGAGCAGCGCGACCTGGACTTCCGGGGACCCGGTGTCAGCGGCATGGGTCCGATAGTTACCGATCAACTCAACCTTGCGTTCATTGGTCAGCACTAGGTGCCTCCACGAACGGTCCAGAGCGCGCTGGGGTGCGTGACCGGACCGCCGTCATACAGCGACTACGACCGTTCGTAGTCGCAAGGATCAGATGTTATCCCAGTACGACGACCGGGTGCAAAGCGCCTCCCCGCGAGCGGGCCAGCGCGACGAGGCGCCCGTCGGCCGCCACAATCCGGACGGGCAGCGGAGACGTCGCCGGAGGCACCCAGCGGCCCTCCAGATGCTCCGGGCCGAGCGGATTGCCGTGCAGGACCCGGCGCATGCCGGCCTCGTTCGGACGGACCGCCGCGAGGTCCGGCAGGGCCTCCGCGGGGGCCAGCACGCGTGCGGAGATATCCCGGCCCAGGCGCTCGGCGTCCTCGAGCGGCACGGCGTCGGCCACGTCAAAGGACCCGCTGTGCGTGCGCCGCAGGGCGAGCAGGTGGGCGCCGCACCCGAGCTGGTCGCCCAGGTCGCGCGCGAGCGCCCGAACGTAAAACCCCGACGTCGCGGTCACCGTCAGATGCACGCGGTCGCCGTCACGCCCGGTGCGGGCAATCGCGTGCACGGTGACCGTCACCGGCTTCAGCGTGACCGGTTCCTCGCGCCGCGCGAGCTCGTAGGCTTTTCGCCCGCCGACCTTCTTCGCGGAATGCGAGGGCGGCAGCTGTTCGAGGCTGCCGGCAAACGCCGAGATCGCGCGATCGACCGCCGCATCATCAGGCAGCGCCGCCGCGGGCTCGCCGAGCGGCCGTCCGTCCGCGTCATCGGTGTCGGTCGCGAACCCGAGCCGGATCGTCGCGACGTACGTCTTGTCGCCGCCGCTCAGGAAGGACGCGAGCCGCGTGGCGCGACCCAGGACGAGCGGCAGCAGGCCCGTGGCGCGCGGATCGAGCGTGCCGGTGTGACCGATGCTCTTTTCGCCGGACGTCCGGCGCAGCCGCGCGACGACGTCATGCGAGGTCGGGCCCGACGGTTTGTCGATGAGAAGAACGCCGTCCATTCAATTGAGCTATCGGGCTATTGAGCGATTGGGCTATTGGAAGAGCTCTGTCCGAGCCCGATCGCTTCGCCGACGGCGTCGACCATCTGCCGCTTGAGCGTGGCGTAGTCGCCGGTGAGGGTGCAGCCCGAGGCGTTCTTGTGGCCGCCGCCGTGCCAGCGCGCGGCGACCGCGCGGACGTCGACGTCGCCCTTCGATCGCAGGCTGACGCGATAGCCGCCGTCGGCCTGACGCTTGAAGAGCGCGACGGTGACGACTTCCTGCGCGGCGAGCGGAAGATTCACGAGTCCTTCGACGTCGTCCATCGTCGCGTGCGATTCGGCCAGCAGATCGTCGTCGAGGTAGAGCACCGCCATCCGGCTGCCGTGGTGGAGCTCCATGGCGTTGAGCAGCGCGCCCATGAGCTTCACGCGGCCGACGCCGAAGCTGTCGAAGATCTGGCGCGAGAGGCGCGTGAGATCGACGCCGGTTTCGGCGATGCGCCGGCATGCGTCGAACGTGCGCGCGGTGATCGGGCCGTAGCGGAAGCTGCCGGTGTCGGTCGAGATCGCGAGGTAGAGATTCGCCGCGATGTCCTGCGACCACGGCACGCCGAGCGCGTCGATGATGTCGGCGACCATTTCTCCGCACGCGGCGGCGCCGCCGTCGAACCAGTTCACCGCGCCGTACATGCCGTTGCCGACGTGGTGGTCGATGTTCACGACGAAATAGCGATCGAGGCCGGCGACGTCCGGCCGCGTGACGTCGCTGCACTCGAGGATGACCGCCGCGTCGGCGGGCGAGTCGACGCGCGCGACGATCTCGATCCGGCCCGTGCCGGGAAACGCGCGGTACGGCGCCGGCACCGGGTCGTGACCGACGACGCGCACCGTCTTGCCGATCGCCTCGAGCGCGAGCGCGAGCGCGAGCGCCGATCCGATGGAGTCGCCGTCCGGCCGGGCGTGGGACGTGACAATGAACGATTGCCGCGCCTTGAGGGCGGCGGCAATCTCAGACGCGCTGCCGTTCACGAAGGGTCCTCGGGTTTTCTGGCCTGGCGTTCGGCCTCGAGCTCGAGCAGGATGCGCTCGAGTCGATCCTGGGCTTCGACGCTTTCGTCGAAGTGGAATTGCAGCTCGGGCACGCGCCGGAGCCGGATCCGGCTGCCGATCTGGCGGCGGAGAAACGGTGTGGCGCGGCCGAGCGCTTTTTTCGTTTCCTCGCGCGCGCGGTCGTCGCCCATCAGGGTGTAGTAAACGCGCGCCAGCTGCAGGTCGGGCGAGACCTTCACGCGCGTGAGGGTGATGAGGCCGATGCCCGGATCGTGGACGTCGCTCAACAGGAGCTGGCTGAGCTCCTGGCGAATCTGCTCTCCGACGCGGTCCGGACGGGATCCCTGCATGTCAGCGCAAATACTCCACCTGGCTGCGTGTGACCAGACCGGGTTCCAATCGTTCGATCTCGTCGGCGACCGATCGCAGCGTCTTCTCGGCCATCTCGTCCGACGACGCGACGGTGACGACGCCCAGCCCGGCGCGCTGCCACACGTCCTGATAGGCGACTTCCGCGACCGCGACGTTGAACGCCTGGAGCCGATCCTTGAGCCGCCGCAGCACCATGCGCTTGTCCTTCAGCGACTGCGACATCGGAAGGAACAGCTCCAGGGACAGAAGAGCGACGGTCATGAGTTAACTTAGAACTTAGAACTCAAAACTTAGAACTTCGAACCAAAAGTTCTGAGTTCAAAGTTCTAAGTTCTAAGTTGCTCGCATTACACCGTCTGCGCCACTCTCTCCACCGTGAACACCTCAATCACGTCGCCCACTTTGACGTCATTGAACCGCTCGAGCGAGATGCCGCACTCGAGCCCGGCCTTCACTTCGCTCACGTCGTCCTTGAAGCGGCGCAGCGAGGCCATCTTGCCGTGCCAGACGACGACGTTGTCGCGGATCAGGCGCGCTTGCGCGTCGCCGGCGCGCGCGATGCGGCCGTCGAGCACCATGCAGCCGGCCACCGTGCCGACCTTCGGCGTCTTGAAGATCTGACGCACTTCGGCCGAGCCGAGGCGCGTTTCCTTGACCGTCGGCTCGAGCAGGCCCGTCATCGCCTTCTTCATCTCGTCGGTGACGTTGTAGATGATCGAGTGCTGGCGGATGTCGACCTTCTCGCGTTCGGCCGTTTCCGCGGCGTTGCGATCCGGCCGCACGTTGAAGCCGATGATGATCGCGTTCGACGCCGTCGCGAGCAGCACGTCCGACTCGTTGATGGCGCCGACGCCCGTGTGGATGATCCGGATCTTGACCTTGTCGTCGCTGAGCTTCGTGAGCGTGTCGGCGAGCACTTCCGCCGAGCCCTGCACGTCGGCCTTGATGATGATCGAGAGCTCCTTCATGCCGCCCTCGGCCATCTGCTGCTGCAGCGACTCGAGCGTCAGACGCCCGCCCTTGCTCCCGAGCGCCTTCTCCTTGGCCTGCGCCTGGCGGTACGCGATGACCTGACGCGCCTTGATCGGATCGTCGATGACCTGGAACGTGTCGCCCGGCGCCGGCAGCGACGAGAGACCGAGCACTTCGACCGGCGTCGCCGGTCCCGCTTTCTTGACCTTGCGCCCGAGGTGATCGAAGAGCGCGCGCACCTTGCCGTCCACCGTGCCCGCGATGAACAGGTCGCCCTCGTTGAGCGTGCCGTCCTGCACGAGCACCGACGCGACGGGGCCGCGCCCGCGATCGAGCTTGGACTCGAGCACCGTGCCCTGCGCGTTGCGTCCGGCATTGGCCTTGAGATCGGCGAGATCCGCGACGAGCAGGATCATCTCCAGCAGCTGATCCAGGTTCTTGCGCTGCCGCGCCGACACTTCGACCGTGACCGTCGTGCCGCCCCACTCTTCCGGCATCAACCCGAGGTCCGAGAGCTCGCGCTTGACGCGCTCGGCGTTGGCGTCGGCCTTGTCGATCTTGTTGATCGCCACGACGATCGGTACGTTCGCCGCCTTTGCGTGGTCGATGGCTTCCCTCGTCTGCGGCATGACGCCGTCGTCGGCCGCCACGACCAGGACGACGATGTCGGTGACGCGGGCGCCGCGCGCGCGCATCATCGTGAACGCTTCGTGACCCGGCGTGTCGAGGAAGACGACGCGCCGGCCGTTGATTTCGACGGAGTACGCGCCGATGTGCTGCGTGATGCCGCCGGCTTCGCGCTCGGCGACCTTCGTCTCGCGGATCGCGTCGAGGAGCGACGTCTTGCCGTGATCGACGTGGCCCATCACGGTGACGACCGGCGCGCGCGTGGCCAGGTCTTCCGGCTTGGACGCCTCGCCTTCGACTTCGATGATCTCCTCCTCGAAGCTGCGCATCAGCACTTCGGCGCCGAAATCGCGCGCGATCGTCTGCGCGGTCTCCGCGTCGAGCGTCGAGTTGATCGTCATCATCATCCGCCGATCGATCAGGCGCTTGAGGACGTCCTTGACCTTCACCTCGAGCTTGTCCGCCAGATCGCGGACGCTCATGCCTTCCGCCAGCGTGATCAACTTGGTGATCGGCGGCGGCGCTTCCTGGACCATCGGCGAGCTCGAGCGATCCTCGCGACGGTACGTCGTCTTCGGACGCGGGCCGGCGGGACGGAACGGCGGGCGAGGGCCGCCCGGCGGGCGCGACCCGGGCGCCCCAGGCGCGCCAGGGGTCGTCGGACGAATCGGTTGTGA
>DATEGZ010000008.1:0-4672 GCA_035279905.1 Vicinamibacterales bacterium
CGGCGGCGGAGCCGCCGCGGGCCAGCGGCCACCCGCCGGCGCTCGCCGTCGCGAGCATCAGCGTCCCGACCGCGGCCGTGCCCGGCTCGTCGAGCGACAGCACACTGTGCGCAGCCGCACCGCCAAACACCGCTTGCGCCCTCTCGCCCGAAAACATCCGGCGCGCAATCGACGCCGACAACAGCCCGACCGAGCCGAACCGGCCGAGAAGCCAGGGGTGTCGAGGAATCGCCGGAGGTCGCATGACCATGGGCAGCAGGTCACGGACCTGTCTGGCAAAGGGGCTCGTGAAATCTCGCTCGACGACGGCTGCTGTGCCGTCGTCGAACGGGTGGGCCAGCGGCGCGGGCGGAGTTACGAGGTCCAGGTGCATCGAATCGAAGAACGGAAGGAGCGGCGGGAGGGCCATGATCGTCGAGCACACGTCGTGCCGAAAGTCGGGCTCGAGCAGCTCGCTCGTCCGCAGGCCGCCGCCCGCCTCGGGGGCGGCCTCGAGGACCAGAACCGACCGGCCCGTCTCGGCAAGCGTGATCGCCGCCGCCAGGCCGTTCGGCCCCGACCCCACGACCACCGCGTCGTAGCGCTGCCCCACTGCCTCTAGTTGAACACCGGCGCAAGATGAACTACGTGCCGACGAAGCACGACGTGCTCGAAGCGATCCCGGACGCGGTGGTCGTGACCGACGGCGATGGCAGGATCGTGTTCGTCAATCGCGCGGCCGAGGCGATGACGGGATACCGCCGCGCGTCCCTGGTCGGCCAGCCGGTCGAGACCCTCGTGCCCGAGAAATGGAGGGGCATTCACGTCCGGCACCGTCGGGCCTTCTACTCGCACGGCGCGCCGCGATTGATGGGCGACGGACTGAGGGACTTCTCGCTGCGGCGCAAGGACGGAACGATCGTGCCGGTCGAGATCTCGCTCGGGCCGGTCGGCGAGGACACGGTCGCGGTCGTGCGGGACGTCACCGAGCGGCGACGAATGGAGACCGCGCTCGAGCACCGCGCGCTCCACGATCCGCTGACCGATCTCGCCAACCGCTCGCTGTTCTTCGACCGCCTGCGCCAGGCGCTGCATGCCGCGCGCCGCGACGGCTCACAGGTGGGGCTGGTGATGCTCGACGTCGACGGGTTCAAGACGATCAACGACACGCGCGGCCACGCGACCGGTGACGCTGTCCTCAAGGAGGTCGCGAGCCGGCTGCGCCTGGGCCTGCGCGCGACCGACAGCGCCGCGCGCCTCGGCGGGGACGAGTTTGCGTGGATCCTGCCGCGGGTGACGAGCCGGCGCTCGGTGGACGCGATGGTGCGCAAGCGCCTGGCCGTCGCGCAGGAGCCGGTCAGCCTGGACGGTGAGCGGATCGAGGTCGGTCTGTCGGCCGGCGTCGCGATGTATCCCGAAGACGGCCAGGACCCGGACACGCTGATGAGTCGCGCGGATCGAGCGATGTACGCGGTGAAGCGCAGGCACCACGCCCCCGCGCGCGACACCGAACCGACGTTAACGTAGGCGTTCGTCGTGGGTCCGGTTGCGGTTTTCGCCGCGCTCGAGCAGGAGGCGCACGCCCTGGTCGGCCGTCTCCCCCGATCGGGAACGATCGGTCCGCGCGTCTCGTGCTGGGAGGGCGACGGCATGGTGATCGCGGTCGGCGGCGTAGGCAAGGTGTCGGCGGCCCTGGCCACCCAGTTCCTGCACGACGCGTTCAAGCCGCGCTGCATCGTGGCCTTCGGGCTCGCGGGTGAGATCAAGACCGAGCATTCGCGCGGCCACGTCGTTGTGGCCTCGAGCGCGACGCAGTACGACATCGATGCGCGACCGCTGACCGAGGCGCGCGGCATCATCCCGTCGCTCGGCGTGGCCGCGATCATCGCCGACGCCGCCATCGTCGAGAAGCTGCAAGTCGCGGCCAAGCGCGCGGTCGAGAATCCGCGCATCGTGCGCACGGGTCTCGTCCTGACCGGCGACCAGATCGTCAGCTCGCGGGCGACGCGCGATGCGATCGCTCACGATTTTCCCGATGGCCTGTGCGTCGACATGGAGACGGCGGCAGTCGCGCAGGTTGCTCAGCAGAACGGCCTCCCCTGGGGCGCGGTGCGAGTGACGTCGGACAAGGCCGATGAATCGTTCGACCTCGAGGACGTGATCGACTTCGGTGTCAACACCGCGGGCGAGCTGTTCGCCCGCATCATCGGCGACGCGGTCCCCGAGCTGTGATCGACACCGCGCTCCGCTGGATGACGGCGAGCCAGGCAACCGCGCATGTGAATTCCGGCGACCTCGATCCTCAGGACGTCGTGCGCGCGCACCTCGACGCGATCGATCGGTACGACCGCCGAATTCACGCCTACATCTACGTCGACGGGGAGGCTCGGTCGACGGCGGGGATGACGCTCGCGGTCAAGGACAGCCAGCCGGTGAAAGGAATGCCCTACACGTACGCGACGCCCTCGTGGCGCGACCGCATCGCGCAAGAGGACGCGGTGCCGGTCGCGCGCGCACGGGCCGCCGGCATCGCCATTCTGGGCAAAACGAACCTTCCCGAGCTTGCGGCGGCGATAGGCACGACCAACACCCTGTTTCCGCCGACCCACAACCCGTGGCGCGAGGGCATCACGCCCGGCGGCTCGAGCGGCGGCAGCGGCGCCGCGGTGGCGGCAGGCCTGTGCACGTTCGCCCTCGGTGGCGACACCGGCGGGTCGATCCGCATCCCGTCGTCGTGCTGCGGCATCGTCGGGCTGCGACCGACGCCCGATCGCGTGCCCTCGGAAGAGGTCGACGCCACCGTGCTGCAGTCGCGCGGGCCGATGACTCGTTCGGTTGCCGACGCCCGACTTCTGTTCTCCGTGATGACAGCGACCCGACCCTCCGAGTCCGCGCCGCGGCGAACTTGCCGTGTCGGCTTCACGCATGCCGGAGCAGATGGACCATGCGCCGACGCGTGTCGCCGCGCGGTCGACTCGCTGCGCGCCGCCGGACATTCGGTGGAAGAGATTCCGTGGGATCCAAAACCGGTCACCGAGGGCTACGCGGTCGTTCGACGCGCCAGCATGGCGAGCTTCCCCGCCGACCTGTCCACGTTCGGGCCCGGCATCCAGAAGCTCGCCGCGGAGGGCCGCGACCTGACCGCGATGGACTACTTCCACGCCTTCGAGAAGTCCACCGAGGCCGCCAACCGCGCGGTGGCCGTCCCCCTGCAGACGAAATTCGACTTTCTCCTCACGCCGACGCTCGGGCTTCCGCCGATGAAGATCGATGAGGTCCCGCCGTTCCTCGGCGAGGCCTGGTCGCGCTACGTCCAGTTCGTGCTGCCCGTCACCTTCTCGCGATCGCCCGCCATTTCGATTCCAGCTGGCCGGCACGACGGCCTGCCGATCGGCGTTCAGCTCGTCGGCCAGTTTGCGCGGGAGTACGAGCTGCTCGACTTTGCCGAGGAGCTCGAGAGCATGCCTGGATTCGGTTTTGAGCCGCCGCCCGGTCTTGATTGAGGTGATGCGATGAAGGCACAGCGCGTGGAGATGTACGTCTGCCCGTCGGCGACGCCCGCCGACACGTCGGGCCTGCAGCGGCTGGCCGACGAGGGGACGATCAAGCCGGACACGCTCGTCGCGCTCGTCGGGAAGACCGAGGGCACAGGCTTCCACGACGACTGGGGGCGGGTGTGGGCTGACGTCGCGCTGCGCACCTGGACTGCCGGCTTTCTCGGTGTTCCAATCGACGAGGTTGCCAAGCGGGTGATCTTCGTGCTCAGCGGCGGATGCCCCGGCGTGATCACGCCTCACATCGCGGCAGTGACGCGCGAGTGGGTCGAGATCGACAAGCCTCGGGACGCCAAGCGTCTCGTCGTTGGTCGCGCGGGCTCGGACCCGATCGCGCCCGAAGAGGTCGGGCGGATGGGGATGATCCACAAGGTCGCCGCCGCGACCCAGCATGCGATGAAGGACGCCGGCCTCACCGATCCGAAAGACGTGCACCTCGTCATGGTCAAGGTGCCGGGCTTGTCGGTCGCGAGCATCCGCGATGCCGAGTCGCGGGGCAAGACCGTCGTCTCGCACGACCTCACGTTTGGACCCGAGGGCGCGGGCTCGTACGCCAACGATGGGGCCGCCCTCGGCGTAGCCATGGCACTGGGTGAGGTTCCCGAGTCGTCGCTTTCGGACGCTGTCGTGCGGCGCAACTGGGACCTCTACTCGAATGTCGCGATGACTTCGTCGGGCGGCGAGAAGCGGCACGGCGAGGTCGTCGTCTTCGGCAACTCGACCGCATCGGTGAGCGAGCTGCAGATCGGGCACGGGGTGACGCGCGACTTCATCGACGCTCAGGGCGTGCGCGATGCGCTGAAGGTGGCCGGAGTTCGCTTCAACGATGGGCTGCCTGACGAGCACGGCCTGTCGAGGCTCGTGCATGTCTTCGCCAAGTCGGTGATCCCGGGCACCAACGTGGTCCGCGGCCAGCACATCACGCTGCTGGACGACGCGGATGCCTACACGATCGGCAAGGCGCTGGGCGGCATGCTTGTTGCGTCGGTGACGGGCCGCACCACCAACTACGTCAGCGGCGGCGAGCGGAACTCGCACCAGGGACCGCCGGGCGGCAACATCGTGGCGGCGGTTGTCCGCCTCGGATAGTCCGGACTATCCGGGGTTTTGGCGCGCCCTGATGCCTGATAGCTCGGACT
>DATEGZ010000009.1:0-20525 GCA_035279905.1 Vicinamibacterales bacterium
GGCATCGGCGTGGCCCAGGCCGCTCTCGCGCAGCACGTTCATCGCGACACCGTAGAAATACTGAAAGGGCTCGGCGACGCTGCGCTCGCCGCCGTCGGTGAGGCGGCGAATCACGCGCTCGACCGTGCGGTCGACGAACTCGCTGGCCGGCGTCGCGCCGCGCCATCCGAAGAGCTTGAGCAGCCGCAGGCGGACCTGTTCGTACTTCGCGGCCGCGCGCTCGGCGTCGGCGTCGAGAAACGCGAAGAGCCGCTCGAAGCCTTCAAGGCTTGGCGTTTGTCCGGTCGCGCCCGTACTCACAGATACACTCCTGGTCTGATGACCACCGTCACGCCCCTGGAAGGGTGCAAAGGCGGTGCCGGGGCCCTGGCAGCCAGAAATGCTAGGAAATCCGCGCAGCTGACAATTCTGACGTCCGTTCCCGAACTGCCGATTGCGGGTCTTCGTATAAGCTGATGCGCCAGTACCGAGGATGCCTGAAGCCGGAGTGACCCCCGCCGTCTCGCTCGATCACGTCACCGTCATCTACGGCAAGAATCCGGCCCTTCGCGACGTCAGCGCTACGTTTCCGAAGGGCGCGGTCGGGCTGCTGGGCCCGAACGGCGCCGGCAAGAGCACGATGCTCAAGTCGCTGCTCGGGTTTGTCCCGCCGACCGCCGGCAAGCTCGAAGTCCTCGGCCTCAACGTCGCGGAGCGTCCGCTCGAGGTTCGCGCGCGGCTCGGCTACATGCCCGAGACCGACGGCCACATTCCCGGCATGAACGCCGTGACGTTCGTCGCCTACTGCGGGCGCCTCGCGGGTCTGCCGAAGGTGGACGCGATGCAGCGCGCGCACGAGGTGCTCTTCTACGTCGGCCTGGGCGAAGCGCGCTACCGCAACGTCGAGACGTACTCGACGGGCATGAAACAGCGCATCAAGCTCGCGCAGGCGCTCGTGCACGATCCCGATCTCCTGTTCCTCGACGAGCCGACCAACGGCATGGACCCGAAGGGCCGCGAGGAGATGCTCGAGCTCATCCGCGATCTCGCGCACAACAAGGGCGTCGATCTCATCCTCTCGTCCCATCTGCTGCCGGACGTCGAGTACACGTGCGATCACGTGATCGTGCTCGACAAGGGCGCGATTGCGACGTCGGGGTCGATCGACGCGCTCAAAGGCCCGGGCGGCCGCATCTACGAAGTGCGCGTGAAGGGCCAGCTCGCGCCGTTTCTCGCGGCGCTCAAGGACGCCGGTCTCGAGTCGCACGAGACCGACGAGGACGTGATGCGCGTGTTCGTGCCGGGCGCCCTCGCCGCGCCGGGCGGCGACCAGCGCCGCATCTGCGAGATCGCGCTCGCCAGCCAGGTCCAGGTCCGCCACCTCCGCCCGAGCATCCCGACGCTCGAGGACGTCTTTGCCCGCGCGGTGGGTGAGTCATGAGCCCGATTCACGATCAGAGCTATCGCCACTACGAGGGCACGAAGCTGCCGCCCGGCCGCGGCTGGGTCACGATCATGTGGACCGGCATCATGACGTTCCTCGCGCGCCGCGTCTTCATGATGGTCATGCTCGTCGCGTGGGTCCCGTTCATCGTCCGCGCCGTCCAGATCTACATCGTCACGATGTATCCGACGATGGGGAACGCGGTGCCGGTGAACGCGAAGATGTTCCAGAGCTTCATCGAGCAGCAGGGCCTGTTCGTGTTCTTCGTGACGGTGTACGTCGGGGCCGGTCTCATCGCGAACGACCGCCGCGCGAACGCGCTGCAAATCTACCTGTCGAAACCGCTGATGCGCATCGACTACATCGGCGGCAAGCTCGGGATCTTGATCGTCTTCCTGCTCGAAGTGACGCTGCTGCCGGGGTTGATGCTGATCCTGCTGCAGGTGATGTTCTCGGGCAGCTTCGAGTTCCTGCGGAACAACCTGTTCGTGGTGCCGGCGGTGACGCTCGCGGCCCTCATGCGCGTTCTCGTGATTTCCTGCACGATGGTGGCGCTGTCGTCGCTGTCGAAGAGCAGCCGGTACGCGGCGGTCCTCTTCACCGGCGCGCTGTTCTTCTCCGAGGCCGTGTTCGGCGTCGTCCAGGTCATCACCGGGTCGACGCGCATGGCGTGGATTTCGATTTCAGCGAACCTCGACCAGGTCACCGACGCGATCTTCCGGCAGCCGCTGCGCTACGAGACGCCGGTGATCGTGTGCGTGCTCGTGCTGCTGGGTCTGATCGCGCTGTCGATCTCGGTGCTCGAGCGGCGCGTCCGCGGCGTGGAGGTGGTGTCGTGAGCACCGCCGCCGTCTTCACGACGGACCACGTCTCGAAGTGGTACGGCCAGGTCATCGGGCTGAACGACGTCTCGGTGACGGTCGGCCCCGGCATCACCGGGCTGCTCGGGCCGAACGGCGCGGGCAAGAGCACGCTGATGAAGCTGATTACCGGTCAGCTCAAGCCGAGCAAAGGCGACGTCAAGGTGCTCGGCCAGTCGATCTGGGGCAACCCGCCGCTCTACGCGCGTATCGGGTTCTGTCCCGAGCAGGACGCGTTCTACGAGCGCATGACCGGGATCGAGTGGGTGACCGCGCTCGTCCGGCTGAACGGGCTCGACGACAAAGAGGCGAAGGCCGCGGCCGAACGCGCGCTGACGGCAGTCGACTTGATGGACGCGGCGAACAAGAAAATCGGCGCGTACAGCAAGGGCATGCGGCAGCGCGTCAAGCTCGCGCAGGCGATCGTCCATGATCCCGAGCTGTTGATCCTCGACGAGCCGCTCTCGGGCATGGACCCGCTCGGCCGGCGCAAGACGATCCGGATGATCCGCGACTGGGCCAAACAGGGCAAGAGCGTCATCGTCTCGAGCCACATCCTGCACGAGATCGAGTCGATGACGCCCAACATCCTGCTCATCAACAACGGCCGCATCCTGGCCGAGGGCAACGTCCATCAGATTCGCGATCTCATCGACACGCACCCGCACTCCGTCTACGTGCGCGCGTCGGACCCGCGCGGCCTCGCCCGCGAGTTCCTCACGCGCGACGATGTGATCAGCATGCGGTTCGAGGACAGCGCGGTGGTCGTCGAGACGGCCAAGCCGGATCTGTTCTACTCACGGCTGACCGAGCTCGTCGCGGCCGGGCAGAGCGGCACGGTGGAAGAAGTCACGTCGCCTGACGACAACCTGCAGGCCGTGTTCAAGTTCCTGGTGAAGCAATGAGCGAGCGCCCGGTCACTCGTCCCGGTCTGTTCTCGTCGGCGCTGCGCGTGTTCGATTTGTCGCTTGGCGAGATGCTCTGGTCGCGCCGTACGATCTTCATGGCGCTCGTCGTCGGCATGCCGGTCGTGATCTCGCTGATCTTTCGCGCGTTTCACGAGGCCGGCGCGCCCAACTTGCGCGTCAACAACGCCGTGACCAGCGGCCCGACGATTTTCGGCCTGATGATGTGGGCGTTCTTCGTCCGCTTCTCGGTGCCCGTGCTGGGCGTGTTCTATGGCACCGCCCTCATCGCCGACGAGGTCGAGGACAAGACCATCACGTATCTCTTCACGCGGCCGATCTCGCGCGCGTCGGTGCTGGTCGGCAAGTACTTCGCGTATCTGGCCTGCACGGTCCTCGTCGTGCTGCCGTCGGTCATCATCGTCTGGCTGCTCGTGGTGCCGACGAGCGGCAGCCTCGGCGCGAGCTTTCCGGACCTCGTGAAAGACCTTGGCCTGCTGGCGCTGGGGCTGGCGGTCTACGGGGCCGTGTTCGCGTTCATCGGCACGGCCATTAAACGGCCGCTGCTCGTCGGGCTGCTCTACATCTTCGGGTGGGAAACCGCGGTCATGGCCCTGCCCGGGTATCTCAAGCGGTTTTCGGTGGCCTACTACCTGCAGGGCCTCGTGCCGCACGCGATGCCCAGCGACTCGGCGGTCAGCATCATCCAGTCCATCTTTCGCGAGGTGCCGACGCTCACCGACAGCCTGATTTGGCTGGCAATTATCACGGTTGCGAGCCTCTGGTTCGCGGCCTCGAACGTGACGCGGCGCGAATACGTGCTCGAGCAGTAACGAACCCCAAGGAACCCCCCTGGAACCCCCGGGGAACCCCCAGGAACCCCAGTTCCCCCAAGGAACCTCCTGTCCCCAACCCCGTATAATTCCAACAGAGGGCGAGGTTTATGACCCAGCGCACCCGCTACTTTCTGCTTGGTTCCTCGATGGTCATCATCGTGGGGCTCGCGACCGGTCTGGTGGCCATGTACGGCGGCAATCTGCCGATGCGGTCGTCGACGGCCGGACCCGCGGAGTTGGTCTACATGCCGGGCGGCACGACCGCCGTGGCCTACGCCAACGTGCACGAAGTGATGAACTCGCAGTTCCGGCAGAAGCTCCGGCAGGTGTTTCCGACGGGCGAAGAGAAAGACAAGATTCAGTCGGAGATCGGCGTCGACATCGAGCACGACATCGACACGGTCGTGGTCGGCTTTACCGGCAATCCGGACGACAAGAACGCCGTCGCGCTCGTGCGCGGCCGGTTCAACACGCCGCAGATTGAGGCCGTCGCCGTCCAGCATGGCGCGACCGTGGCCGACTACAACGGCAAGCGGATGATCACGATGACCGGCGCCGGCGAACAGGGCGGCGTCGCGATCCTCGAGCCCGGCCTGCTCGCGCTCGGCAATGCGACGACCGTCAAAGCGGCCATTGACGCGGCGAAGAACGGCCAGAACCTCACCAAGAACACCGACGTCATGAAGTACGTGAGCGAGCTCGACGGCCGTAACACCGCGTGGGCGGTGGGGCGTCTCGAGGGCATGGGCATCGCGAACACGGGCCTCCCGCAGCAGGCCAAGGATCAGCTCTCCGCCGTGCAGTGGTTCGTCGTCAACCTGCACGTCGACGGCGGCGTCAACGGCACCGCGCGCGCGATCGCGCGTGACGACCAGGCCGCGGAAAACCTGCGCGACGTCGTCCGCGGCGGCCTCGCGGCCGCGCACCTCATGGGCGGCCACGACACGCGCCTCGATGCGGTCGTCAACGCCATCCAGGTGACGGGCACCGGCAAGGACGTCGCCATTTCGTTCACCATCCCGACCGAAATCCTCGACATGATCAACGGCGTGGCGGGGATGCGGAATCTGCAACAGGGCCAGGGCGTCAAGAAGTAGATCAACTTCGAACTTAGAACTCAAAACTTAGAACTTCGGAGGATCACGCGTGCTCCTCTGTAAGTTCTAAGTTCTAAGTTCTAAGTTGCAAGTTCTAAGTTTCCAACTTGATCCTATGATGGACAGATGTCTGTCCATGAAGTGGTCATCTTAGGCGCCGCCCGCACGCCGCTTGGCCGCTACGGCGGTACCCTTCGCACCACCCATCCGGCTGAGTTAGGCGCGCGCGCCGCGAAGGCGGCGCTCGATCGCGCCGGTGTCGCGCCGGCAGATGTCGATGAAGTGTTCGTCGGCCACGGCCGCCAGGCCGGTTCGGGTCCCAATCCCGCGCGGCAGGTCGGACGCCGCGCCGGATTGCCCGACAGCGTGCCGGCGCAGACGATCAACCAGGCGTGCGCCTCGGGCCTGCAGTCGGTCGCGCTCGGCGCGCAGGCGATCCAGCTCGGTCAGTCGAACGTGGTGCTCTCCGGCGGCATCGAGTCGATGAGCCGCATGCCGTACTTCGTCGACAGCGAAGACGGCCGCTGGGGCCACAAGATGGGGAACTTCTCGCTCGTCGACGCGATGTACCGCGACGGGTTTTTCTGTCCGCTGTCGAATCTCATCATGGGGCAGACGGCGGAGGTGCTCGCGCACCAGTACGGAATCACGCGCGAGGAGTCCGATGCCTACGCGCTCGACAGCCAGCGGCGGGCGGAAGCGGCGATCGCGGCCGGCAGGTTCAAAGACGAGATCACGCCAGCGCCCGGTAAGGACGCGAAAGGCGCGGCCGTCGAGCTCGATCGCGACGAGCACCCGCGCGCCGGCGCCACCATCGAGGGCCTGCGCAAGCTGCCGCTGGTGTTCGAGCCGGTGGACGGACGCCCGGGCATCATCACCGCAGGGTCTTCGTCTGGCATCACCGACGGCGGGGCCGCGGTCGTGCTCGCGAGCGCCGATCACGCGAAGAAGCGCGGCCTCACACCGCTCGCGCGCATCGTCGGCTGGGCCACCGTGGGCGTCGATCCGCGCATCATGGGCATCGGCCCCGTGCCGGCGATCCGCAAGCTGCGGGACCGCACGGGCTTGAAGATCGACGACTTCGATCTGGTGGAACTGAACGAGGCGTTCGCGCCACAGGTGCTCGCCGTGCTCCGCGACATTCCGATTGATCCCGCCAGGCTCAACGTCAACGGTGGCGCCATCGCGCTCGGCCATCCCATCGGGTGCACCGGGACGCGAATCCTCGTCACGCTGCTGTACGAGATGCGTCGCCGCAAGGCGAAGCGCGGCCTCGCGACGCTCTGCGTCAGCGGAGGACTGGGGATGGCGATGGCGGTGGAAGCTGTGAGGTGATATGCGTATCGGGCAAACGGGCCATTGGGCCATCGCGCCATTGCCCGATGTTGCCGATCGCCACTTGGCCCGATGGTCCGTTAGCCCCGTGGCCCGTTACACGATATGATCATGTGTTGGAGCGTTGATGCGAATCGCGGTCATTCCGGGTGACGGTATCGGGAAGGAAGTCACGGCTGAAGCGGTCAAAGTCCTCAAAGCCGTGTGTGAGGTCGCTGGGAAAAAGCTCGATCTCGAGACGCTGCCGTGGGGCGCCGATCATTTCCTCGCCACGGGCATCACGATCCCGCCGAACGGACACGAGATGCTCCGCGACGAGTTCAGCGCGATCCTGCTCGGCGCGCTCGGCGATCCTCGCGTCCCGGACAACCGGACCGCGCGCGACATCCTGCTCAGCACGCGCTTCGCGCTCGATCTCTACATCAACTTCCGCCCGGTCCGCCTGATCGACGATCGCCTCTCGCCGCTGAAGGACCGCGGCAAGAAGGACGTCAACTTCGTCGTCTTTCGCGAGAATACGGAAGGCGTCTATGTCGGTATCGGCGGACGATTCAAGGCCGGCACGACCGATGAAGTGGCCGTGCAGGAAGAAATCAACACGTACAAGGGCGTGCACCGGATCATTCGACGCGCCTTCGAATACGCGCACGAGTACGGCCTGACGAAGGTGTGCATGGCCGACAAGAGCAACGCGATGCCCGACGGCCACGCGCTGTGGCAGCGGGTGTTCCGCGAGGTCGCGGTCGAGTTCCCGTCGATCAAGCCGACGCACCTCTACATCGACGCGCTCGCCATGTTTCTCGTCAAAGATCCCGGCCAGTTCGAGGTCATCGTCACCAACAACTTGTTCGGCGACATCATCACCGACATCGGCGGAGCGCTGCAGGGCGGGCTGGGCATGGCCGCGTCCGGCAACATCCATCCGGGCAAGACGTCGCTCTTCGAGCCCGTCCACGGATCGGCGCCGCCACTGGCCGGCAAGAACATCGCGAACCCGATGGGCGCGATCCTCTCCGCCGCGCTGATGCTCGAGACCGTCGGGTGGAAGGACGAGGCGAAGCGCATCGAAGCCGCCGTCGAATCCGCCGTTCGCGAACGCCAAGCGACGAGCGACATCGGCGGCACGCTGGGGACGAGCCAGGTCGGCGATTGGATCGCGAGAAGGATCAAGCAGTAGGCCTCGGGCCTGAGGCCTGACTGTGAAAGGAACCATGAACGAAGTTCTGATTGTTGGCGGCGCACGAACGCCGATGACCGATTACAGCGGCGCGTTGAAAGACGTGTCCGCGCTGGAGCTGGGCGCCATCGCCGCGAAGGCCGCGTTCGAGCGCACGGGCGTGAAGCCCGAGTGGATCGAGCACGCGGTGGTCGGCAACGTGATGCAGACGAGCGCGGATGCGATCTACGGCGCGCGCCACGTCGCGCTCAAGGCCGGCGTGCCGATCGAGGTGCCCGCGCTCACGGTCAACCGCCTGTGCGGGTCCGGGATTCAGGCGGCGGTCAGCGGCGCGCAGATCATCCAGTTGGGCGAGGCCGATATCGTGCTCTCCGGCGGCATCGAGAGCATGAGCCAGGCCCCGCACGTGCTGCGCGGCCTGCGCAACGGCTTGCGGCTCAACCAGGGCAAGCTCGAGGATTCGCTTTACGAGGCGCTGCTCGATCCGTACTGCGGGCTCTTCATGGCGCAGACGGCGGAGAAGTGCGCGGCCAAGTACAACATCTCCCGCGAGGAGCAGGATGCCTACGCCCTCCGCAGCCAGCAGGCGGCATCGCGCGCCTGGGAGGCGGGCAAGTTCAAGGACGAGGTCACGCCCGTCGAGATCAAGTCCCGCCGCGGCGTCACCGTCGTGGACAAGGACGATCACCTGCGGCCGGACACGACGCTCGAGGGCCTTGCGAAGCTGCCGGCCGCGTTCTCGAAAGACGGTACCGTCACGGCCGGCAACGCCAGCGGCATCGTCGACGGTGGCGCCGCGCTGATTCTCGCGAGCGACAAGGCCGTCAAAGAGAAGGCGCTCAAGCCGCTCGGTCGCCTCGTGGCGTGGGGCGTTGTTGGCGTCGAGCCGTCGCTCATGGGCATGGGCCCGGCGCCGGCCACCCGCAAGGCCCTGGCGAAGGCTGGCCTCAAGCTGTCCGACATCGATCTCATCGAGGTCAACGAGGCGTTCTCGGGCCAGTACCTCGCCGTCGAGAAGGAGCTGGGCCTCGACCGCGAGAAGACCAACGTCAACGGCGGCGCGATCGCCTTGGGGCACCCCTTGGGCATGACGGGCACGCGTCTGCTGCTGACACTTCTGCTCGAACTCGGCCGGCGCGGACGCCGGTACGGTTTGGCCACGGCCTGCATCGGCGGCGGCCAGGGAATTGCCGCGATTGTCGAGCGAATCTAAGAGATGAGCGCGGGTCTGGCCCATGGTGGCGTAAGCCGGGCCTGACCCGGTGGCTCGATCAAAGCGAAAGGTAGAGTAGAGGAAAACTGATGGAGATCAAGACCGTCGGCGTGCTCGGATGCGGCCTCATGGGGGCGGGAATCGCCCAGGTGGCCGCGGCCTCGGGATTCAAGACCATCGTGCGGGAGGTCAACCAGCCCGCGCTCGACAAGGGGATGGCGCGCATCAAGCGCTTCCTCGACGATGGCGTGGCGAAAGGGAAGGTCCAGGCCGACCAGCGCGACACGACGCTCGCCAATCTCACCGGGACGACGCAGTTCGCGGCGATGAAGGACTGCGACCTCATCATCGAAGCGATCGTCGAAAACGTGGACGAGAAAGTCGCGGCCTACACGTACCTCGAGGCCGGTGTCAGCCCCAACACGATCTTCGCGTCGAACACCTCGTCGCTCTGCATCACCGAGCTCGCCGCGAAGACGAAGCGGCCCGACCGCTTCGGCGGGCTGCACTTCTTCAATCCCGTGCCGCTGATGAAGCTCGTTGAGGTCGTGCGTGCGCTCACGACGAGCGACGAGACCTACCAGACGCTCTTCGCCTTCTCGCAGAAGCTCGGCAAGGAGCCGATCACCGCGCCCGACAAACCCGGGTTCATTGTGAACCGGCTGCTCGTGCCGTATCTGCTCGACGCGATCCGCTGCTACGAGCGCGGGCTCGGCACGATCGAGGACATCGACAAGGGCATGAAGCTCGGCTGCGGCTACCCGATGGGCCCGCTCACGCTGCTCGACTTCGTCGGCCTCGACACGACCTACTACATCGCGAACATCATGTTCGACGAGTACAAAGACGCGATGTTCGCAGCGCCGCCACTCTTGAAGAGAATGGTACTTGCAGGAAAGCTTGGGCGGAAAAGCGGTGAGGGTTTCTACAAATACTAGCAAATTAGGCAATGAGGCAATGAGGCAATTAGGCAATGAGGCAATCATTGCCCCATTGCCCCATTGCCCCATTGCCCCATTGCCCCATTGCCCCATTGCCCCATTGCCTCATTTCAACGACTTCAAACGGTCAGTAGCCTTCCGTTTGAAGTCTTTGTCCTCAGGCGTCCAATCCGGATCCAGCGGCGCGTCGAGCACCTGCTGCAGCGTCTTGCGCGCGTCGTCTTTCCTGCCGCGCTCGATCAGCACTTCCGACAGAAAGTAGAGCGTCGCGGTACTCTGCGGGTTGTATTCGAGCGCTTTGCGAAGATAGGTCTCGGCTTTCGCCTCGCTGCCGCCGAAGAGGCCGGGCACGCGGTGATACCACCAGCCGAGCGCGCGGTCGGCGGAGCCCTGCTGCCAGGCCTCGCCCATTTTCAGCACCGTCTCGAGCTCGTCCTTGATCCGCCCGCGGTACTTGATGCCTTGCGAGAGGCCGAAGGACTCGGCGAGCGCGCCCATGTTGGCCGCGAGCCAGAAGTGGCCCTCGGGTTTCGTCGTGTCCAGCACGATCGCCTGCTCGCCGGCCTTGACGCCGTTTTCGAGCGCCGCGCGTCGCTCGTCTGACGGGCCCTGTGTGCCGAGCCAGTAGTACGCGCGCGAGAGCTTCCACGTCGCGTCGAAGTTCTTGCTGGCGGCGGCCTCCTTGGCCCAAAGATCAGCGGCCTGTTTCGCGGATGTGATGTCCTCGCGGTGGCGGTAGAGCTCGTCGGGCGAGGGCGGCGCGGCCTGCCCCGCGCCTTGCAAGACCGCGCCCGCGCCCGCGATATAAGATGCGAGTATGCAGGACACGATCCGGCGTCTTCTCACTGAGCTCGGCGAGGACCCGACCCGCGAGGGGCTGCGCGACACACCGCGCCGCGTCGCAAAATCGCTGGAGTTTCTGACGAGCGGGTACAGCAAGGACATCGACGAGGTCATCAACGGCGCACTCTTCACCGTCGAGTATAACGAGATGGTAATCGTGCGCGATATCGACTTCTACAGCCTGTGCGAGCACCACCTGCTCCCGTTCTTCGGCAAGTGCCATATTGCCTACATTCCGGACGGCCGCGTGATCGGCCTCAGCAAGATTCCGCGCCTCGTCGACGTCTTCGCACGGCGTTTGCAGGTGCAGGAGCGGCTGACGTCGCAGGTCGCGACCACGATCGAGTCGCGGATCGCGCCGATCGGCGTCGCGGTCGTCGTCGAAGCGACGCACCTGTGCATGTCCATGCGCGGCGTCGCCAAGCAGAACTCGATCACGACGACGAGCGCGATGCTGGGCGCGTTTCACGCCGATGCACGCACGCGCAACGAGTTCCTGCAGCTGATCAGGAACGCCGGGCCGATGTCGCCCGTGCCGCAATCGTTCTCAGTGGGCGTGGACTGCGTGACGGAATGAATCGGGCTATTGGGTCATTGGGCCATCGGGCTATTGGAGAGCTTGCTGGCCGACGACAGCTGCGATCCGTTCGTGCAGCTGCTTCACACCATCCGTCAGTGCTGCCGGGCCCGGCTGCAGAATGTAGGTCGATTTGATCTCGTAAATGCGATCCTCGCGCACCGCCGCGAGGTCCGCCCAGCCGGGCCGGCCGGCGATGCGCGCCGGCTGCACTTTCTTTCCGCACCAGGACGCGAAGATGATGTCCGGCCGCGCCTCGAGCACGGCCGCCGGATCGACGATGCGATCCTTCGCGAGCGCGCCCGCGCGCAGGTGCGGGAACATCGGCGTGCCCCCGGCGATCTCGACGAGCTCGTCCACCCAGCAGATGCCGGAGATCAGCGGGTCGTCCCACTCCTCGAAGAACACGCGCGGGCGCACGGGGAAGCGCGCCGCCGCCGCGCGAATCGTCTCGAGCCCGGCCTCGAGCTGGACGGCCAGCGCCTCGGCGCGCGCCTGCAGGCCGACGAGCCCGCCCAGCATGCGAATCATCTGAAGGATCTCGGCCACGCTGCGCTGGTTGAACGTCACCACGGTGTGTCCGCGCCGGACCAGCTCCGCCGCGAGATCCGCCTGCAGATCCGAGAACGCGAGAATCAGATCCGGCTCGAGCGCTTCGATCTTGTCGAACTTCGCGCTCAGGAACGCCGACACGCGCGGCTTCTCGCGCGCTTCCGGCGGCCGCACCGTGTAGCCGGACACCCCGACGATGCGATCGCCGGCGCCCAGCAGGTACAGCGTTTCTGTCGTCTCTTCCGTCAGGCAGACGATGCGTTGGGGGTACGAGGACAAGCGTCTATCGTTATACTTCGATCAGTGAGCAAATACACGCTGGCGTGTGTGGTGTGCGCCTTTGCGCTGGGCGCGCACCTCGCCGCGTTTCAAACCGGCCGCCGTGCCTCGGGCACGAAGCTCTCGAAGCAGGCGACGTGCGCGTCGGACCTGGGCGCGGGCGTCAAGAGCAACCGCGCCTTCTGTGACGTCATCGTCGCCAACCGGCCCGAGAAGAGCGTGGCGATGACGATTCCCACGCACACCGGCACGGCGACGCTGATGTTCGACCTGCACAACCGGTTTTCCGCGCCGGCCACGCCGACCGATCCGGCGCAGGCGTTTCAGCGGCACTCGGTCGTCGTTGCCGTGATCAAGCCGACGGGCGACGTCATCGACCGCGCAGTCGTCACGGGCGAGTTCCGGACGATTCAGGATCTGTTCGATCGCATCGGCGGCACGGGACCGACGGGCGTCAAGGCGGTCGCGCCCGGCGCCGCGCAGGCCGTTCGCGTCACGATTCCCGCCGGCGTCACGGCCATCGGCATCGTCGGCATCAAGCAGGACATCGACACGCGATCGGCGCGGGCATCGTTCACGACACCCGGACGACCAGTGGCCATCGTCAGCAACATGCGGATCGAGTACCGGTAACCCAATAACCCAATAACCCAATAACCCAATAACCCGATTGCCCAATAGCCCAATGTCGGAAGTGTTTGATGTGCTCATCGTCGGCGGCGGGCCCGCGGGTCTGGCCGCCGCCATTGCCGCCTCGCGGCGCGGATTGTCCTACGTCGTGCTCGAGAAGGGCACGCTCGTCAACTCGCTCCTGCACTATCCAACGGAGATGGTGTTCTTCACGACGCCGGAGCTGCTCGAGATCGGCGGCTACCCGTTCGTGAGCCCGTACGAGAAGCCGACGCGGCAGGAAGCGCTGAAGTACTACCGCAAGGTCGCCGACGCGGCCAAGCTCGACGTGCACTTCAGCGAGCCGGCGACGACAGTGGCGAGGCGGGCGGATGGGGGATTCACGGTGACGTCGCAGCCGGCGGCGGGACCCGCCGTGACCCGCGCCGCCCACAGCGTCGTCATCGCGTCCGGCGCGTACGACATGCCGAATCCCCTCGGCGTGCCGGGCGAGAATCTCCCGCACGTCTCGCACTACTACAAGGAACCGCACCTCTACTACCGCCGGCGCGTCGTCATCGTCGGCGGCAAGAACTCCGCGGCCGAGGCCGCGCTCGACATCTTCCGCAACGGCGGGGAAGTGCGGCTCGTGCACCGCGGCGCGGCGATGGGCGACTCGATCAAGTACTGGGTCAAGCCCGACATCGACAACCGTATCAAGGAAGGATCGATTCCGGCGCGCTTCAACACGCGCGTCGTCGAGATCACCGCGTCCGACGTCGTCCTCGACGGCCCCGACGGCCGTGTGCGTGAGCGCGCGGACCACGTGCTGCTGCTGACGGGTTACCGATCGGACACGACGCTGCTGCGCCAGGCCGGCGCCGCGATCGACGAGACGATCGGCGCCCCCATCCACAACGCCGAGACGTACGAGACGACGACTCCAGGCTTGTTCGTGATCGGCGCCTGCGTCGCCGGCCAGCAGAGCGGCAGGATCTTCATCGAGAATGGCCGCTTTCACGGAGAGGTCGCTGTAGGGATAATCGCCGATCGCCTCAAAAGGGTGGCCATCCGCGAGAGTTAGTTTGACAGCTTCGAGCAGGGGCCGGCTGCAATGCACCGGCCCCCTCGTTCGAACTGTGGCGGCTAACCAATCGGGCAAAACGAGTCTGGACTCTCAGTCGGGCGAGGTGGAATGACCGACCAGTCTACGCACACGCCCCACTCCGTCCAGTTGCCCGGCGCGAAATAACAAACCGGCTCCGCGAAGCTGCAAGAAGAGCAGTCTCCTGCATGCCTGCACTGGTCTGGACATGTGCCGGGCGGGTCTGGGGGCGGGAAGCTGATGCATTCATGACAAAGACTGCAGAATGCCTCTGAGCCGCACTCCGAGCCTCCAAATGTGCACTGGCCCACGTCGTGACCTTCGGGACAGGCCGGACAATCGCCTGAGCACGAACCGGTAGACTCGAAGTTCGAATTACAGGCTCCATCGCCGCAGTATCCGCAATCATCCGGGCACGAGGCTGGAGATTCGCCAAGCGAGAGATTGCACTGCCCGTCGCCGCAATACGGGCAGTCATCGGGGCAATTCTGGCCGTCTTCTTCACATCCGTTGCCAGTGTACTGGGGACCACCCATAGGGCATCCATCGGCGTCACAAGTCCCGTCTCCGCAATAAGGGAACATCATCGCTGCGGCTTTGGTTGGACCGCCATGCCAGTACCAGCAAGCCAGCAGTAGAACGAGACCCAGTCTTTTGTTCATCTTGATCTCCTTTCGCGTCGAACTTTCGAGCCGTGCGCTTCTCGGTCGCAGCACTACGGTCGTGTACTCTTGGGTCGGGTAGTAATGGACGTCAGTATTGATTTCTCGCCGTCCGCGTTTTGCTGACCGATCCAGACCGAACTGACTTTTCCTGTTGCGTCGACCAGCACCAGGGTGGGAGTGCCGCGTATCTTCAGCACCCCCGGTCCGGTGCCGACGGTGCGATCAACAGCAACCCCTTCCTTCTTGAAGTAGGCAGCACAAACGTCGTCTGGGTTGATGCAAACGCCCACTAGTTGCACATCGGAGCCTGAGTTCCTGACCGCGTCGACGAGTGTTCGATAGAACGGTGCGCTCGCCTCGCAAAACTTGCAGCCGTCTCGCACCATGAGTAGAAGCGTCCGACGTCCGAGTTCGGGGCGGAACGCCATCGAGGGCTTGAAAACATCACCGATCTTGTAGACATTCGGTTCGGCAGTCGCCCCAGATGCCGTGTTCGCCGCTGCTGGAGCAGTGTGGCGTGACGCTATATCGACAACGATCGCCAGGCACAGCAAGATCATCGCTATGTTGGTCGCGCGTTCTAGCTTGGTCATCCGGCTGTCCTCCCAAGTCGAGGATGCCCCCCTATTCGTTGGCAGTCCAACCATTGCTCCTGCGGTAATGCGGCGAAATACCTGCGGTGAAGTTCCCGGCTCAAGCGAGCGTGTTGAGTGGTGCACATTCACGTCGAACTTGATCACTTTCGGTTCGACTTTCTCCTGCGGTGTCATTGTTGTCCCTTGACGGCACCGAGGTTTGGGTTGTACTAGTGGCAGACTCCTCCATAGTTGGAGCGGGCTATGCTGTTCAATTCCTCGGCCCAAGCACTTGCAATTCGGACGTACGTTCAGGGACATCTCGAAGACCGAGTGAGCGTGAAGTCAGTGGCTGCGGGCTTGAGCCTCGATCCCATCGAAGTGAAAAGAGTCCTGGGGCCTCGCGGAGGCGCACTCCTCCGTCAGTTTGTCGCGGGCTGCCGCATGGAGAAAGCGGCGGAGCTGCTTTCAGAAGGCGTGAAGGTCGAGGCGGTAATGTGCCTAGTGGGTATTCACCACTGGAGTCACTTCGTTCACGCGTTCAGACGGTCGTACGGTTGTCGTCCTGGTCAGTACCGATCGCGTGACTTCACAGATACGGAAAGAACCCGCTCGCAAGCTGGGCCGACGATTGTCTGACTGCGTGGAGCGGGGTGCAAGATGGACCGACTCAGGTTGAGTCGGCCCATCTTTTCTAGCGGTCGGTACTTACTTCGAGAACCAGTAGGTCACGCCGAACCGGATGATCCGCGGCCCGAGAATGCCTGTCGCGGAATTGTATGTCGGAATGACAACGGTCGGTGGCGTGGTGTGGTTGTTGAGCGCGTCGAGTGCTGCTGGATTCGTGTAGTCGATGACCGTCGTCTGGCCTGTGCCGGTGCGGATGCTGTACACGGTGTTGGCGTTGGTCAGGTTGTACACGTCCATGTCGAACTCGAAGCGCTGCTTGCCCATCGTCAGCAGCTTGCCGACGCGGAGATCAACCGTGTAGAGCGCCGGAAGCAAGAAGCTGCCGCGCGGCACGACGTTCACGTTGTTCACGCCGTTCACGAGGCAGTTTGTGAGGACGGTCGTGCTGCAGGACTGAACGGACCACTGGCGGTTCGTCGGCAGGCCCGACTGCATGCGCAGGTTCGCGCCGAACGTGATCTGATGCGGGAAGAGGTACGAACCCGTCAGCTTGAACAGATGCCGCCGTCCGCCATTCTCGCCGGCTGAGTTGATGAGCGAGTTCGGCGACGCGAGGCTCAGCGCGTTCGTGTGGGTGTGGGCGTACGTGTAACCGCTCACCAGCGAGAAGCCCTTCGAGTATCGCTTGGTCGCCGTCAACTCGATTCCGTTGTAGAACGTTGACAGCCGGTCGTCATTAATCGTCTTCGGCACGACTGTTGCGGAGGCGAGGCGGTCGTACACCGTGATTGGGGCATCGTCGCCCGTGCCCACCACGCCGTCGGGACCAGGATCAGTCAGTGTGACCGGCGTGTAGCTCGTCGGCCAGAGGGCCTCGCTGCCCACATCGATCGAGGTCTGCGGATCGCGGTCACGGCGATGGATGTAGGTGGCGCTGCCGCGGACACCGGCGAACAGTTCGTGGTCCACGCCGACGGTGGTT
Source organism: Vicinamibacterales bacterium (assembly GCA_035279905.1). GTDB lineage: Bacteria > Acidobacteriota > Vicinamibacteria > Vicinamibacterales > SCN-69-37 > DATEGZ01. The sequence continues at coordinate 16,605 of DATEGZ010000009.1, forward strand.
TCGACGCGGTAGGTGCGTCGAACGGTCGGGTCGAACGGGTTCGGATTCGGGACGCTGGTCGATCGGAGCGTGCCGAATTCGCCGCCCACGTATTTTGTGCCGTCCCACGTCGCATTACCGGGTTGGAACGCCAGGTCGCCGTTACTGTCGGTCCAGTTGTAGCTTTGGGAAACGGTCCCGTTCGGATTCGGTCCGGGCGTGCCCGTGCCGATCTGATCGTAGTACTCGCCCCAGGACGCCTTGAGCACGGTCTTGCCCTGACCCGTCAGGTCGTAGATGCCGCTCACCCGCGGCGCCCAGTTCTTCCAGAGCGGCGAGGCACTCACCGGGGCAAATGACGATTGCACCGTGTAGCTCGTGAGGATGGCCCCCGGCGGGTTGTTCAGCGCGACGTTCAAGCCGTTGATGACCATCCCGTTCGGGAAGTACTGGCTGTCGCCGTGCGTCTGCGCGGGAATCGTGCCCTCGACGCGCTCCCAGCGGATACCGGCAATGACGTTCAACCGGCCGATGGAATACGAGTCCTGCCCGTAGATCGCGCTGTTGTTCACCGCCCGCTTGACGTGCAGCGGATAGTTCAGGATAGTGACGCGCGACGCCGACTCGACGTTCGTTGTGGCGTTCAACGTGCCCGTGAGCTGCACGTTGCCGACCGCGTTCAGGTCGACGTCCTCAGGGGTGTACGCGTTGTCAAACCCGAACTTGAACTCGTGGCGGCCGCCCACCAACTCCGGCACGAAGTACTGCCAGTTGGTCGTGAACTGCGTCCGGCGCCGGAACATGATCTGGGTCTGTGATTGGTTGCGATACCGGTTGTTCTGGTCCGCAATCGTTTGCTGATCCGTCTTCTGGTACAGCGGGAAGTGCACGTTGTTGTAGCTGAGGTTCGTGTTGGCAAACAACCGGTCGCTCACGACCCAGTTCCAGAGGATCTGCGCGGTGTTGTCGATGTCGTATTCCTTGAACGCGGAGTCTTCCGTGCTCGTGTTGTTGGCGCCGCGATTTGGCTTGTCGTAGCGCTGCTTCTGCAGGTACGCATCGAACCGGTTGCTCGGGTTCAGCTGGTAGGTGAACTTGCCCGCGCCGGTCAGGATGTCCGTCGTGTCCTCGTTGCTGCTGTTGAGCAGCGTCGGCACGTTGTTCGGGGCCGGCACCGGGAAGCCCGGCACGAAGACGTGCGTCGGCTGGAAGTTGATCGAGCCGAAGTAGAACAGCTTGTTCTTGATCGCCGGACCGCCCGCCTGGAAGTTCGTGTTCGTGATGTAGTCCACGCCGTTGGCTTCAGGCCGGATGCCCTGGCCCTTCTGGGCCGTGTCGACGTTGTCCCACTGCGTGCCGTGGCCCTGGTAGGTGTAGAGCGCCAGACCGCTGAACACGTTCGTGCCGCTCTTGCTCACCAGGTTGACGACGACGCCGGAGGTGCCCATGGAGATGTCCTGCGATCCGGTCGAGACCTGGATGTTCTCGAAGGAGTTCGGATCGTAGTAGTTCATCGCGAACCCGATCGCGGCGGGGTCGCCGACGTTCGAGCCGTTGATGAGCTGGACGTTCTGCGAGTTCGGCGTGCCGCGGGCCGTGAACGCCCGCTGCAATCCGGCCTGGTTACCGCCCACGTCGGGCGAGTCGAAGATCAGGCCCGGGACCTTGTACTCGAGGATGTTCCAGATGTCCTTGCCACCCGGCGTGTTCTCGAGCAGCTTGGAATCCAGGTTGACGTTGACGTTCGTGCTCTTCGTGTCAACGACGGGCGATTCGCCCTTCACGGTGACTTCTTCGTTCACCGTGCTCACCTTCATCGTGAATTCGAGCGTGATGGTCTGGCTCTGGAGGAGCACGACGTTCTCGCGAGAGATCGTCTGGAACCCCTGGAGTGAGATCTTCACGGTGTACGTCCCGACCGGAATAAGAGGCGAGCGGTAGTTGCCGCTCGAGTCGGTGACACCGGTCACCGCCGCCGGCAGAACCGGCCCGGTGATCGTGACAGATGCGCCGGGAACCGCGGCGCCTTGTTCGTCTGCTGACTTGACGAAAATACTGCCGTTCTGGATCTGCGCCCACGCTGGAGCGCTAAGACCCAAGCACAGCACGAGCAGGATCCCGATGAGACCCAGCCTGCGAACCATAGGTTGTGATTCCCCCACGCAGTGTGGCCACTGCAAACGCAAACACCCGGAAACACGCGCCCCCGGACTGCTGCTAATCGTTGAGGATACGGGTATACCCCCTCCCACGCAAGGGTTAAGGGACCGGCCGGTCCAGGGCGGGGACCGGGGGGCGGGGAAGTCAGATCAGGCCGGGTTTCGCGGGTTTGGGCGCGATTCGGGCCGATGCCAGAGTTCGTTAATGAACAGTGCGGGTTTTCCGGCTGAGATAATCCATCAGGACGTACTGCCCCAGGGTATACGGCGTCGTGAAGTAGGCTTTGCCCCGGCAAATCCTGGCAACCCGGCGCACGAAGGCAACCAGGTCGTAGTCGCGCGCGAGCATGAAGGTGTTGATCATCACCCCCGCCCGCCGGCACGCGGCCACCTCCGCGAACGTTTCCCGCAGCACGAACGGGTCGAGGCCGAACGCGTTGCGATAGATCCGCCCATCCGGGCGCGTCACCGCCGAGGGCTTGCCGTCGGTGATCATGATGATCTGCCGCATGTCCTTACGCTGGCGGTCCAGGATGCGCCGCGCGAGCCGCAGTCCTTCGCGCGTGTTCGTGTAGTAGGGCCCGACCCGCACGCGCCCGAGCTGGCTGAGCGGCACTTCTTCCGCCGAGTCGTGAAACAGCACCGCGTTCAACGCGTCGCCGGGATACTGGTGTTTGATGAGGTTGGCCAGCGCGAGCGCGACGCGCTTGGCCGGCGTGAAGCGATCCTCGCCGTAGAGCACCATGCTGTGGCTGCAATCGAGCATGAGGACCGTCGCGCACGAGCTCTGGTAGTCGCCCTGCGTGACCATGAGATCTTCGTAGTCAATGTCCAGGTTTGGGGAGCCACGCTTTACCGCACTCAAAATCGTGGCAACGGCGTCCAGGTTCATCGTGTCGCCGAACTCGTAGGCCCTCGGCGGGCCGCCGGCCTCGATGCCCGTCGCGAGCTCGCGGGTGTCGTGGCGGCCGGCGCTGCTGCGGCCGAGCGATCCCAGCAGATCGCGGAGCGCGCGATACCCGAGGAAGTCGAGCGCCTTGTCGGTGACCTCGAAGCGCGCTTCGCCTTGCGCCTGCCCGCCCGTCGCGCCGAGCGCCTGCGCCTGGGGCTTGCCGGCCATCGTGATGTAGCCCTGCTCGGTCAGCCGCTCGATGATGCGCTGAATGAGCGCCTCGAGCGCGTCACGCTGCTCCTGGCCCTCGCTCTTCTTCGCCTGGTCGTCCATCAGCCGGTTGAGCATCTCGTCGGACAACACGCCGCCGTTGAGCAAGGCGTCCAGGATCGCGTCGTGCAGCGCCTGCATCGTCCGATCCGCGTCGCTCTCGGGATCCCACGGGTTGTCGAAGCCGCTCGACAGCAAGAGATCGGAGAGCTGAGACACCAACGAATCCATGTTGATGTCGTCGAGGAGGTCTTCGACGTATTTCGAGTAGCGGTACTTCATAAAGTGATCTCAGAGGTCCGGTGAACTAAGAAGTCCACGTGAACTAAGAAGTCCGGTGAACTGAGAAGTCCAGGCGAACTGAGAAGTCCAGGCGAACTGAGAAGTCCTCCGGACCTCCCGCGAAGTCCCCCGGACTTCTCAATTGAAGTATTTCTTCTTCCCTTTGACCGGCGCCTCGTCTTCCATCAGATCCTCGAGCGACCGCGCGTCTTCGCGCTGCCGCGGCTTCGCCGTGCCCGGAGGCGCCTGGACGCGGCCTTCGTCGGTGCGCGTGATTTTCTTGAGCGCGCAGAGGCCTTCGAGCACGAAGTCGGCGGCCGAGGCGCGCAGCGGCTCGCT
>DATEGZ010000010.1:0-26415 GCA_035279905.1 Vicinamibacterales bacterium
CGCGCCGCCGGCAAACCCAAGATGGTCATCGTCGCGGCGATCATGAGGAAGCTCCTCCACCAAATCTACGGCGTCCTCCGCTCGGGACGTCGCTTTGATCCCACGATCGCTTGACACTCAACACGGTATCTTCATGGTGGATTGCCGATCTTGCGGCTCAACGATGAAGCGGGCATGATCTGACCGATGCCCGTGATGACCGACACCGATCTTCAACCCGGCGCCCGCAACGCGATTCGCGTGTGTCTGAACGTCCAGCCGCACGAGCGCGTCACGCTCATCACCGACGAGGCCTGCCGCGACATCGCGGACGCGCTGGCGCGCGAGATCGACGCCGTCGGCGCGCCATACCGCGAGTTCGTGCTCGAGCGCGTCCGGCCGCTGACGGCGCTGCCGGAGGCGATCGCGGCCGACATGGAGCAGAGCGCGGTCAGCATCTTCGCCGCGCACGCGCAGGCCAACGAGCTCGGCTCGCGCATGCAGATGACGGACATCGTCAACCGGCGCCGCATGCGCCACGCGCACATGGTGAACATCACGCGCCAGATCATGCTCGAGGGCATGCGCGCCGACTACGGCGTGGTCGACCGCATCAGCCGGCGCGTGCTCGAGATCGTCCAGCCCGCCCGCACCATTCGCGCGACGACTCCCGCGGGCACGGAGCTCACGACGACGCTCAATCCCGCGTACCGCTGGATCAAGACGAGCGGGCTGATCTCGCCCGAGAAGTGGGGCAACCTGCCCGGCGGCGAAGTGTTCACGACCCCGGGAGAAGTCAACGGCACGCTCGTCGTCGACGGGGTCGTCGGCGACTGGCTGTGCGCCCGCTACGGCAATCTCGAGCGCTCGCCGCTCACGCTGCGGATCGAGAAGAACCGGCTGGTCGACGCGACGTCGCCGAACGCGCGGCTCCGCGACGATTTCTGGACCTACACGCACACCGACGAGAACAGCGACCGTGTCGGCGAGTTCGCGATCGGCACAAACGTCGAGCTGCGCCACGTCATCGGCCACATCCTCCAGGACGAGAAGTTCCCGGGCATCCACATCGCGTTCGGCAATCCGTACGGCGCGCACACCGGCGCCGACTGGTACTCCTCGACGCACATCGACGTCGTCGGCACCAACTTCGACATCTGGGTCGATGACCAGCCGATCATGCGGCGCGGGCAGTTTCTCATCGCCCCGGCCGAGGCCTAGCGGCGGCGCGACACTCCCGCGATGATTCCCGCCAGGCGCGAACGCTTCAATCAAGAGTTCTCTCTCCTCCGGTACCGCCACTTCAAGAGCGCCGTCGGCCGGCGCGCCGGTGTCGAGATCGAATTCCGGCTGTGCGAAACGCCGTGTTTCTTCCCGTCCAGCCTGCTCGAGCGGCTGGTCGAGGTGTCCCAGGAGCTCGTCGGCCAGCTGTTCCGCAACTCGGAGTACCTGGCGGCCGCCGACGCGATCGTCCCGCCCGCGTTTCAGCTGGCCTCACGAGAAACGCGGCCCACGTTCCTGTGCGTTGACTTCGGCCTGATCAAGACTGAGACGGGATTCGAAGGCCGGCTCGTCGAGCTGCAGGCGTTTCCTTCGCTGTACGGCTTCCAGTTGGCGCTGGCGGAGACGGCACGAGAGTGGTACCACCTCGACGATCTGGAGCTGTTCCTGGGCGGCCTCACGCGCGAACAGTACGTCGACACGGTGGGTCGCGCGATTCTCAACGGGCACGATCCCGCGCGCGTCGTCCTGATGGAGATCGATCCAGCGCGACAGAAAACGCGGCCCGACTTCGAGGTGACGAGGCAGATCTGGGACGTCCGCGCGATCGACGTCCGCGCCGTCATCAAGCGTGGCCGCAAGTTGTTCTACCGGCGTGATGGCGTGGAGACGCCGATCGAGAGAATCTACAACCGCGTGATTCCCGACGAGCTCATCCGATCGGGCCTGAAGCTGCCGTTCGACTACCGCGACGAGTTGGATGTCGAGTGGGCGGGCGGCCCGGACTGGTTCTTTCGCATCAGCAAGTTCTCGATTCCTTGGCTGCGCCATCCGTGGGTGCCGCTGACGCACTACCTCAGCAACATGGGCGGTCTGCCGCCCGATCGCGACGAGTGGTTGCTCAAGCCGCTCTTTTCGTTTGCGGGCGGCGGCATCATCTTCGCGCCCAGCGATCTCGACCTCGGCAGGATCCCGTTCGAAGCGCGGTCGCAGTACGTGCTGCAGCGGCGGGTGCACTTCACTCCGGTGATCGACACGCCGCATGGACCCACACAGGCTGAAATTCGGATCATGATGGTGCGCGACGGCGACAGCTACCGCGCCGTGATGCCGCTCGTGCGAATGAGCCGCGGCAAGATGATCGGCGTCGATCACAACAAGGGCTTCGAGTGGGTGGGCGCGGCGGCCGCGCTCATCGAGCGTGACTGATGCCGGACATTCGATCGGGCTTCGTCACGGCGCTCTACCTCTTCGACGTCGCCGAAGCGATCGACCTCCAGGCGGTGAAGGCCCGGCTCGGCGCGCACGCAAGCGTCGCCACCCTCGACGACAAGTCCGCCGGGCCGTCCCGCATGCGCTACATCCAGCCGCCGGTGGTGGCGGCGGGCGAGTCGCTCGGGTGCAAGCAGCTCGACGGCTTCAACGTGCGCGTGAAGTTCTACGACTACGGCGTCGTGTCGCTCACGCTCACCAAAACGTTTTCCGGCTCCTGGGCGGAGCTCGTCGGGCTGGGCCAGACGCTGATCGAGAGCGAGCCGCTCGAGCAGCACGCCGCCGACGCCTGCCACCAGATTGCGTCGACGTTGGACGCGGCGCTGCGGGGGCGGCGCACTGCGTTCCTGGACGAGGACTATCTCGTCTTTGCCGTCACGGCGCTCGAGGAGCCGCTGAGCTCGGAAGAGCTCGTCGAGCAGCACGGCGCCGACATCGCCCAACTGCTGCGCGGCGAGCGCCAGCCGCTCAGCCGGCAGGAGCGCGAGACCCTGCTGCGCCAGGGCCTGTCCTATCTGGCCGACGACCTCGTCGTGCCGGCGTGGAACGCCGCGTTCATCTACGACGCGGTGCCGCCGGTGCTGCAGGCGATCGAGATCCTGGAGTTCGCCAACTCGCAGCTGCTCGAGTTCCGGTACTACGACGAGCTGCTCGAGACCGCGCTCACGCGCATCTACGCGGAGCTGCAGAAGCCGCGCTGGATCGACCGGATTTCCGGCCGCCGGTACACCCGGGCCGCGCGCGAGCTGCACGGGCTCTTCATCGACGTCAACGAGCTGACCGATCGACTCGAGAACGGCGTGAAGTTCGTCGGCGACATCTACGCGGCGCGCCTCTTCACGAACGTCGCCGCGCGGCTCGGCCTCGATCGCTGGAGGACCAACGTCGAGGAAAAGCTCAAGACGCTCAACGACATCTACCAGGCCACGGTGCAGGAAACCGGGATGTCGCAAGGCAACCTGCTCGAGCTCGTGATCGTGCTCATCCTGATCATCGAGCTCGGCATGCTGCTGGCCGGAATCACGAAATAGCGCATCTTCCAATATATTGAGTCGGTGACCCCGCGCCTCCGCTTCGCGCCGTCGCCGACCGGCTACCTGCACGTCGGCGGCGCGCGCACCGCGCTCTTCAACTGGCTCTACGTGCGGCGCCACGGCGGCGTCTTCGTGCTGCGGATCGAGGACACGGACATCGAGCGATCGTCGGCCGACATGGTCACCGGCATTCTCGACAGCCTGCGGTGGCTCGGCCTGGGCTGGGACGAGGGCCCGGAGGTCGGCGGACCGTACGGGCCGTACTTTCAGACGGCGCGCTTCGATCGCCATCGCGGGGCCGGGAACGCGCTCGTCGCGGCGGGCCACGCGTACTACTGCTACTGCCGGCCCGAGGAGCTCAAGGCGAAGCGCGAAGCCGCCGAGGCCGCGGGCCAGCCGGGCATGTACGACCGCACGTGCTGCCGGCTGTCGACGGACGAGATCGCGCGGCGCGAAGCCGCGGGGCAGCCCCGCGCGGTTCGCTTCCTCGTGCCGGACGGCGCCACGACGTTCGTCGATCTCGTCCACGGGCCGATCACGATCGAGCACGCGAACGTCGAAGACTTCGTGATCCTCCGCTCGGACGGCTACCCGACCTACCACCTCTCCGTCGTCGTCGACGACGTCGAGATGAAGATCACGCACATCGTGCGCGGCGACGATCACATCTCGAACACGCCGAAGCAGGTGATGCTGTATCAGGCGATGGGCGCACCGGTCCCGGCGTTCGCGCACGTGCCGCTGATTCTCGGGCCGGACAAGAAGCGCTTGAGCAAGCGCCACGGCGCGACGTCCGTCGGGGAATACGAGAAGCAGGGCTACCTGCCCGAAGCGATGGTGAACTTTCTCGCGCTGCTCGGCTGGTCGCCGGGCGGCGACCGCGAGGTGTTCACGCGCGACGAGCTGGTGGCCGCGTTCACGCTCGAGGGCATCAGCGGCGGCAACGCGGTGTTCGGCGCCGACAAGCTGGACTGGTTCAACCAGCAGCACCTGATGCGCCTGCCGGCGGACGAAATCCTGCGCCGCCTGCAGCCGGCGCTCGAGGCGGCCGGCCTCTGGCGCGCCTCGCTCCCCGGGCCCGATCGCGTGTGGATCGAGCGCGTCATCGATCTGCTCAAGCCGCGCGCGCGCAAGCTGAACGATCTGGTCGAGATGCTGCGTCCGTTTCTGCTCGACGCGGTCGAGCGCGACGCCGCCGCGGTCGCGAAGTACCTGAGCGTCCCGGATCTCGCGCCGCATCTCGCCGCGTGGCGCGATCGCGTCCGTGATGTGACACCATTCGACGCCGCGACACTCGAGTCCGCGCTGCGCGGGCTCGCCGTGGAGCGTGCGATCAAGCCCGCCGCGCTGATCCACGCGACGCGCGTGGCTGTGACGGGTCAATCGGTGAGCCCGGGCATCTTCGAAGTGCTCGAGCTGATGGGGCGCGATCGGGTCGTGTCACGGCTGGCGGACGCGTTGAGCTGACGAAGAATCATGGCCAAACGGGCAAAGAAGACAACAAAGCCAGTGCCGAAGAGGGCGCCGAGCGCGGGCTGGGCCGCGCTGGCCGGCACGGAGGCGGAATACGAGCGCGCGCGCCGTGCGCTGATGCGGCGCGACAAGAGACTCGCGCCCCTCATCAAGAAAACCGGACGCTGCCGGCTGCCCGACGGCCGCACGCGGCATCCCTTCGTCGCGCTCGTCCGCGCGATTCTCTCGCAGCAACTCTCGGGCAAGGCCGCGGACACGATTCACGGCCGGATGGTCGCGGTGCTGGGCGGCCCGAACTGCGAGACCGCGGAGAAGCTGCTCGCGGCCGATCCAGCCGCGTTGCGCGCCGCCGGCGTCAGCGGCCCGAAGATCAAGTACTTGCGCGACCTCGCGGAACGCGTGGTCGACGGCCGGCTCGATCTCCACGCGCTCGACGTGCAGCCCGACGAGGACGTCATCGCCACGCTGACGGCCGTCAAGGGCATGGGGCGCTGGACGGCAGAGATGTTCCTGATGTTCCGCCTCAATCGCCCCGACGTCTTTCCCGTCGGCGACCTCGGCATCGTCAAGGGCGTGCAGAAGCTCTTTGGCATGAAACGCCGGCCGAAGCCGACTACGATGATGCGCCTCGCTGAGCCCTGGCGGCCGTATCGATCGATCGCGGCGTGGTATCTGTGGCGGATCCTCGAATGACCTGTCCCTCTTGTCACGCATCCGTTCCCGAGAGCGCGCGCTTCTGTCCGTCGTGCGGCGCGACGCTCGATGTGTCGAACGCCGAGACGCGGCTCGGCGACGACCACACGCGTCTCGCATCGCCGCCCGCAACTTCGCCCGGCGGCCCGCGATCGGGAGCGTCGACGAGCGGCTGGCTGAGCTCGTCGGGATCGATCGACCACGGGCGATTCGCGCCGGGCGCGGTGCTCGACGGCCGGTACCGCATCATCGGCCTGCTCGGACGCGGCGGCATGGGCGAGGTGTACCGCGCGGATGACCTGCGCCTGGGCCAGGCCGTCGCGCTGAAGTTCCTGCCGAAGGGCCTCTCCGAGGACGCGCGGAGGCTGGCGCAGTTTCACAACGAAGTGCGCACCGCGCGGCAGGTGTCTCATCCCAACGTCTGCCGCGTCTACGACATCGGCGAGATCGAAGGCGATCTCTACCTGTCGATGGAGTACGTCGACGGCGAAGATCTCGCGGCGTCGCTCAAGCGGATCGGGCGGTTCCCTGAAGACAAGGCGCTGGATCTGGCGCGACAGCTGTCCGCCGGCCTCGCGGCCGCGCACGAGCGCGGCGTCATCCATCGCGATCTCAAGCCTGCGAACATCATGCTCGACGCGGCCGGCAAAGTCCGCATCATGGACTTCGGACTCGCGGCGATCGGCGACGTCGGCGACATCCGCGTCGGCACGCCGGCCTACATGGCGCCCGAGCAGCTCGAAGGGCGCGAGGTGACAGCGAAGAGCGACATTTACGCGCTCGGGATCGTGCTCTACGAGATCTTCACCGGCCGGCGCGTGTACACCGCAGGCACGCTGGCCGAGCTGTTGCAGCAGCAGTCCGGACCAGTCACGTCGCCGACGGAGTTGGTGAAAGGGCTCGATCCGGCGATCGAGCGAGCGATTCAACGCTGCATCGATCGCGATCCGGCGAAGCGGCCGGCATCAGCCCTTGCCGTGTCGGCCGCGCTGCCGGGCGGCGATCCGCTCGCGGCGGCGCTGGCCGCGGGTGAAACGCCGTCGCCGGAAATGGTCGCAGCCGCCGGCGGCGACGATGTCGTGCTGTCACGCGCTGGCGGCCTGGCGTGGCTCGCGGCGATCGCCGTGCTGATGGCCGTGGCACTGGCGCTGGCGTCGCGCCTGTCGATGTTCAATCGGACGCCGATCGACAAGCCGCCGGAAGTGCTCGCGGATCGCGCCGAGCAAATCCGTCAGTCGCTCGGCTACACCGACGCGGCCGTCGATCACGCGTTCGGATTCAGCTACGCGAGCGGGTACCTCAACTGGGCGAAGAAGAACGGCGCCGGCGCCGATCACTGGCGCGTCCTCGCAAGCGGGCGGCCGGCCCCCCTGTACTTCTGGCGGCGCACCAGTCCGCGCGTGCTCGTGCCGCTCAATCCGAACGACGCGCCGGATCGCGGCGACCCGCCGTTCGTCGTGAGCGGAATGACGCTGGTCGATCTCGACGCCACGGGCCGGCTGCTGAGATTCGTCGCCGAGCCGCCCGAGGTCGAACCGGCATCCAATGGTTCCCCGGCAGCGGTCGACTGGTCGGCGGCCATCGCCGCCGCCGGATTCGATCCCGCGGCGCTGCACGAGGCCGCGCCGGAACGGACGCCGGGTTCGTATGCGGACGAACGCCGGGCGTGGGAGGGCACGTTTCCCGGGACCGACACGAAGGTTCGGCTCGAGGCCGCGGCTTATCGCGGCAGGATCGTTCACTTCGCGGTCAACGGGCCCTGGTCCGTGCCGACGCGCGATGTCGCATTCGATGTGCCCGACAATCGCAACTCGCCCGGCCAGGTGATCCTGATTCTCGCGCTGCTCGTGGTCGCGTTCGTGCTCGCGCGGCGCAACCTCCGGTCGGGCCGCGCAGACACACGTGGCGCGAAGCGGCTTGCGATTTTCACGATCGCGCTGATGATGGCGATTTGGCTGGTCAACGCGCACGTGAGCAGCCTCCCGGAAGAGTGGTACCGCTTCGTCACGGGCACCGCGATCGCGCTGTTCCTCGGCGGAGTTCTGTACCTCGTGTACCTCGCGATCGAGCCGTTCCTCCGCCGCAGCTGGCCGACGATGCTCGTCGGATGGACACGGCTGCTTTCCGGCCGCGTGCGTGACGCCGTCGTTGGGCGCGATGTCATGATTGGCGTGGCGTTCGGCGTCGCGCTCGCACTGGTCGACCTCGGAACGCACCTCGTTCCAACCATCGGCGGCTTTCCCGAGCCGGTGCCCACCCAGCCGCAAACCACGACGCTGCTCGGCATCCGCAACCTCGTGCTGACGCTGCTTGGCTGCGCCAGCAACGGCCTGCAGAACGGGCTCCTCAGCGTGCTTCAGCTGGCGCTCGTGCGCGAGCTCATGCTTCGGCTGATCCGTCCGCTGAACGTCAAGCGCGCCGATCTCCTGGCGTTCGCGCTCGCGGCCGTGGCGCTCACGATCTTCAACCAGATCAACACCGGCGCCGGCTGGTGGGTGACCGGCATCTACAACGGGCTGTCGACCAGCCTGGTGCTGATCGCGCTGCTGCGGATCGGGTTGCTCGCGAGCACCATCATGTTCACGGCGAACGTCATCATCGAGCGCATGCCGTTGACGCTCGACTCGACGAAGTTCTACGCCGCGCCCGGGTGGGCCGCACTCGCGCTGCTCGCCGGCGTGGCAGCGGTCGGCTACTCGCTGGCCACGAGGCAACGGACGACGGCTGGCGGGCGTATTCCAGCCAGGATCTGAGCCGGTTCATGCAGCTTCGTCCGCGCGTTGCCGTCACGAGCCTGCTCATCGCGGTTCCCGCCGCGCTGCTGCTGTTTGTCTCGATCAACTCGATGCGCACGGCCGATCTGACGCTCACGCTCGAGCGGGTCGTGAAGTCACAGATCAACGATCAGGTGCGCGAGCGGTGCGAGAGCGATCCGCGCTGGTTTCTGACGGGTTCGCTCGAGGGCCGGCCGAAGCAGGGCGAGAGGCCGAGCGCCGATCCGGACGTCATGGCGCCGCGGCCGAAGATCGACGAGCAGCCGTTCGAGCTGTTTGCGTTCGACGAAGAATTCCTCGGGTCGAGTCCGGCGGCGCCGCGATTTCCCAACGAGCTGAGGTTCGCGCTGCGCCAGTCGTCGCAGCCGGCGACGGCGCCGTTCCCGACGAAAGACGGCACGGGTCTCCAGGTGGCCGCCTGGACCGGCTGGCTGACGGGACCGTGCGCCGTGTTTCTCGGTCGGCTGCGTCCGGAGCCGCACGCGATGCTGCGGCAGTTCGAGCTCTTCGGCGGGCTCTTCCTCGTGTGCTACGCGGTGGCGTTGCTGGCCGTGACGCCGACGGTCATGCGCGTCCGCAGGCTCGCGTCAGACGCCCGCCAGGCCGTCGGCGAGCAGTTCGCGTCGATCGCGCCGGATCGCAAAAAAGACGAGCTCAGCTCGATCGCGTTCATCTACAACGACACGGCCAAGGAATTTCATCTGCGCAGCGCGGAAAGCAAGGATCGCGACGAAGCGTTGCGGCGCGTGGTCGAGGACACGTCGAGCACGACGCGATCGCTCCCCGGGATCGTCGCAAAGCTGGGCGCGCTGGAAACGCGTGAGAGCATGTCGCCCGGCGTGCGGACCGAGCTGCGTCAGGCGGTGCGCGACGCGCACGATCTGAACGCGCGCCTGAATAATCTCGCGCTGGCCGCGGAGCTTCACGCCAGGCGCGGGCCGTTTGTCCGCGAGACCGTCGATCTCGCGCCGATCGTCGCCGGCGTCGTCGCGCGGCTCGACCCGCTCGCGCGCGGCATGGACGTCACGCTGCAGAAGTCGGCGCCGGTCGCGCCCGTGTTCGTCGCGGCCGATCGCGCCAAGCTGGATGTCGCGATCGGCAATTTCGTCGACAACGCGATTCGCTACAACCGCGCGGGCGGGCACGTCACGATTGCGCTCACGACGGCCGGCGGCGGCCAGTTCTCGCTGAAAATCCGCGACAACGGATCGGGCGTGAGCGAAGAAGATTTCAAGAGTCTGACGGCGATTCGGCGGTTTCGCGGAGATGAAGGACGCGACCGCCGTCCCGGCGTGCCTGGCCTCGGGCTGGCGGTCGCGCGTGAGGTCGTCGAACGGTTAGGCTGGCACCTCGACCTCGGCCGCCCCGCGGCGGGCGGCCTCGAGATCGAGGTGCGCGGCACTACTTCGCCGGCGCCTTCGGCGGGTCCGCGATGATCGGATCCGGCACCTGGTTGTGGATCGCCGGAATCGTCTTCAGATACGCGAAGATCGCCTTCAGATCGTCGTCGTTGTAATTGCGGAACGCCGGCCAAGGCATCGGCGGCAGAATCGGCCGCGACGTGCCCATGTGCTTGCCCTCCCGGATCGCCTTGATGAACATGTCCTCGGTCCAGATGCCGAGGCCGGTGTTCTGATCGGGCGTGAGGTTGGCGGTGTACGAAATGCCCCACGGGCCGGACCAGGTCGTGAAGTCGTTCGAGACCGCGGCCATCCACATGCCCTCGAGCTTGGGCGGCTTGTCGACCTTGACCCCTTCCGGGTGGCCCGACAGCATCCGCGTCATGTCAGGCTCTGGCCCGTTCGGGCCCATCTTCCAGGGCGTGTGACAGTCGTTGCAACCGCCCGCGGTGACGATGTACTTGCCGCGCTCGACGGGTGACATGGCCGGTGCGGCCGCGACCGTCTTCTCCGGCTGTGGATTCGGTGCCGGTTGGCCGGAGCAGGCCGGGATCAGCAGCGTGCTCGCGATCGCGAGCCAAACGTGACGAGTCTGTTGCATCTGGGGAGCCTCCTGAGTTCCAAAGGGGGTCGATTATACGGCGTCCGAGCGCTACAATCGGCGCCATCCTCTTATGAAACGCCGAACGCTGCTCCAATCCTTCGTCGGCGCGTTCGTCGCGACGCCGCTCGCGCGGTGGCGGGTGCGCGCGCGGATGCTCGACGACCTCTCGGACGCGCACATCGCGACGCTCAAAGGGATCGCGGAGATCGTTGTCCCGTCGGCGGCCGGCGCGGAAGGGCGCCAGCGCGCGGTGGCGCAGTTTACTGCATGGGTCGCCAACTACAAGGCGGGCGCCGACCGCGGGCACGGGTACGGAAACTCGCAGCTCTCGGCGGCGAGCGGGCCGTCGCCGGCGGCGCGCTATCCCGATCAGTTCGCGGCGCTCGACAAAGCCGCGCGCGATCAGGGCGCGGCCTCGTTCGCCGCGGCCGCGATCGCGGTCCGGCGCACGATTGTCGAGAGCGCGTTGAACACGCCGCAACCCGTCACGCGGCTGCCCAATCGTCCGACCGGCGCGAATCTCGTCGCCGACTTCATGGGCATGTACTTCAGCAGCGCAGACGCGATGGATCTCTGCTACCAGGCCGAGATCGGCCGCGACACATGCCGAGGTCTCGAGAACTCTGAACAGGCACCGAAAGCGATGGCGCGCTAGCCATGGCCCGCTACGAATCGGATGTCGTCATCATCGGCGGGGGCGTGACGGGCGCGATGATGGCGCAGAAGCTCTCCGAGCTTCGCCCGACCTGGTCGATCATCGTCGTCGAAGCGGGGAAGCGGCTGTTCGACTTCGAGAATCGCTTCGAGTACCGCCAACGCAATCTCGACTACGGCGAGAACATGTGGCCCGGCGATTTCGTCACCGATCAAGCCGCGCGCGGCGTGATCTCGCGCGCGATGGCCGTCGGCGGCTCGGCGCTGCACTGGGGCGGCGTCTGCAATCGCTTCTCTGAAGAGGATCTGCGGCTGAAGTCGATGTACGGACTCGCCGTGGACTGGCCGCTCGAGTGGGTCGATCTCGAAAAGTGGTACTGCGAGGCCGAGCGGCGTCTTGGCGTGTCCGGCGAGCCGAGCCCGCTGGCCGAAGATCATCGGTCCGAGCCGTATCCGATGCCGCCGATGCCGATGACCTACAACCTGATCCAGCTCAAGGCCTGGGGCGAGAAGAGCGGGATCAAGTTCTGGACTACGCCCCAGGCGAAGAACACGGTGGAAGGCTACGGCGGCCGCGGCAAGTGCCGCCGGTGCAACACGTGCGAGATTTGTCCGACGGGCGCGCGCTACTCGCCCGACTTCACGTTCAAGCAGCTGCTCGACGCGAAGAAGATCCAGCTGCACGACCAGACGCTCGTGCGCAAGCTCATGCTCGACGGCGCCACGTCGCGCATCGCGTCGGCGCAGGCGGCGAAGGAAGACGGGTCGGACGACAACGTCGAGTACCGCGCGCGGACGTTCATCGTCGCGTCCGGCTACTGCTGGAGCTCGCACCTGCTGCTCGCCTCGGCGAGCTCCCGGTTCCCGAACGGCCTCGCCAACTCGTCCGATTGCGTCGGACGATATCTGACGGGACACCTCGCCTATCAGACGCAGATCGACCTCGATCTCAAGATCTTCCCGGGCATGAACGAGCAGCACAGCCTGATCTCACGGCAGTTCTTCCGCTGCCGGACGGATCAGCCGTACGTGCGGCACGATTTGCGTATCTGGGAGAGCGCGAGCGGCCGTGCGCCGCAGCTGCGCGATGGCGCCGGCAAACTGCTGCTTGGTGACGAGCTGCTGAAAGACTGGCGGACGCGGATCGCGCGCGGGTCGGCGCGGGTGCGCGGGTACTACACGGTCGAGCCCGACAAGGACAGCCGTCTCACGCTCGATCCCGCGACGAAGAACAAATGGGGCGACCCG
This sequence comes from Vicinamibacterales bacterium, assembly GCA_035279905.1. GTDB lineage: Bacteria > Acidobacteriota > Vicinamibacteria > Vicinamibacterales > SCN-69-37 > DATEGZ01. Next base: position 12,353 of record DATEGZ010000010.1, read on the forward strand.
CTGCCGGTGCTGCAACACAAGGTCGACGCAGCGACCGCCGCGCGCGCCGGGGCCACGCGCGATCACTTTCAGAATCTCTTTGCCGAGCTGGCCAAGGCGAACGACGGCAAGATGGGCAACATCTCCGGCCTCAACTATCAGGACCATCCCGCCGGCGGCTGCCGCATGGGCGCGGATCCGTCCACGAGCGTCGTCGACAGCTTCGGCCGCACCCACGATCACGAAAACCTGTACGTCGTCGGGTCGCCGACCCTGCCCACGGGCGGGTGCACGAACGGGACGCTGACGTTCGTGGCGGTGACGCTCAGATCGGCAGCAAAGATCGCTGCCGCATGAGGCGGGGTTCCCGGGGGTTCCCAGGGGTTCCTTGGGGTTCCCTGGGGTTCCGTCGCGCGGACGCGTCTGAACCGCCGAACCTGCGGAACCCGCCGAACCTGTCGAACCCGCCGAACCTTTCCTATCCTTGAAATTCCAGCGATCTTGCCTGCAGCTCCACGCGTGCCCGCGTGAGCAGGTTCATCACGAGGTTCGCGCCGATCATCACGCCGAAGACGACGAGCGTGGCCGTGAGGCTCTGGTAGATCAACCACGAGAACGCCTGCAGCAGGCCGCTCATGAGGCCCATCACGAGCATGAACCCGAGCACAGTGCCCGAGCGCCGGCCCGTCTGTGAGGGTCGCGAGAACGGCAGTTCGGGATCGAGCAGCACGTAAGCCTGCAGCACGAGGTGGCTGATGAGCCCGAGCAGCGCCATGTGGACCGCGACGTGGCCAATGCTGCCGAGGCCGAGAAAGAAGACGTACAGGCCGGCGACGAACAGGAGATACGGCGCCAGGAAGTACGCGACGACGACGTTCTTGGCGGAGCGGATGATGTGGAGGCGATCGGACGGGCACGCGAAGAAGATCCACGACGCGCGGAACTGCTCGCTGGTTGTCAGCGCCTGTTTGAGAATTGCGGGAAACATCAGGACGGCCACCGTAACGAGCGAGAACGCGGTACCGCCGTGGGCCTGGACAAACGGGTCCTGCAGATTGCCGTCGCGCAGCCCGATGAAGACGTACACGAGCGTCATCGGCAGGATGCTCAACACACCCAGGCGGAACCGCTGATCATTGCGGAACTGCGCCCGCACGAGCACGGCGATCGCGCGCGCTTCGCCGGTGCGGAACCACCAGCCCGGCCGGGACGCGGCGCGGCCGGCCTCAACCTTCTGACTCGACGCCGCGATCGCCGCCAGTCGATCGGAGTAGGCCATCGACAGACGTCCTGACAGCCCGCCGGCCAGCGCGATAAGCCCGACGATCGAGGCGCCGGCGATCGCGAATTCGAGGAGCGTGGCGCTGCCCGCGGCGACGTCGAGGTACGCGGCGAACCACGCCGGCGGCACCAGCACCATCCAGGCCGATTTCGGCAGCGTGAGCGACTGCAGCGCGCGCGCGCTCACCACCCGCGACATCACCATGTACCCGCCGTACACCAGGAAGCTCATCACGAGCTGGACGTACGACAGCGCGCGCTTGAGTCCTTCCGCGCCGACGGCGTGCATGAGCCAGCCGTAGCCGAAGAGAATCATCAGCGCCGTGAAGAACGAGCACGCGTAGAAGGCGGCCAGGCCGGCGAAGCCGACGAGCGCGCCGTACCGCAGGAACAGCGACACGGCCGGCAAGTAGGTCGCGACGGTCGTGATCGCCGTCGTGTAAACCAGCGCGTTGGCGAGGCGCGCGGCGAAGTACGTCCGCGACGTGATCGGCCGAAATCCCAGAATCGGGTAGTCCTGCGGCGACGTCAGCACCGAGTTGTGCTCGAGCAGCACCGTCGTGCCGACCATGAACATGATGTACGTCATCAGGATGGTCCCGGCGAGGAACAGATCGCGCGTGGCCCAGATCAGGATCGCCATGAACAGGCCGTAGACCGAGTAGAAGATGACCTGCGAAACGATCACCGCGACCTGGCGCGTCTCGCCGCCGCGCGGCCTGCCGAACCGGCCCTGTCGAAAGTCGAGCTTGAGCGCGACGAGCGTCAGCGCCTTCCATTGGTCGTAGTCGACGCCGGCCGCGGTCGCGAACCGCCTCATACCTTGTCGAGCGCCGTGAGGAAGTCGCTCGCCATTTGTCCGACGTCCCGCACGCCCGTGAGGTGGCTGAAGGCTTCCTCCAGCGTCGCGGCGTTCGTGGACGCGCGAATTTCCGCCGCCGTGCCGTCCGCCACCTGCCGGCCGCCGTTGATGATGACGATTCGCGTGCAGATGCGCTCGACGACCTCGAGGATGTGCGAGCAGAAGAGGATCGTCTTGCCCTGCGCCGCCAGTTTCTTGAGCAGTTCCTTGACGACCGCGGCGGCGTTCGCGTCGAGCCCGTCGAGCGGCTCGTCCAGAAAGAGCACGTCCGGCCGGTGGAGCAGCGCCGAGGCGATGAGCACCTTCTGCCGCATGCCCTTCGAAAACTCCGTCATGCGTTGCTGCCGGGCCTCGCCCAGGCCGAAGAGCTCGAGCAGCTCGTCGCGGCGTGTCAGCGCGGTCTTCGGATCGAGATGGTGCAGGCAGGCGACGAGCTCGAGGTACTCGGACGCGGAGAGACCGTCGTAGAGCGCCGCCGTCTCCGGTACGTAGCCGATGCGCTTTTTGACCTCGATCGGGTGGGTGGCGATGTCGAAACCGGCGACCGTCGCCCGGCCGCTCGTCGCGCGGATCATGCCGGTCAGGATCTTCACAGTCGTGGACTTGCCGGCGCCGTTGGGACCGAGGAAGCCAAGAATCTCGCCGGGCTGGACGGACATCGTGAGATCGACCAGCGCGCGCTTGTCTCCGTAGTCTCTGGACAGATGCTCGGTTTGAATCATGTGTCAGAGCAGGAACTTCGCGACCGCGCCGACGATCTGCTGGGCCGGAAGAATGATGAAGAGGACGGGAATGAATGGCACGAGCGTCGAGATGACCAGCGGCGTCAGCGACGGCAGGTCGACCATGATCGGGGTGATGGCGTACACGTTGGTGACGACCGTCGACAGATCGATCATGCTGGAGAAATCCGGCGCGCCGACCGGGTCGGCCTTGGGCCGCGCGGGCGGCAGCCACCTCGCCTCGAACGACTGACCGACGTCGTGCATGAGGCGCCCGTACTTGTAGATGCCGTCCGTCCGCAGCTTGAAGAGCACGGGTCCGAACACCAGCAGCGGTACCGTCAGCAGAGAGGTCACCGCCAGCACCGCCGCGAGTGCCGCGTACTCCACCTCGACCACCGGGTGCCCTTCGAACTTGACCAGCCCGGCGACCGTACTGGCCGCGATGGTCCCAATCGCGACGCCGAGCGGCGGAAACGCCCGGACGGACGCGGGAATGAACCCGAGGCCGCCCCGGCGATCGGGATGCGAGGCCAGCAGTCGCAGATTGAATCGCGACAGTTTCCGGAGAAAGACCGTCCACACGATCATTCGCCAGAACAGCGTGCCGACGACGATCAGGAACAGCGGCTGACTGATGAGAATCCGCCACCAGCCCGCGGCCGAGATGTGATGGCCCGCGGCCGTGATCGGCGCGACCCACGTCGATTCGGACGGCGAATACGCCACCAGCCCGACGCCGAGCGTCAGCCCGTACGCCAGGACGACGAGCACGAACGCCACGACGCGCGAGGCGACGAGGTTGCGCGCCGACACCACGAGCGCCGCGTAGCGAGGCTGCTCGTCCGGCCCGATGATGCCGGAATCCGGCATGTAGCGGACGACCTGCGCCAGCCGCGGCAAGTACGAGTACTCGGCCACCAACAGCACGGGCAGCGCGATCAGGTAGCGGCCGAGCGTGCCGAAGTCGCACAACAACGACTCTTTCGGCGTCGGGCCGAGGAGCACGCCATCCGCGGCCGCGAGCACGAGCAGCGGTCCGAGCGCGACCGTTGCGGCGACGATCATGCGTCGCCGCACCGCCGGGTCGCCCGGCTGGCCGAGGTGCAGCCAGCGTTGAGCCGTCGCGTACGGACCCGCGCCGAACGGCTCGATCGACGGGTCGTCGATCACTCGAGGCCTTTTCGGAGAAAGTTCACGTACTCCGCCGCATCGCGCGTCAGGCCGCCGAACGCCACGACCGGCGTCCCGTCCGACCGGAGGACCGCGTAGTACGGCAGCGCGACCGTGCCGAACATCTTCTGCTCGAGCTGCTGGTAGCGCTCGTACACCGCGCCCTGGCCGTCGGTGTAGAGGCGCACTCGCACGTATCGCGCGAGCTCGCGCGTCACTTCCGGCCGCGGAAACATGTTGGCTTCCATCCAGCGGCAGTTCGTGCACGTGTACCCGGTGAAGTCGATCAGGACCGGGCGGCCGCTCTGCTTCGCCTCGGCGAGCGCGGCGTCGTAGTCGTTGATGATCCAGCGCAGCTCGGATCCCGGCGCCATGCCCGCGAGATCGGCGGGCGGCAAGAACGCCTCGAGCTCGCCGAGCCGTCGGCCCGTCAGCCCGCTCGCCAGCCACACGCCGAGGACGAGGCCGGCGGCGATGGCGGTCCAGCGTGCCACGCCCGGACGCGACAGCCGCGGCGCGTGGCCGAGCCGGACGAGGCCGACGAGGTAGACGACCATCAGGATCGCGATCGCGGTCCAGACGACGAGCACGACCGGGCGCGTGAAGATGCCCCAGTGCCAGACGAGATCGACGTTCGACAGGAACTTCATCGCCGCGGCGATCTCGAGCAGGCCCATCACCGCTTTCACCGCGACGAGCCACGGGCCCGATCGCGGCAGCGACGCGATCCAGTGCGGCGCGAGCGCGAGCAGCACGAACGGCAGCGCGAAGATCGTCGAGAACGCGATCATGCCCGCCAGCGGCCACTGCCAGTCGCCCTGTGAGGCGACGACGAGCAGCGTGCCGAGGAAGGGCGCGGTGCAGGTGAAGGACGTCAGCGTGAACGCGAGGCCCATCAAGAGCGTGCCCGCGATTGCGCCCCGGCCCGACTCGGCCTTCGACGCCGCGGTGACGAGCCGCGACGGCAGCGCGAGATCCCACACGCCGAAGAGGCTCAGCGCAAACGCGAGGAACAGCGCGGTCACGCCGAGATTGAGCCACGGATCGGCGGCGAAGCGATTGAGCCCGGACGCGCCGAAGGCGACGGCCAGCGTGAAACCGACCGCCGTGAACGTCAGGACGATCCCGAGCCCGTAGACGAGCGCCTGCGTCACCGCCGCCCGCCGGCTGCGCCCCGCGCGGTTCGTGAAATACGAGACGGTGATCGGCACCATCGGAAACACGCATGGCGTCACGAGCGACAACGCGCCCATCAGCGCCGCCAGCCCCAGATACGCGCTCAGCGTCGTCGCACGCGAGGACGCGGCGAGATCAGGAACCAGCGCTGTCGCTGGTCGTCCGGGAGCTATCGCTGGAGGTCCTGGCGCTATCGCTGGCGGTCCTGGCGCTGTCGCTGGATGTCCGGGGTCTGAACCTGCGGAACCCGTCGAACTCGCCGAACCCGTCGAACCAACGTTGATCTCAAGGGTGAGTTTCTCGTTTTTCGGCGGCAAGCAAAACGTGTCATTACACGTCTGATACGTCACGGTGACGGCAAACGTGTGCGGACCGTTCGGGGTCCCGGGCGCGATCTTGAGCGGCAGCGTGAGCGTCGCGATCGTCTCGTGGAACTCGGTCATGACGTTGAAGTTCGGATCGAACTTCTTCGTCGGCGTCGATTCGGTGATCGTGCCGGCGAGCGAGAACGGGCCGGACTTGTCGATCGCGAGCGTGAGCGGGATCGGGCCCGGCGGCTCGGTCATTGCGTACAAGTGCCAGCCTTCATCGATCGTGGCGTTGAGCAGGAGCGTGATTGGCTGGCCGGACTGGGCCGTTGCCTTGGGCGCCGGCGTGAGCGTCCAGTGGACGGGCACCTGGGCCGTGGCCGCGCGCGGCACGGCGAGCAGTGCCAGACAGGCGAGCCAGGCGAGGGTTCTCGGCCGCATCCGTCGATATTACAGAATGCGACGTTGATACGATGCATCGAAGGCTGACGTGCGGCAGACGATTTTTCTGCTCTCTCCGGCGTACTGCGCCGGCCGGCGCGCGGCGATTCTGCTGCGTCCCGGCTCCGAGGTGCCGATCGCGCGGCGCCTGCAGGCGGGGGAGCTCACGCTCGGTGAGGCGTTTTCCTTCCTCAGCGGGCTGTATTTCCGCGGCAAGCTGACGTACGCGCTGGCGTTCGGCCGGCGCGCCGGGGCCGCCGACGCGACGCTCGTGATCACGCCCACGCGCGGCCTGCAGTCCCCGGCCCTGCGCGTCACCGCCGAGCTGATTCGCGAGTTCGCCGGCGTCGACATCGCGTCCAACGACCCGCGGTACGCCGTGCCGCTCGAGCGCGACGTCGCCCAGCTTGCCGCCGCGCTGCCCGATGACGCTCGCGCCGTGCTGCTTGGCAGCGTGGCCACCGGCAAGTACGTCGAGCTGCTCGCCAGGCTGCTCGGGCCGCGCCTGCACTACCCGCCCTCGTTCATCGGACGCGGAGACATGAGCCGTGGCGGACTGCTGCTGCGCCACGCACGCGAGGCCGCCGAGCTCGACTACGACGTCCTTCATCTGCACGCGCCACGGCACGGTCCGCGGCCGCCGAAACTCCCGCCCGAGCGGCACGGCCGTCCCGTTCGCCACCTGCGTTTGAAGAGACGCTGACGGTTTTCCGCGGCGTCGAAGTAGACTGCCGGGATGGATCTCGCCGACGTCCGTGACATGGCCGCAAAGTACACATCCGCCTGGTGCAGCCAGGATCCGGCGCGCGTGGCGGCGTTCTTCGCTGAACAGGGATCGCTGAAGATCAACGATGGTGCGCCGTCGGTCGGCCGCCCGGCCATCGCCGCCGCGGCGCAGGGCTTCATGACCGTCTTTCCCGACATGATCGTGTCGATGGACGGCGTGGATCGCGAGCGCGACCAGTTCGTCTATCGCTGGACGCTGACCGGCACTCATGCAGCGCCCGGCGGTGCGGGCCACGGCGTGCGGATCAGCGGCCACGAGCAGTGGACGATTGGCGCGGACGGTCTCATCCAGCATTCGCTCGGCCATTTCGACGAAGCTGAGTACGCGCGCCAGCTCTCGACCGGCATTCCGTTGACGCCGCCGGATCGCACGGAAGCGGTCGAGTACTTCTTCACGTACATCAACAAGGTCCAGGCCGGCGACATCCGATCGATTCTTCGCGCGCAAGCCGATGACGTCCTGCCCGTGTTGCGCGCCATTTCCGACGAGCGATCGCTTCACCGCTACGCGCCGGGAAAGTGGAGCATCCGGCAGGTCCTCAGTCATGTGACCGACGCCGAACGGGTGTTCACCTACCGGGCGCTCTGGTTTGCGCGCGGCTTCGCCAGCCCGCTGCCGAGCTTCGATCAGGACGTCGCGATCCCTACCGCGGCCGCCGACGCTCGATCGTGGAGCAGCCACATCGACGAGTTCCTGGCCGTGCGGGCGGCAACCGTCGACCTCTTCCGGTATCTCCCCGCCGGCGCGTGGCTGCGCCGCGGCGTCGCGAGCGGGCATCCGATGAGCGTGAAGGCCCTCGCCTACATCGTCGCGGGCCACTTCGAGCATCACCTGCGGATCGTCAAAGAGCGATACCTGGACGCATGAAGGGCGTCACGCGTCATCTCTACTTCTGGGTCGTCCTGGCGATTCTGGCCGGCGGCACGCTCGGGTACGTCAATCCTCCGGTGGCCGTGAAGCTGAAGCCGCTCGGGGACGGCTTCATCGCGCTCGTCAAGATGCTGATCGGGCCCGTGATCTTCTGCACGGTCGTGCTCGGCATCGCGGGCGCTGGCGACATGAAGAAGGTCGGGCGTGTCGGCGGCAAGGCGCTGATCTACTTCGAAGTCGTGTCGTCGATCGCGCTCGTCATCGGCCTCACGATCGTGAACCTCGTCCGGCCGGGCGCCGGCTTCAACATCGACCCGCGCACGCTCGACGCGAAGGCCGTGGACACGTACGCCAGGGCGGCCGCGTCGCAGACGACGACCGATTTCATCCTGCACATCATTCCGAAGACGCTCTTCGACGCGTTCACCGGCACGGGCGATCTGCTCCAGGTGCTGCTCGTCGCCGTGCTGTTCGGCTACGCGATGACGCACCTGGGTGCGGTCGGCAAGTCGGTGCACGCGTTCATCGAGGAGTGCTCAAAGATCTTCTTCGCGATGATGAACGCGATCATGAAGCTGGCGCCGCTCGGCGCCGGCGGCGCGATGGCGTTCACGATCGGCAACTACGGCCTGGGCGCGCTCAAACCGCTCGCGGCGCTGATGGGCAGCTTCTACCTCACGTGCCTGCTGTTCATCTTCGTGGTGCTCGGCTCGATTGCCGCGGCCTGCGGCTTCAGCATCATCCGCTTCATCATCTACATCCGCGACGAGCTGCTGACGGTGCTCGGCACCTCGTCCTCGGAATCCGCGCTCGTGCCGCTCATGGGCAAGCTCGAGAAGCTCGGCTGCTCCAAGCCGGTCGTCGGGCTCGTGGTGCCGGCGGGCTACTCGTTCAACCTCGACGGCACGAACATCTACCTGACGATGGCCGCGATTTTCGTGGCGCAGGCGCTGAACATCGAGCTGACGCTGATGCAGCAGCTGACGCTGCTCGGCGTGGCGATGCTGACGTCGAAAGGCGCGTCCGGCGTGACGGGCGCGGGCTTCATCACGCTCGCCGCGACGCTGGCCGTCGTGCCGTCCATTCCGGTCGCCGGGCTCGCGCTGATTCTCGGCATCGATCGGTTCATGTCGGAGTCGCGGTCGCTGACCAACTTCATCGGCAACGGCGTCGCGACGCTGGTGGTGTCGAAGTGGGAAGGGGAGCTCGATCAGGCGGCGCTGTCGCGGGAACTGCGCGGATAGATTCTTCAGGTACAACTGGTACGTCAGGTACGTGGAACCGGTCGCACCTGTAAGACGCTGCGTCACGCCGCGGGAAACCCCGCAACCTTCCGCACCCGCTCGGCCTGCCGCAAGTGGCGATGCTGGTGCCGCCAGAGCACTTCGATGCCGGTCGCGACGTTGAAGCGCAGCAGCGGCACGAACGGATTCACGAAGCGAATCCGGTTGACGTCATAGGCGCTCGCGCGGCGGACGAGCGCGCGCACGAGATCGTTGCTGCGAAGGAACCGCTCGAGGATGTCTGGCGGGATCTCCTGCGCCGGCCTGATTTTTCGAGGCGCGTAGCCGCGCAGGCGCTGCGTCGAGGGCTCGATGTACGTACGGATGAAGAACCGCCCGAGCGGGCCCGGCTTCGTCTCATCGACCGCCGACGGATCGCGGCCGTCGAGCGCCTGCGACATCGGCGGCAGGTACACCTCGTTCGCCACCAGCAGATGATCGAGGCACTGTCCGATGCTCCATTGACCGGGCGACGGCCGCCAGTTGAGCTGCGCGACACTCAGGCCGCGCGCGAGCGCGCCGGCGTGGCGATCGGCGTCGTTGAGCCCGTCGATCACACGCGCTGGCCAGGCCGGCATGATCAGGAGCCCTGGAGCGCGCGCGTGAACTCGGCGAGCTCCGCGTCGTTCAAATCCGACACGGCCCAGAACGACATGCCGTCGCGAGTCCAGTGGCGAACGTGGAAGCCCCGCACCGATCGCACGCTCTCGCCGGCTGTGGCGTCGGACGCAGGCCTCACGAAGACGTTGATCGTGTGTTTGCGCCGCTCGTAGACGAGCGCGGCGACCGGCTGGCCCGACAGGTAATCGAGGCGCCCGCCCACGAGCGGGAAGCCCATCGCGGCCAGGTCGGTGACCGGCGGCGCGAAGTCGATCTTGCCGAGGAACCACGGCTTCACCGTGTGTTGATCCGTCGACTGCACGTCGAAGAGATGATCCGCCTGGAGCGATCGCACATGCGCGCTCACCACTTCATCGACGGCGGCGTCGGAGCTAACGGCGCGAGCGCCGCTCGACCGGATCACGGCGAAGCCGCCGCCGCCGACCGCGATGACCAGCACGGCAGCCGCGGCCAACGCCATCAGCGTGCGCCTCGATCGCGCCTGCGATGCCTGTCCGGCGACGCGCGCGCGCAGACGGTCCGGCGCCGTCCGGTATGGCACGGACCTCACGGTCCGGGTGAGCACCTCGCGAGCGGCCACGCGCTGGCGGCAGGCCGCGCACGAATCGAGATGATCGCGGATCGCCGCGGCGAGCTCCGGTGACAGCTCGCGGTCGATGTACGCATCGAGATCGCGTTCGACGTCCGCGCAGATCATGGCAGCCGCTCCACCAGGCCTGTGGCCGACGGGTTCAGCACGGCCGCCAGCCGATCGCGCGCACGCGCGATCCGCGACATCACGGTGCCGATCGGCACCTGCACGACCCCGGCGATCTCCTTGTAGGACAAGCCTTCGATCTCACGCAGCACGAGCACCTCGCGAAAGTCGACCGGCAACTCTTCGAGCGCTTCCCGGACGCGAGCGATGTCGCGTTGCTGCAGCAGCCGCGCCTCGGGGTTCAGCGCCTCGTCGGCGGGCGCGTCCTCGGCGTGATCGGACGGCAGCGGCTCAATCACTGCCGGCCGGCGCCCGACGCGGCTGTACCACGTGTTGCGCACGATCGTGAACAGCCAGGCGCGCGCGTCCTCGCCTCGAAACGACGGCAGAAAGCGCATCGCCCGGACGCACGCGTCCTGCACGACGTCTTCCGCCTCGGCATCCTGCCGCGTCAGCCAGCGCGCGTAGTTGAAGGCCGCGTCCAGGTGCGGCAGGACGATCTCTTCAAACGCTCGCGGAGGCGGCACCTCCCTATTAGACCAGCGACGCCACCGTTTTATTCCCCGGGGTGTCGGCGCGCGTTTTCTGGCCCGCGGCCGGGAATAACTCCAGGGGCTCTGCGGTCTCAATCAGCGAGATGGCTGTTCTGGCGCGGTTTCACCCCTTACTCGTGCACTTTCCCATCGCGCTCGTCATTGTGGCGGCCGCCGCCGAAGCCGGCGCCCTGCTCACCGGCGACCGGAGGTGGCGGGCGATCGCCGTGGCGAACGTGTGCGCGGGCGCGCCAGCCGCGGTCATTTCTGCGGTGGCGGGTTGGCTCCTCGCCTCGACGCTCGGCCTCGATCCGACGTCGATTCTCGTCTGGCACCGGTGGCTGGGAGCAGCCGGTGCCGGCGTGACCGTCGTCGCGGCGCTCGCGACGGTGGCCGTCCGGCGCGAGTCGTCGCGCGGACTGTGGGTGTACCGCATCGCGCTGGTGTTGGCGACGCTACTGATTGCCGTCGCCGGACATCTCGGCGGACTGATGGTGTGGGGCGCGGATTTCCTGAATCCTGAATGAGGTTGGACATGTCGGACAAGTTTCAAGACCAACAGCTCGATCGGCGGCACTTTCTTCACTGCATGGCGTGGGTCGGCACGGGGGCCCTGTGGACGCTCTCGAGCGGTGTGCTTCGCGGCGCGCCGCTCGGCATGGCGAAACACAACGCGATGGCCGCGAGCGGATTACGCTTCGCGCAAATCAGCGACAGCCACATCGGCTTCGACAAACCGGCGAACACGGACGTCACGGCGACGCTCCGCGCCGCCATCGCCAAGCTCAACGCGGAGCCGAACCCGCCGTCGTTCGTGCTCCACACCGGCGACCTCACGCATCTGTCGAAGCCCGCCGAGTTTGACACGCTCCAGCAGATCCTCTCCGAGCTCACGGTGCCCGTGTTCTACGTGCCCGGCGAGCACGACGTGCTCGGCGACGACGGACAGAGTTACCTGCAGCGCTTCGGCAAGGGCACGCTGGGCGCCGGGTGGCACAGCTTCGACCAGGGCGGCGTGCACTTCATCGGCCTCGTCAACGTCGTCAATCTCAAGGCCGGCGGACTTGGGACGCTGGGCAACGAGCAGCTCGAGTGGCTCGAGAAGGACGTCAAGCACCTGAAGAGCAGCACGCCGATCGTCGTCTTCGCGCACATCCCGCTGTGGTCGGTGTACCCGGAGTGGGGCTGGGGCACGGACGACAGCGCCCGCGCGCTGTCGTATCTCAAGCGCTTCGGGTCCGTGTCGGTGCTGAACGGCCACATTCACCAGGTGATGCAGAAGGTCGAAGGACACGTGACCTTCCACACCGCGATGTCCACCGCGTTTCCGCAGCCCGCGCCAGGCTCGGCTCCCTCACCCGGACCGATGAAAGTGCCCGACGACCGGCTGCGAAAGGTGCTCGGCCTGTCGCGGATGTCTTTTCACGACGTCAATCATCCGATCGCGATCACGGACGCGCCGCTCGAAGCCGAGCAGGCATCGGCCGGCACGCTGGCCGTCGTCATCGACAACTTCAGCTTCGCGCCGGCCGAAACGACGGTCGCGGCGGGTTCGACCATCACGTGGACCAATCACGACGACGTGCCGCACAACATCGTGAGCACGGATAAGTCGTTCAAGTCACCCGTGCTCGACACCGACGGAACGTTCTCGCATCGATTCGACACCGCCGGGACGTACGAGTACTTCTGCGGGCTTCACCCGAAGATGACCGGCCGCGTCGTGGTGCGCTGAGCGGGGCGCTACGGTTTGCGCGTCCAGCGGCTGAGCGTGCGCCCACTGCCGTTGGCGCACGTGAAGTCAGACGGCCGCGGCGCACCGGGCGCGCCCATGCAGAACACGACCTCGTCGCCGCGCCACTCCATGAGTCCGAGCGAGATCGAGCCGCGCCTGGCTCCGGACAAGTTGAGGTAGTCCACTTCGATCGGCGACGCGGCGTCGTTGATGCGGACTTTCGCGTGCACCATCGTCTGGCCGCCGAACACGACTTTGGTCTCGGCGCCCGTGCATGTCCGCGAGCCATACGCGAGCAGGTTTGCCGCGAGCGCCTGACCGGACGAGACGAGCTCGGTGGGCGCCCACTCGCCCTGGAGCTTGCGCAGCATCGGCGTCATCTCGTCGCCGAATGCCGCAGCCTCCTGCTCGGACGCTTTGGCCGGCGCCGGCGCTTTCGGCAGCGGCGTGCCGCCGTCGACGCCCGCGGGTCGCGCGTGGTTCGCCCGCACCAGGTGCTCGAGCGCGTGGCCGCTTCCGCGCGTCGTCTTGAAGCCGCCGGGCCGCGACTCGCCCGCAAAGCCGAGGCAGATCGTCAACCGATCGCCGTCGAGCTCGAAGATGCCCTCGGATCGATGGCCCGCTTCCGGGCCGTCGACGAAATCGATGTCGATCGTGTGCGGCGTCCGCTCGATGTCGATGTCGAAGATGCCCTCGTAGTTGGCCCCGGGCGATTCCATCCGGAAGCGATCGCCGTCGATGAGCAGCTGTGAATCGCCGGCCGCCGCGGCCGGCATCTTCTCGCCGTCGACTTCGAGCGAGCGAAACGCCCACGTGCCTTCGAGGCTGCGCAGCCGTTCGACGTAGCGGGCGAGGCCGGGCCACTCGGCGAATCCGTTCTGGTGCGCGACGGCGGCCTGCGCGTCCGCCAGCCGGTAGCCCGCCGAGCGGACCTCGGCCGGCGTCAGACGTTTGGCTTCGGGAAGGTGCTTGCTGAAAACCTTCGCTGCGTCGTCGTCGCCATCGCGCATGCGCGCGAGCAACGTTTTCGCCTGGCTGCGGAGATGTTCGAGGTTGGGTCGGGCCGGGAGTTTCTTGGTCACACGTCCTCCATCATTGTGGAGGCGGGTTGCACCCTTCCCGTGAACACGGAGGCTGCCTGATCAGCCGCAGCAATTGTAGCGCAACTACTCCGAACGCAGCGCCTGGAGGACGTCGACGTGTGACGCGCGCGCGGCCGGGAGGAGCGACGCGATGCTCGCGGCGGCGATAATCGCAGCGGCCGCGATGGCCAGGGGCAGCGCGCCGGGCAGGTCGGCTGTGGCGAACACCTTCGCCGCGGCCTGCGCCAGCGCATAGCCGCCGATCGCCCCGGCGGCGATCCCGGTCGCGGCGATGGCGACGCCTTCGAGAAACACGCGTCCAAGGATCTGCCGCGGCGCGGACCCGACGGCCAGCCGCACGCCGAACTCGCGCGTGCGCGCGCTGACGGTGAATGCCAGCACGCCCGCGACGCCGACGATGGCGATGAGCAGCGCCACGCCGGCGAACCCGCTGAAGACGAACGCCTTCAGCCGCTCCGGCGACAGCACCTGCGCCCGCACGTCGGCCAGCGT
>DATEGZ010000011.1:0-15833 GCA_035279905.1 Vicinamibacterales bacterium
CTCGCCGCCGAGCTCGCTTCGAAGTTGAGCGACCAAGTGCCCGAGAGATCGGGAATGGCTTGCGACTCGGTCTGCGCGAGCCCGGCGCGCACGCCCGCCACGGCGGCGATCGCAAAGATCAGAGTGCCGACACGAATCGCCATCACAAACTCTCCCGCATCGTGTGGGCTGGCGGATTCAGAATAAATCTCTTTCTACTGGCTTGGCAACCTCGCTGCTCGAAGCGCTGCGCCGGCTCAAGCGCGTCGCATGCCGATCGCGCCGAAGAGCAGGAAGATCGCGCCGAACACGGCCACCGCGCCCGCGATGATGCCGAAGCTGTAGTCGTAGCTGATCGGCGCCTCTGACTCGTGCTTGATGAGCGCGCTGATGGCGCGCGCGAGCTGGCCGGACGGCTCGCCGCCCATGAGGTCCAGCAGCCGGCCGGCGCGCGTCTTCACGGCGAGGTTGTCGTTCGTGGTCGTCTTGCCCGCATACGGCGAATCCGGCGGCTCGGTCGTGCCGCCCTCCGAGTACGACCGGCGGACGTAAACCTCGACGATGTCTGACGCCGTCGCGCGTTCGACGACGATGTGTCCGAAGAGCCTCGTGCGGGTGACGTCGCAGTCCACCGTGGCGCCGTGGCGCGCGCACGCGAGCGTGTCGCCGCCGGCGATGTACGCGGCCAACAGCAGCATCAGCACACCGACGCCCGCGAAGATTTGCGGGCCACGTTCGGCGATTCCTGCCATTACTGGCTCAACAGCTTTGCCGCTCGGAAGAGCGGATCGGCCGATGAGAGTAGCACCCACCGCAGCCGCGCGGGGTAATCAGCCGGCAGATGGTCGATCACGTCGCGGACGTCGGCCGCGGTCTGCACGGACTGATACCCGCTCAGGGCCGCGTCGGCCCAGCGCTTCGGGAAGAAGATGTCCCCCGTCCGCTGGATTTCGCGGACCAGCTCGAGCGCGGGCTTGACGTACTTCTTCGACTGGGCCGCGCGCAGCGGATGGTTCAGGTAGCGCATCGCGTCGAGCACCCAGGCCTCGTGCCGGCGGTTGGACACGTCGGCGAGGCTCGAGAAGAACTGGTCGCGCACGGCCTGGTCCGGCGAGACCGCGGGCATCGCGAACACGAAGCGCGCCTTGCGATCGGCGTTGGTGAGGCGCGCCGCTTCGGTCTCGAGGAGCGTCGGCGCGTCGGCGACGCCGCGCAGCGCGAGATCGAGCGCGAGATCGGCCTCGTCGTTTTCCGCGAGCGGCAGCCCGGGCACTTTCACGTCGTGCGACCAGATCTGCTCGAGCCATGCCACCGTCTCGGTCGTCGTCGCGACACTCCGCAGCGAGTTGAACCACGCCGCCTTCGTGCTCGTCGTCGTCGCCTTGTCGAGGCCGGCGCGGAGCACGGCCTCGACCTTCGGCGCGATCGCGACGCGATCGTCGGCCGCCGTGTATCGCCAGAACGCGGTCCGCACGTCGTCGAGCAGGTGCTGCACGATCAGCTCGTCGGTTTCGCGCGGAAGCGCCGTGAGGAGCTCGTCGAGCACGTGGGCAGGCGGCACGCGGCCCTCGAGCATCGCCTCCCACAGCGCGACGAGCGCGGCCCCGCGCGTCAGCGGATCCTGAATGGTGTGCAGCGACGACGTGAGGAAATCGAGCGTGGCCCGATCGAGATCGAAGAAGCCGTAGCCGAGCCCGCGGCCGACGGGCAGCACCCACTTCGGCGCCGGCAGGCCCTTCGCCTCGGGCACCGGCGTGTCAGCGGCTGAGAGCGTGACATCGAACGCCTTGCTGCCGCTCGGGCCGCCGACGATGACCTGGAGGCGCTCCGCCCAGAAGAGATTGCGGCCGCCGGCGTCTTCCTCGTGGAACGACAGCTTGTCGATCTTGCCGCCGGCGAGGTCGAGCTGCGTGCGCACGGTTGGCCGTCCGCGCTCGTCGACCCACGCGCGGCTCCATGCCGCGAGGTCCGCGGGCGTGCGCACGTCGAGGATGCTGACCAGGTCGGTCCACGTCGCGTTGCCGAACGCGTGACCCTTGAGGTACTCCCGCAGCCCGTCGCGGAACTCGTCGGCGCCCATCAGCAGCTCGAGCTGCCGCATGACGACCGGCGCCTTCTGATAGATGATCGCGCCGTAGAGCGAGCCCGCTTCGTTCAGATTCGCGAGCTCCTGCCGGATCGGATTGGCGCCCTCGGTGCGATCGACCTCGTAGGCGACGGGGTAGTTCTGAAACAGGAACCGCAGGTCGTGATTCACGTTCGGGAACGCGGGATTCACGATCTTCGCGGCCATGAAATTCGCGAAGACCTCCTTCATCCACACGTCGTTGAACCACTTCATCGTCACGAAATCACCGAACCACATGTGCGCGGTCTCGTGCGAGATCGTGTTGGCGCGCCCGAGCATCTGGTTCTGCGTCGCCGACTCGTCGAGCATCATGCCGCCGGCGTTGTAGTAGATCGCCCCGGGATGCTCCATCCCGCCGAACTGGAAGGACGGGATCAGCACGAAGTCGAACTTGCCGAACGGGTAGGGAATCGTCGTGTAGTCCTCGAGCCACGCGATCGCGCGCGCG
Organism: Vicinamibacterales bacterium; assembly: GCA_035279905.1. Lineage (GTDB taxonomy): Bacteria > Acidobacteriota > Vicinamibacteria > Vicinamibacterales > SCN-69-37 > DATEGZ01. Next base: position 2,556 of record DATEGZ010000011.1, read on the forward strand.
TGCAGATCGAAGATCGCCGTCCGGTTGCGCGCGACCTTGGCCGCGTCATTCTCGCGGTGGAACATCCGGAACGTGCGCCCGTTGCGCTCGGCGGTCTCGATGCTGAACTTGCCGGCCGCGAACGCGAAGAGGTACGTCGGGATCGGCTGCGTCTCGTCGAAGATCAGGCCGAGGTGATCGGCCGAGGCCGTGCGGCCGGTCTCGCGGCCGTTGGACACCGCGACCCAATCCGTCGGCAGCTCGAGGCCGAGCCGCCAGCGCGCCTTGAGGTCGGGCTGATCGAAGCACGGGAACGCGAGCGACGCGCGCGCGGGCACGAAGAGCGTGTAGAGATAGTCGTCGTTGCGATTGAGCGAGTCGTCGCCCGCGACGAAATCGATTTCGACCGTGTTGTCGCCCGTGACCAGCGTGCGCGCCGGCAGCACGACGTGGCCGTTCTGGATGCGCGGCGTCAGCTCGTGGCCGTTCGCCACGACGCGCTTCAAGTGCTCACCCGTCTGCGCGAAGTCGAACGACAGCGCCGTCGTCTTGTCGCTGAGCCCGAACGTCGCGATGAGGTGCCCGCCGATCGGCTCCGCGCGCTTCGAGGGAATCTGAAAGTTGAGATCGTAACGAAGCGACGTCACGCGCGCCGCGCGATCCTCCGCCAGGGCGAGCGGGATGCCGGCGCCCGGAGGCGCCGGATCGCGGCGAAGCACGACGAAGACGGCGGTGGCGGCCGCCGCGGCAGCGGCAACGGCGGTGATCAGGAAGACGGCGCGTCGCGACACGCACGCATTCTACCCAGAAGGACGTGGAGACAATGGAAGGACGTGAAGGGGGAGATCAACATGAAGGACCTGAAGGACTTGAAGAACATGAAGTTGCACGCTGCCGAGCCGTCCGCCGTCGATCTGACTGCCCGGCAAAGCCGGGCGCGATGAGGGGGAGAGGACCAGAAACAAGAGCCACGCTCCCGTTTACGGCTCTTGTTTCTGGTCCTCTCTCCCTCATCGCCACGGCCGCCTGCGGCGGCCGTCAGATCGACGGCGGACGGCTCGGCACCTTCATGCCCTTCATTTCCTTCATGACCTTCATGTCATTTCTTGGTTTTCCCCCGCAGGCGTCGCTCATTCCTGCCGCAACGCGGCCAGCGGGTCGATGCGTGTAGCGCGGCGGGCCGGCACGTAGCAGGCGAGCACCGCGACTGCGAGCAGCACGGCCGGAATCCCCACGAACGACACCGGATCGAACGTGCCGATGCCAAAGAGCATCGTCGCGACGGCGCGCGCGACCAGCGCCGCGCCGATGAGGCCGGCGGCCATCCCCGCGGAGGCCAGGCCGAGGCCCGTGGCGAGCACCATCTTGAGGATGTGCCGGCGGGTCGCGCCGAGCGCGACGCGCACGCCGATCTCACGCGTACGCTGCTCGACGAGATAGGCGAGCACGCCGTAGACGCCGACGGCTGACAGCGCGAGCGCGAGGACCGCGAAGGCGGCGATCACCGTCATCGCAAACCGGCGCGAGGCCAGGTTCGACTCGAGCACCGCCGACATCGGCTGCACGGAGTACAGCGGCAACTCCGGATCCGTCTGACGGACCGCTGCGCGCACCGCGCGCTCGAGCAGCGCGGGATCGCCCTCGGTCTTCACGACGAGCGTCATCGCCAGATTCGGGCTCTGCCACAAACAGCGGTATACCTGCGGCGGCGGCGCGGCGTCGAGCGCGCGGCTGCGCACGTCGCGGACGACGCCGACGATGGTGAGCCACGGCGCGGTCGACGAGGGACCGCCCGGTCGAATCCGCGTGCCGACCGGATCGATCGCGGGGTAGTAGCGCTTCACGAACGCTTCGCTCACCACCGCGACGCCCTGCGACGTCGCGATGTCCTGATCGCCGCACCCGCGTCCGCGCACCAGGTCGATGCCGAGCGCGCGGAAGTAACCCGGACTCGCCTGCAGAAGATCGATCGCGTTGCCGGCGGCGGATTCAGGCGGCTGGCCCTCGACGAGGAAGAACGAGGAGGCGCGCGCGCCGCCGAGCGGCAGCACGGACACCCAGCCTGCCGAGACGACGCCCGGCAACGCGTTGAGACGATCGGTCGCGGCCTGATAGAACGCCACCTGCGTTTCGCGCTTGGCGTACGGGCCTTTCGACGGATCGTTCGGGAGCGGCATCCACAACCGCGCGGTCAGCACGTGATCGGGCGCGAAGCCCGTGTCCACGGCGTAGAGACGCACGAAGCTCCGCGCGAAGAGCGCGGCGACGACGAGCAGCATGAGCGCGAGCGCGAACTCGGCCGCGACGAGCACGCCGCGTGCGCGGCTCCGGCCGCGGCTGGCCGTGATCGATCGGGTCGATTCCTTGAGCGCGTCGCTTTCGGCCGCGGGCGCCTGCAGCGCGGGCCAGATGCCGAACAGGATGCCGGTCGCAAGCGACAGCGCGACCGAGAAGCCGAGCACGCGCCAGTCGATGCCGACGTCAATCACCGGCGAGACGCCGGCGGGCACGAGCTGAAGCAGCGCGATCGTCAGCCAGCGCGACGCCAGCAATCCCAACGCGCCGCCGGCAAGCGCCAGCACCACGCCCTCGGTCAGGAGCTGACGAACGAGCCGGCCGCGGCTCGCGCCGAGCGCCATGCGGACCGCGAACTCGCGCGACCGCGTGGACGCGCGCACGAGCAACAGATTCGCCACGTTCGCGCACGCGATCAGCAGCACGGCGCCAACCGCGCCGATGAGGACGACGAGGGCGGGCCGGACCGGACCGGTGAGATCCTGCTGCAGCGCCACGACTCGCGGGGCCCAGCCGAGCGCGGCCGGATAGTCGCCGGGATGATCGGCGCGAAGCTGAGCGCCGAGCTCATCGAGCCGCTGCGCGGCGGTGTTGATCGACACGCCCGGACGCAAGCGGGCGATCGCGCCGCCGTTCAAGTTGTGGATGCCACGAACCATCGGTCTGGGAAACGGCGTGCCCGTGAAACCCGCCGGGATGAACACCTCGCACTCGCCGGCGATGCCGCGGCCGGGATGATGGAAGCCGGCCGGCAAGACGCCGATGATCGTGTACGGATCGTTGTCGAGGCGAATCCGCTTGCCGATCACCGACGGATCGCGGCCGAATCGCCGCGCCCAGAGGCTGTCGGTGATGACGGCGAGCTCCGCGTTGCCCGGCACCTCGTCGGCCATCGTGAAGACGCGGCCGATCTTCGCTTCGACGCCGAGCAGCGTGAAGTAGTTCGCGCTGGCGAGGATGGCCTCGATGCGCTCGGGCTCGTCGACGTCGGTCAGGTTCGCGTTGACCGGGTAGAGTCCCGCCACGTCCTGAAAGAGGTCCGCGCGGCCGCGGAAATCGAGAAGTTCAGGGACGGACACGCCGATGTCCGTCGCGCCGGACTTGACGTAGTCGCTCGTCAGCCGGACGAGCGATCCGGCGTCGCGAAACGCGAGCGGCCGGAACAGCACGCGGTCGGCCACGCCAAAGATCGCGACGTTGGTGCCGATGCCAAGCGCGAGCGTCAGCACGGCCATCGCGGTAAACCGCGGCGTGCGTCCGAGCGAGCGGATGGCGTATCGCGCGTCCTGCAGCAGGCTGTTCATGCGCAGCCCCGGTGCAAAGGGCGCACCAGAATCATTGGGCTATTGGGCCATTGGGCTATTGGGTTATTGGAAAGGCCGGTTGCTTCAGCGAGCGTCGAGGTGTCCCGGATCTGGCACGCTGCGGACTCGTCATTGCGACGTCCGATTACGGACGGTCCGGCGAACCGAACACTTGCATCACGGCGTCGAAGCCCCGCGTCGCGCCATCGCGCAGCACCTCGTCGCGCCGCTCGAGCTTGCTGATGCGCAAGTCGGGCACGCGAATGCCCGTGACCTGTACGCGGCCGAGCGGGCTCGTACCCGCGTCGATCGCGCGCACGAGCGCGGTGTAGGGCCCGGCGCGCTCGAGGTAGCGCGTGGCCAGGCCGGGCGACAACCGGCGCAGCCGGGGGCCGACGAAGTAGCGATCGAACGCCGACGGCTTCGGCCGCATCCCGCCGGTTCGCGTGAGCAGCACGACCGCGTGCGTGAAGCCGTCCGCTTCCGCGGACGGAAGCGGGATCGGCTCGGACAGCGACGCGTCCAGAAACAGCCGCCCGCCGTACTCCACCGGCGCGCCCGCGACGACGGCCATCGTCGCGCTGGCGCGCAGCGCGGCGATCGTCTGCGCGCGATTGGTGAACGCGCGCAGGCGCGTCGCGGCTTGCGCCTGCACGTCGGTGGCGATCACCGTCAGCGGCGACGCGTTCGCGAGCAGCGCGTCGACGTCCAATCGTTTGCGGCGTTCGACGACATCGTCGAGCAGAAACGAGAGATCGACGATGGCATGCCCGCGGAGCGCGCGGCGGAGATCGATGAACCGGCGGTTGTTGATGTCCTCGTAGTAGATGGTGGTGCCGAGCCGCGCCTGGCCGGCGAGAAAATACGCGGCGTTGATCGCGCCCGCCGACGAGCCGTACACGGCGTCGAAGGCGTGCGTCAGCCCGAGCGCTTCGAGCGCCGACACCATGCCGGCGGAGATGACGCCTCGCATCGCGCCGCCTTCGACGCACAGCGCGACGCGCGCGCCATCGCCGTGCGGCGCCCGGCTGCCGCGCGCCTTGCGAGCCAGCAGAATTTCAGCGATAGACCGAGGTTCCAAGGGGTTCCCGAGGGTTCCAGGGGGTTCCCGAAGGTTCCCGAACCCCTAGGAACCCCTAGGAACCCTGAGGAACCCCAAGGAACCCAGTTCTATTTCTTGAAAATGCTCTTGGGCAGTCGCACGTGCACTCCATGATTCGGCTTGTCCACGAGCTGCGTCACCGCGACGTTGCCCGCGATGCTCACGAGCTGGTACGCCGAGAGCTTCGAGAGCCCGCGCGTCTCGGCCAGGAAATCGACCATCTCCTGGATCGCGCCGGTCGTCGCCGCGGTGAGATCGGGATCGGTGGCCATCGAGATGTAGTCCGTCGGCGTTTCCGCCCGCGGGAAGTTGAGCTTCATGCTCTTGCGCACGGTGAGCTTCAGCTTGCCGCGGAGCGACGTCTCGATCGCCGTTTGATCGACTTCGCCGTCGCCTTGCGCCGCGTGGCCGTCGCCGATCTCGAACAGCGCGCCCGGCGCGAACACCGGGATCCACACCTTCGACCCGACGATCAGATCTTTGTTGTCCATGTTGCCGGCGTGCTTCCCCGGCGGGTTGCTGCTGACGCGCCCGAGCTCCGGCGCGGGCGCGACGCCCATGCTCCCGAAGAACGGCCGCAATGGAATGACGATGCCGGGCAGGAACTCGGCGGTCATCGCCTTCGCGTCGAGGTGAATGATCTTCGTGCGGTTCTCGCCGTCAGCCATCTGGTTGCAGTTGGCCGGCACGAAACCGCTGCAGCCGTTGTAGCCGTAGTCGATCGGGAAGTCGATCGAGAGAATCTCGACCTCGAGCGCGTCTCCCGGCTCGGCGCCTTCGACGAACACGGGCCCGGTCAGGATGTGGCCGCCGGGGCCGCGATTCGGACTGCCGCCGGGAAAGGCGGCGGTGATCTTTTTGAGCGAGTCCTGGATCTTGTCGTCGGGCACGCCGGCGCGCGACAGGCCCATCGGCGAGTTGGTGAGCAGTGTGTCCACGTCGATGATGTCGCCCGACGCGATGCGCAGCGCCGGCTTCGCCTCGGACCAGTAATAGCCGTACGCGACGGTCTCGGGAGTCGCTTCGAGCCGATGGGTCTTGGGCCCTTGCGCCCGCGGCACGGCCGTGACGGTGAGGGCAACGACGGCGATCGCAAGAAGAGTGCGGCGTGTCATGTGCGGATTCTACCGCTTGAGATGCTGCTGTTGTCCGACGGCGTAGGCCTCGCGCAGCCAGGCCGCCAGCTCGTCATCGACGTCCGCCAGGGAGGCCAGGCGGAACTCGTGGAGGTGATTGCGCGGCGAGAACGTCTGAATCTTGCGAAATCGCGGGTGCTCGAGCCGCCGCGCCAGCACGACGTGCCCGTCCAACCACTGGCGCCGCGGTGTGACTTGCGCGAACGACATCCGCACTTGAAACGCGATGCGGGTCTTCTCGGGCAGGACGATGACGGGACCGCACGCGCGCACTTTCTTGACGACCGCGTCGTAGAGCTCGCGAATGATCGGCGGCTTGCCAATGAAATGATGCGCGAGGTCGAGCCTGGCGCACGTGTGGCTCTGATTGCGATTCGCGAAGCGTCGTCCGCACTTCGGACACCGCCAGAGAGAACCTAACGAACCCAACGAACCAAACGAACCTGTTGGTTTCTTCACTCATGCCTCAACGCCGTCATCACCGGCAGCCGCGTCGCCCGGCGCGCGGGCACATAGCACGCCCAGATCGCGAGCGCCGCCAGTCCGGCGGCGACGCCCGCAAACGTCGTCCAGTCCGTCGCGTTCACGAGCGGCAGGAATCGCGAGACGACACGGCCCATCGCGGCCGCGGCTGCGAGCCCGACCAGGAGGCCGACCGTGACGAGCTGGAGGCCCTGCCCGAGGATCAGCCGCAGCACGTCGCGCGGCTGCGCGCCGAGCGCGACGCGAATGCCGATCTCGCGTGTCCGAAGGCTCGCGCCAAACGAGACGACGCCGTACACGCCGACGATCGCGAGCAGCAGTCCGATCAATCCCATCCCGCTCGCCTGAATCGCGCCGAGCCGGAAGATCAGATAGCCGAAGATCCCGCCGAGCGACTGGTCGATCGTCCGCAGATCGGCGATCGGCATGTCGGGGGCCATCGCCTTGATCTCGCGCTCGAGCCGCGGGGCGAGCGCGGCCGGATCGCCGTGCGTGCGAACGTGCAGCGTGCGGAGTGACTCCTCGCGCTCGAGCGGCAGATAGAGGTACGGCCGCGGCCCCTCGAACACGAGCACGTACTTGCTGTCGCGTGCGACGCCGACGACCTCGACCATCGGATCGCTCGGGCTGTAGACACGAAAGCGCTTGCCGATTGGATCTTCGCCCGGCCAGTATTTCGCGGCCATCGTCTCGTTGACGATCGCGACCTTGCGCGTGAGCGCAGTGTCGCGCTCGTCGTCTTCCGTGAACGCGCGGCCGCGCACGATCGCAATGCCCATCGTCTCGAAGTAGTCGTGGCCGACGTGGTTGAGGAACGACGCGGGCGGCTGGCTGGACGCCGGGAGCGGCTGGCCTTCGATGTAGAGCGATCCGCCCTGGATGAGGTAGCTCATCGGCGTGCTGAACGCGACCGCGACTGACGCGACGTCCGGCCAGGCGCCGACGCGCCGCTGCAACTCCTTGTAGAACTCGAGGCGGTGCGATTCGTCGTAGCCGATCTGCCGCGGATCCAGCCGCACGGTGAGGAGATGGGCCGCGTCGAAGCCCAGATCGATGCGCTGCGCGGACGTGAGCGTGCGGACGAACAGGCCCGCCACGATCAGGAGCGCGAGCGCGCCGGAAATCTGCCCGACGACGAGCACGCGCCGCAGGCGTTGGCGATCCACGCCGTCGGAGTTGCTCTTGCCGCCGTCGTGCAGCGCCGCCCGGGCGTCCGCGCGCGACGCGCGCCAGGCCGGCCACAGGCCGATGACGACGCCCGTGACGATCGCGGCGCCAAGCGAGAAGAAAAACACGCGCCAGTTCATCGACACGTCGAACCGCAGCGGCAGGTCCGCGCCGAGATCGAGACGCGCGATGTACGCCGACGTCACCCACTGGCCGAGCACGAGGCCCGCGACGCCGCCGAGGCCCGAAAGCAACAGGCCTTCCGTGACCATCTGCCTGACGAGCCGTCCGCGGCTGGCGCCGAGCGCCGCGCGCACGGCCATCTCGCGCTGCCGGCCCGTCGCGCGCACGAGCAGCAGGTTCGCGACGTTCATGCACGCGAGCAGCAGCACGAGCCCCGCGATCATCAGGCCGAGCATCTGCACCAGCGGCACCGCCTCGGTGACCGCTTTCATCGGCAGCGGCCGCGCGAGCGGCTCGGGAATGACGCGCGCGCTGATCCCGCGATCGGTGTCGGGATGCGCGGCCTCGAGCGACGAGGTGAACAGATCCGTCGCGGCCTGCGCCGCGCTCAGGCTCACGTCCGGCTTCAGCCGCCCGTACAGCTGCATCACCCGCGCCTTGCGGTTGTGGTACAGCCAGCGCTCCGCGTCCGGCGCGAGCACGCGGAAGTCGTCGATCGTGACGTACCCGTCGATCTCGATCCCCATCAGCACGCCGCGGAACGACTCCGCGACGACGCCCGTCACGACCGCCGGCGCGCCGTCGATCTGGACGGTCTTGCCGATGACGTCCGGATCGCCGCCGAACGTCTTCATCCAGAAGCTGTGGCCGAGGACCACGTGCGCCGGCGATCCCGAGGGCCCCGTGAAGAGCGTGCCGGCCGCGGGCGTCACGCCGAGCCCGGTGAAGAAGTTGTCGCTGACCGCGCCGAACCAGAATTGCGATGGGCGTCCGCCAGTCGACAGCCCGCCGATGCGCAGCATCATGCCGACGACCGCGCTGAACGAATCGGCGCGTTCCTGAAAGTCCTTCATCGCATCGACGGAAAACGTGTACTGAAACCCGCCGGTGTCATCGTCCTTCGTGTCGGCGGCGATGACGACCAGTTCCTCGGGGTGGGGCACAGCGAGCGGGCGTCCCGCCGCGCTGAGCAGGCCGTAGAGCGCGGTGTTCGCGCCGAGGCCGATCGCGAGCGTCAGGACGGCCGCCGCCGTGAACGACTTGTGCGCCCAGAGAAAACGAATCGCGTAGTGGAGGTCGCGCATCCTAGCGCGCCACGACGAGAAACTGCTCGAACTTGCCGTCCGGCATCTCGAAGATCGAGAGCGCCACCGTCCGGCTCGCGAACCTGACCTGGAACCCGCGGTAGATCATCCCGCCGCGGCTGCGAACACCGGTGGCCGTGAGGCTCGTGTACTCGCCGAGCGGCTGCAGGCTGGCAGCGTAGTCCTTGAGCGCCTGGTCGGTGAAATACGCGTTGCAGTTGTCGGTGAAGAGCGACCGATCGATCTTGCCCTGACGCAAGTCGTCAAACACGCGCTTGACGAGCGCGTTGCGGGAATTGTCAGCGGCGGCCGGCGCCTGAGCCGGGAGCAGCAGCGTCCGGATGCTCGAGCCGATCGCGCCCGCGGCCGACGCCGCGTCTTGATTCGTCAGCACGACGATCGCGGCGTGGTCGTCGGGCAGCACGATGTTTTCAGCCGTGAATCCCGACACCTCGCCGTTGTGCTCGATCTGCCGGTGGCCGGCGACGACGTTGACCGACACGCCAAGCCCGTAGCCTGTGCCCGCTCCGTTCTTGAGCCGCACCTCTGACGCAAGCGCGTCGTACGAGGCGGCGCTCAACACCGAGCGCTTCAGCATCGAGATGTCCCACTTCGCGAGGTCGGCCGGCGTCATCGCAATCTCGCCCGCCGCGAACAACCAGCCGGGCCCTTCCTTCGGCGCGGGTCTCGGCGGACCGAGCGCGTAGCGGAAGTAGCCGGTCGGATCCCCGGCGGGCAGCCCGCGCTCGTCGATGTTCGTCGCCGTCGTGATGCCGAGCGGCGCGAAGATGCGCTGGTTGAGGAACTGCCACAGCGGCATCCCGGCCGCTTTCTCGACGATCAGCCCGGCGATGACGTAGTTGGTGTTGCTGTACTGCCACTGCGTGCCCGGATCGAAGTCGAGCGGGCGGCGCGCCCAGCGGTCGAGGATGCCCTGCGCGTTGATCGGCGTGAGCATGAACGGCGGCACGTAGTCCTGCGGCCAGTAGTCCTGATAACCCGACGTGTGCGACAGGACCTGGCGGATCGTCACTTCGCCGCCGCGCGTGAGGCCCGTGACGTATTTGCTGACGGGGTCGTCGAGCGAGAGCTTCTTCTGTTCCTGCAGGAGCAGAATCGCGGCGCTCGTGAACTGCTTGCTGATCGAGCCGATGCTGTAGCGCATCGTGGTCGTCGCCGCGGTGGCGGGAAGCGTGGCGTTGCCGTACGCGTGCGTGTAGACGACCGCGCCGTCTCGCACGATGGCGATCGACGCGCTCGGCACGCCGGTCGCGGCCAGTGCATCGCGTGCGATCTTGTCGACGGCGGCGGCGAAGTCGGATGTGGACTGCGCCTGGCCCGCCAGACCGTAGACGGCCAGCAGCGCAACAACGAATCCCAGGACCATGCGTTTCATCGCGGACCATTCTGCGATAATCGCGGCCATGAGCACGCGAAAACTTTTCCGCATCGTGTTCGCCGTCGCTGTGTTCGTGCCCGTGATCCTGGCCGCCCAGGAGCGGATCGCGCCCGGGGCGTTGCCGCCCGCCGACCGCCCATTCGGCACGCTTCGCGAGCAGGCCGCGCAGCAGCAGGCCTGGCTCAAGAAACGGCTGGACACGGTTCTGCCCGCGCTGATGCGCGCGAACGGCGTCGACCTCTGGGTGGTGCCGATGCGCGAGTACAACGAGGACCCGGTCTTCAACTCGATCACCGCGCCCGAGACGTTTGCCGCGCGGCGGCGGACCATCTATGTCTTCTTCGACAAGTGCGCGGCCGCGAAAACGCCGGCGGCGGCCTCCTGCGTCGAGCGAATCGCGCTCGGCGGCACGTCGCAAGGCGGCGTGTTCGACGCGCGCACCTCGACCAAGGCGGTCGTGGCGCCCGTCGGCGGCCGGCAAGCCGAGCTCTGGGGTGACGAGCAATGGCAGGCGCTCAAGCAGGTGATCGAAGAGCGCAAGCCCGCGGTCATCGGCATCGACCGATCCACCGTGTTCGCGTTCACCGACGGGCTGTCGAGCGGCGAGCTGAAGGGCATGTCCGACGCGCTTGGACCCGCGTGGACGTCGAAGTTCAAAGACGCCGAGCGGTTGCCGCTCGATCTCATCGCGTCGCGGCTGCCGGAGGAAGAAGCGTTCTTCCAGAAGATGACCGCGCTCGTCTGGCAGATGACGCAGACGATGTTTTCAGAGAAAGTGATCGTCGCCGGCCAGACGCGCACGAGCGATCTCGTGTGGTGGTGGCGGCAGCGGACGAACGATCAGGGGCTCGGCACGTGGTTCCAGCCGAGCATCGAGGTGCAACGGCAGGGCGCGACGGCGGAAAGCCTCGGCGCCGATCCCGTGATTCAGCCGGGCGACGTGCTGCACTGCGACGTCGGCATCACGGTCGCGCGGCTCAACACGGACACGCAGCATCTCGCGTACGTGTTGAAGCCGGGAGAGACGGACGCGCCGGCCGGGCTGAAGCGCGCGCTCGCCAACGCCAACGCGATGCAGGACATCGCGATGGCGGAGATTCGGCCGGGCCGCACCGGCAACGAGATCCTCTCGACGTCGCTCGAGCGCATGAAAGCCGCGAAGATCGACGGCACGCTCTACTCGCATCCGATCGGTATGAACGGCCACGGCGCCGGCCCGCTCATCGGGCTCTGGGACTACCAGGACGGCGTGCCCGGCCGCGGCGATGCGAAGGTGATCCCGTCGATGTGGTTCTCGATCGAGCTGCAGGCGACGACGCCCGTGCCCGAGTGGGGCGGTCAGGCCGTGCGCATGGCGCAGGAAGAGGACATGATCATCGGCGCCGACGGCAAGCCGCGCTGGGCGCTCAAGCGGCAGGATCAGCTGTTTCTCGTCAAGAGCCGGTGAGAAGAATCAGTCCTTCGCCGGCTTGCCGCGCAGCACGCCGACCTGGATCAAGAGGCCGGTGAAGTCGTAATGACGCCGCTCGCGTTGAATCAAACCGTCCTGCATGTCGAAGAGCCGGACGCCGTAGATCTGAAACCGGCGGTTCGTGCCGGCCAGGCCCATGAACTCACCGACGTGTGTGGCGGTTGCGGAGAAAGGCTGAGCAACGCGCAGCTCGTCGATCATCGCCGGCTCGGCCGTGATCGTCCAGTCCGGGAACGTGGCGAAGAGCGCGCGATACGAGTCGAAGATCGCGTCCCGGCCGGAACGCCGGCCGAACATCGGGCTGAGGACCGTGCCATGTTCGGCGTGGCCCGCGGCAAGCGCGCGCGGGTCGCGCGCGTGCCACGCGCGTTGTCGCGCTTCGAAGAACGCGAGAATCTCTTCTCTCGTCAACGTGACCTCGGGGGGCCCGGCGCGCGATTATAGCGCCCGGCCGGCGTACCCGGCGGCCGCGAAACCGCACAGGCTGTGCGAACATCTGAGGAGTCGGGAGCGACCAGCGATGAAGACGAAGGAAGACGCGACCTTTCCCGTGACCAGGACCGAGCAGGAATGGCGGACGGAGCTGACCCCCGAGCAGTATCAGGTGCTCCGGGAGCACGCGACCGAGATGCGCGGCACCAGCCCGCTCAACAAAGAGAAGCGCACCGGCATTTTTCTCTGCGCCGCCTGCGGGCAGGAGCTGTTCGACTCGTCCGCGAAGTTCGAGAGCGGCACCGGATGGCCGAGCTTCGACGCGCCGATGGAAGGCGCCGTCGACACGACCGTCGACCGCAGCCACTTCATGACCCGCACCGAGGTGCACTGCAGCCGCTGCGGCGGCCATCTCGGCCACGTGTTCGACGACGGCCCGACGCCGACCGGGTTGCGCTACTGCATGAACGGCGTCGCAATGAAGTTTGAGGCGAAGTAGAAGGAGACCACTGATGTTTGGGACGACGAAGACGACGATGCCCACGGCCGACCAGGCAATCGCCGGCCGCGAAGCGAAGATGCCCGTGGCCGATCGCCACGCGGTGAACGGCACGCCGCTCGAGGCGCCGTTTCCGGCGGGCCTCGAAGAGGCGATCTTCGGGCTCGGCTGCTTCTGGGGCGCCGAGCGGAAGTTCTGGCAGCAGAAGGGCGTGTACACGACGGCCGTCGGGTACGCCGGCGGCTTCACGAAGAATCCGACCTACGAGCAGGTGTGCTCGGGACGCACCGGCCACGCCGAGGTCGTGCTCGTGGTGTTCGATCCGAAGCAGCTGTCCTACGCGGATCTGCTCAAGACGTTCTGGGAGAACCATGACCCGACGCAGGGGATGCGCCAGGGCAACGACGTCGGCACGCAGTACCGGTCGGCGATCTACGTGACGTCCGACGAACAGCGCGCGGCCGCGGAAGCCTCGCGCGAACGCTACGAGAGTGCGCTCAAGGCGAAGGGCTTCCGTCCGATTACGACCGAAATCAAGGACGCGCCGCCGTTCTTCTACGCCGAGGACTATCACCAGCAGTACCTCGCGAAGAATCCGAACGGATACTGCGGCATTGGCGGCACCGGGGTGAAGTGCATCTGACGCATTTCGCATAAACTGCCGGGGTGACGCGACTGCTCCCCGTCCTGACACTCCTCGTCGTTCTCGGCAGTGATTTCACGGGGGCGCAGACGCAAGCGCG
>DATEGZ010000012.1:0-2578 GCA_035279905.1 Vicinamibacterales bacterium
CGCCCCTCGTCCCGCGCCACCCTGCCGCGCCGCGGCGTCGGCCGCGATCGCCTGCGCTTCGTTGTCGATGTCGCGATTGGTCGGGTCGCGATCCTGATCGCGCAACGACAGCGCCCACATCTCCATCGTCGCGGACACGCCGCCGGTGGACGCGATGCCGCTGCCCGCGCCTTCCGACGACGTGAACACGAGATACCGGCCGTCGGCCGTCCACACCGGGTTGTTCTCCGAGTACAGCAGGCTGTCATCCGAGATGTGGCGCTCGTCACCACCGGTGATCGGCGCGATGTAGACGTGCGATCGCAGCGTGCGATCCTGCTTGGCGAACGCCACCCACTTGCTGTCGGGCGAGACGGACACGGACTGGATGCGGCCAATGGTGTCAGACGTCACGACCGCGGTCCTGCCGTCAGCCACGCCGTAGCTGTAGAGCTTCTTGTCCGCCGCCGTGTAGAGGAGCGACCTCGAGTCGGGCGTGAAGAGCAGCGCGCCCTTCTCGTTGTCGAGGTCCGTGATCTTCTTCAGATTCTTGCCTTCGGCGTCCGCGACCCAGATCTCGTCTCGCCCCGATCGATCCGAGACGAACGCGATGTTCCTGCCGTCGGCCGACCACTTCGGATTCTGGCTGCGCGACGCCATGTCGTCCGCGGCGATGCGCGTGATGTCGCCGCGATCGGTCGCGATCGTGAGCAATTGCCCGCGCGCCGAGATGAGCGCGCGCCGGCCCGACGGCGAGATGTCGAACGAGTCCACCTCGTTCTGCACCGTCTGCGTCTCGATCTCGTTTTCCTTGTCGTCGGTCGCGATCTCGATCTTGATCTCGGACGTCTTGCCCGACGCGACGTCGAGCTTCCAGATCCCGAAGTTCTCTTCGTAGACGATCACCTTGCCGTCGCTCGACATCGACGGGAAGAACAAGCTGCCGTCGGTGTGACGCGTCACCTGCACCGGCTGCCCGCCGCCCGCCGGCACCTTGTAGATGTTGTTGATGCTCTTGCGCACCGCCAGACTGCCCGGCACCGCGTCCTTTTCGTTCGGCAGCGGATCGCCGACGAAGTAGATCTGATCGTCGGTGCCCCACATCGGCCAGTAGCGGTTGTACTTCTCGTCGGGCAGGAGCTTCTTGTACGACTTGTCGGCGAGATTCGCGATCCACATGTCAGCGGCGTAGCTGCCGCGATAATGCTGGCGCGACCACACCGCCGGATGACGGTTGAAGACGAGCTGCTGGCCGTTCGGCGAGAACGTGCCCCAGTAGCCCCAGTCAACCGGCAGCGGCGTCTCAGGTCCGCCGCCGACGGGAATCGTGTAGAGCGTCGCGACGCCGGGAAACGCGCCGTCACCGTGCGACGTGCGAATCACGACCTTCGACGAATCGCGCGTCCAGCCGACGACCTCGTCGCTGCCCGTGTAGTACGTCAGCCGCTTCGGCGCGCCGCCCGTCGCGGGCACGACGAACACGTCGTAGTTGCCGTAGCGATTCGACGAGAACGCGATCCATCGTCCATCGGGCGAAAAACGCGGATACGTCTCGCGCGCCAGGTTGTCGGTCAAACGCAGCACGCCGGTGCCGTCTTCGTTCGCCGTCCAGATGTCGCCGAGATAGCTGAAGGTGATCTTGCCCGCGTGGTAGTCGGGATAGCGGGCGAGCTTGATGGGACCGGCCGGCGCCGCCGCGCGATCGACCGTGCCGAAGCCGAGGACGAGAACCGCCGCAAGCGCACTGCCGACCAGAGCTCTCCGCGCCATGACCCGCACCTCCAAGGATTCCGCGGGGATGTTACACCCAACTTCGGTTACTATCCGGACCGTTAATCCAAGGAGATCCAGTGATTCGCCGATACGCCCTGATCGTTGCGTTCTCTGTCGTGGCGCTCGCTGCCGGTTACGTTTTCACTGCTTCCAAACACGCGGTGACGATCGGCAAAGTGACGACCGAAGCGGCGCTGGCGCACGACAGCTCGGCCCGACTGTCGCCGCCCGACGCGGAAGACGATGAGGCCGAAGCACAAGGCCGCCAGGCCGGCGCGCCATCCGAGGCGCCGAAGAACGCGGCCGGCGCGAAGGTCGAGCAGACGACGATGGGCACGAAGCCGGCGGCGGCGCTTCTCGCCAGCTTCGATGGCCTGGGCGTGGGATTCGAAGGGCCGCAGGGCACGGCCACTGTGCGCAATCCGTCCGACAACAGCCTTGCCGTTGGTCCCGATCACATCGTGCAAATCGTCAACTCGCGCATGGCGATCTTCACAAAGAAAGGATCGAAGTTCGATACGACCGGCAAGCCGCTCTACGGGCCCGTTGCCACCAACGTCGTGTTCAAAGGCTTCGGCGGCAACTGCGAGGAGCGGCAGAGCGGTGACGCGGTCGTGCGCTACGACCAGCTCGCGGATCGCTGGCTCTTCGTGCTTCCGCTGTTCTCGCGCGGACCGGTGCGGCCCGATCAGGCCGAGACGAGCAAGGTCGGCGATCCCGCGCAGGTGATGGTGATCGGCCGGGCGAATCAGCCGGGCGCGGCGTTCCCGCTCTTCGTGCCGCCGCCTCCCCCGCCGCCACCGCCAACGCCGCCCGCCGCGCCGGG
>DATEGZ010000013.1:0-6092 GCA_035279905.1 Vicinamibacterales bacterium
CCGGCGATGCCGGTCGAGATCGTGACGCTCCAGCCCAAGCCCGTCGAGCAGACGGGTGAGTTCGTCGGCACGATCAAGTCGCGCAAGTCGACGACCGTGCAGCCGCAGGCCGAGGGCATCATCACGCACATCGGCGTGAAGTCCGGGGACCGCGTGAGCCCCGGCGCGCTCATCCTCGAGATCGACGCGGGCCCGCAGCGGGCGGCCGTCTCGGTGCTCGAGGGCATCCACGCCGCGCGCGAAGCGGACGCGACGTTCGCCAAGCAGCAGGCCGCGCGCGCCAAGACGATGCTCGACGTCGGCGCGGGGAGCCAGCAGGAGTACGACCAGGCCGTCGCGCAGCAGAAGGCGGCCGAGGCGCAGCTCAAGGCCGTCGAAGATCAGATCCGCCAGCAGCAGGCCGAGCTGGCGTACTACCGCGTCACCGCGCCCACCGCCGGCGTCATCGGCGACGTGCCGGTGCGCGAAGGCGACCGCGTGACGAAGTCGACGATGCTCACGACGATCGAGGCGAACGCCGGACTCGAGGCCTACGTCGCGGTGCCGGTGCAGCAGGCGCCGAATCTGAAGCTCGGGCTGCCGGTGCGCATCATCAGCGACAGCAATCAGGTCCTGGCCACCGAGAAGGTCGACTTCATCTCGCCGTCGGTCGACGACGCGACGCAGACGGTGCTGGTGAAGGCGGCGATCAGCGACGGCAGCAAGTTTCGCACCGACCAATTCGTCCGCGCGCGCATCGTCTGGAGCACCGCGCCCGGACTGATGATTCCGATCACGTCGGTCAACCGGATCAACGGTCAGTTCTTCGCCTTCGTCGCGGAAAACAGCGGACGCGGGCTGGCGGCCAAGCAGCGCGCCGTGACGCTGGGGCCTGTAATCGGCAACGAGTACGTCGTGATCGGCGGGCTCAAGCCCGGCGAGCAGCTGATCGTCTCGGGCCTGCAGAAGATTGGCGACGGCGCGCCGGTGCAGGCGCTGCCATCGCGCGGCGGCGGCGAAGGCGCGGCGGGGGCCGGGAGGGGAGGCGACTAGTGTTCTCCGAAGTTTTCATTCGCCGGCCGATCCTCTCGACGGTCTGCTCGCTGCTGATCATTCTCGCGGGCGCCATCTCGATTCCGCTGTTGCCGATCGCGCGCTATCCCGACCTCACGCCGCCGGCCGTCACGGTCGCGGCGTTCTACACGGGCGCGAACGCGCAGGCGGTCGAGAGCGCGGTCACGCTGCCGCTCGAGCAGTCGATCAACGGCGTCGAGGGGATGATGAACATCCGCTCGTCGAGCACGAACGCGGGGTTCTGCAACATCACGGTGCAGTTCGAGATCGGCCGCAACGGCGACCTCGCGGCCGTCGACGTGCAGAACCGCGTGAACCAGGCGCTGGGCCGTATGCCGGCCGAGGTGCGCGCCAACGGCATTCAGGTCACCAAGAACACGACGGGCTTCCTCGGCGGGCTCGGCTTCTTCTCCGAGGACAACCGGTACGATTCGCTGTTCATCAGCAACTACCTCGATCAGTACGTGCGCGACGCGATCAAGCGCGTGCCCGGCGTCGGCAACGTCATCATCTTCGGCGAGCGGAAGTTCGCGATGCGGCTCTGGCTCGATCCCGACAAGCTCGCGGGCCGCGGGCTGACGGCGAGCGACGTCGTGAACGCGCTGCGCGAGCAGAACGTGCAGGTCGCGGCCGGCAGCGTCGGCGACATGCCGTCGGGGCCGGACCAGCTCTATCAGATCAGCGTGCGCGCGGCGGGCCGGCTGAGTGAAGTGCCCGAGTTCGCCAACGTCGTGATCAAGGCCGGCAAGGACGGCGCGCTCGTCCGCGTGAAGGACGTGGGCAACGTCGAGCTCGGCGCGGAGAGCTACACGTCGTGGCTGCGGTTCGGCGGCCTCGAGGCGTCGGGCATCGGCATTCAGCTCCTGCCCTCGGCCAACGCGCTCGACGTGTTCACCGGCGTGATGGACGTGATGAAGCGGCTGGAGAAGAGCTTCCCGCCAGGGCTCCAGTGGCGGCTGGCGTTCGACAACGTCGGCGTCGTGCGCGAGTCGATCATCGAGGTGCTCAAGACGCTCGCTGAAGCGATCGGCCTCGTCATCCTCGTGATGTTCCTGTTCCTGCAGAGCTGGCGCGCGACGGTCATTCCGGCCGTGACGATTCCCGTGTCGCTCATCGGGACGTTCGCGTTCGTCAAGGTCTTCGACTTCTCGATCAACACCCTGACGCTCTTCGGCATCGTGCTCGCCACGGGCATCGTCGTCGACGACGCGATCGTGGTGATTGAGAACGTCGAGCGGCACATGCGCGAATTCAACAAGCGCGCGCACGTGGCCGCGCTGGACGCAATGAAGGAAGTGTTTTCGGCCGTCGTGGTCATCGGCGTCGTGCTGGTCGCGGTGTTCGTGCCGGTGTCGTTCTTCCCGGGCACCACGGGCCGCATGTACCAGCAGTTCTCGCTGACGATTGCCTTCGCCGTCGTGCTGTCCGTGTTCAACGCCGTGACGTTCACGCCCGCGCTGGCCGCGCTGTTGCTCGAGAAGGAGAGCCACACGCACCGCGGGCTGTTCAAGCTCATCAACCGCGGGATCGATGCGGGGACCAACGCCTACGTGAAGACCGTGAAGGTCGCCGTGCGCGGCCGGTGGGTGATGATGATCGCCTTCGTGCTGGCGCTGTTCGCGACGTGGAAGATCTACAGCCTCGTGCCGACGTCGTTCGTGCCCGACGAGGACGAGGGCTACTTCTTCACGATCGTCCAGGCGCCGGCCGGCGCCTCGCTGCAGTACACGATGAACATCATGATGCAGGCCGAGAAAGTGATCTCGGCGCAGCCCGAGGTCATGGCGGTGTTCTCGGTCGCGGGCTTCAGCTTCAGCGGGGCGGCGCCCAACCAGGGCATCATGTTCACGCGGCTCAAGGGCTACGACGAGCGTCGTGACAAGAGCCAGTCGCTGGGCAACGTGCTCAACCGCCTGCGTGGGCCGCTGCTCGGCGGAATTCCCGGGGCGATCGTCCTTCCCGTGGCGCCGCCGGCGATCCAGGGCTTGTCGGCGTTCGGCGGCTTCCAGTTCGAGCTGCTCGATCAGACCGGCGGCGACATCAACAACCTCGCGGCGACGACCTACGCGGTGATGGGACGCGGCAATCAGTCGGGCAAGGTCGCCGGCCTCTACAGTCCGTTCACGGCCAATGACCCGCAGCTGGTCGTCGAGCTCGATCGCGACCGCGCGCGGAGCCTCGGGCTGCCGATTCGCGAGGTCACCGACGCGCTGTCGGTCCTGCTCGGTTCGCAGTACGTGAACGACTTTGACTTCAACAACCGCGCGTATCGCGTCTACGTGCAGGCGGAAGATCGCTTCCGCGCGTCGCCGGCGAACCTGAGGCAGTACTACGCGCGCGCGTCGAACGGCCAGATGGTGTCGCTCGACACCGTCGTGCGGCTGAGCGAGTCGACGGCGCCGGCCGTCATCAGCCACTACAACCTGTTCCGATCCACCGAAATCACCGGTTCACCGCTGCCAGGCGTCAGCTCCGGGCAGGCGATTCAGGTGATGGATCAGATCGCCGGCGAGGTGCTGCCCAACGGCTTCACGTACGAGTGGTCGGGTCTGTCGCTCGAGGAAATCAAGGCCGGGTCGCAGGCCCTGTTCATCTTCAGCCTGAGCCTGCTGGTCGTCTACCTGGTGCTGGCGGCGCAGTACGAAAGCTGGGTGCTGCCGTTCATCATCCTGCTGGGCGTGCCGCTCGCGGTCTTCGGAGCGCTCACGGCGCAACTGCTGCGCGGGTTCGCGAACGACGTCTTCTGTCAGGTCGGGCTCGTCATGCTCATCGGCCTGGCGGCGAAGAACTCGATCCTGATCGTCGAGTTCGCCGAGCAGCTGCGCGAGAAGGGCCTGTCGATCTTCGACGCGGCGGTCGAATCCGCGCGCATCCGCTTGCGGCCGATTCTGATGACCTCGTTTGCGTTCATCCTGGGCGTCATGCCGCTTGCGCTGGCGACGGGCGCCGGATCGGCCGCGCGCAACTCGGTCGGCACGGCGGTCGCGGGCGGGATGGTCGCGTCGACGTTCCTGTCGATCGTGTTCATCCCGGTGCTCTACGTGGTCATTCGCACGATCGCGCCGGGCCGCGGATCGCGCGGCCATCGCGACGAGGCGGCGGTGTCAGAGGCGACTCATGCGTAAAGCGTTGATGATCGGGTTCGTGTTCGCTGCGCTCACGGTGCCGGGCGCTTTCGCCCAGTCGGGCCGGTTGCAGTTACCGCCCCCGGCGTCGCCGCAGACGCCGGCGGCGTCACAGCCCTTTCCGGCGCCGGTGGCGCGGCTGGAGTTCGACGAAGCGATCACGCGCGCGCTCGCGCGCAACCCGACCGTGCAGTTGGCGGCGACCTCGATCACGCGCGCCGAAGCGCTGCTGCAGCAGACACGGGCCGTCATTCTGCCCTTCGTGAGCGGCAGCATCACGAACGTGACGATCGATTCGGCGCGCGGCTTCAGCGGCGGCGTCACGCAGCCGCAGAACCAGGTGATGTTCTCGGCCGACGCCAGCGTGCCGATCCTCGCGGCGGCGCAGTGGGCGGCGGTCAATCAGGCGCGCGACCAGATCATCGTCTCGACGAAGTCGGTGGCCGAGACGCGGCAGCAGGTGGCCGTCGCCACCGCAGAGGCGTACCTCGCGGTCATCGCCGCGAAGCGGCAGGTGGACGTCGAGGAGCGCGCGCTCCAGAACGCGCGCGACCACACCGACTACGCGCAGAAGCGCTTCGAAGGCGGCGTCGGCAGCCGGCTCAACCAGCTGCGCGCGGCGCAGACGATGTCCACCGAGCAGACACGGCTCGAGGCCGTCCAGGTCGCGCTGATGCGCGCGCAGGAGGCGCTCGGCGTGCTCGTCGTCGAGGGAGGTCCGGTGGACGCCGCGAGCGAGCCCGTCTTCGAAGAACCGCCGCCCGCGACCGAGTCGGAGTGGATGGCGCTGCGGCCCGACATCCAGTTCCAGCAGGCCGTGATCAGCGCGGCCGAGCGCGTGGTGCGCGACAGCTGGAAGGACTACCTGCCGACCGCCAACGCCGACTTCCAGCCGCTGTACATCACCCCGTCCGGGCTCTTTTCGCCGTCCGGCACGTGGCGTCTCGCGCTGTCGCTCAATCAGGTCTTCTACGAGGGCGGCGCGCGCAAGGCGGCGGCCAAGCTGCGCAACGTCAGCCTGGACCAGTCGAAGATTCAGCTGACTGATCTTCAGATCCAGGCGCGGTCCGAGGTGCGCGTCGCGCGCGAGTCGCTCGCGAGCTTCGAGCGGGCGCTCACGAGCGCGCGGCTGGCCTCCGACCAGGCGAACCAGGTGCTCGGCATCACGACGCAGGCCTTCGAAGTCGGCGCCACGACGAACCTCGAAGTCATCGACGCGCAGCGCGAAGCGCGCGACACGGACACGGCCCGCGCGCTCGCGGAAGACGCCGTGCGCCACGCGCGCCTGAACCTGCTCGTCGCGCTCGGCCGGTTCCCGAAATAGGGCGGGGGATCGATTTTTCAATCCTGAAAGCCCAATCCTGAAAGCCGCGTGTCACTATTGAGCGGCTTCCGAAGGTCGATACCCCTCTTATGGCCGAGAACCGTCGGCATGAGATTCGCTCGTACTCCCTCGCCATGACGCGAGTCTGTTCGCTTCCCGTCGTCATCGTCACACTGGCCCTGGGGGTCGTCGCGTGCGATTTCCAGCAGTCCCACAGCGCGTCCTCGCCGAGCGGCGTGCCGTCGGCCGGGCCCTCGTCAGCGACCGGGTCCCTGCTGGGCACCTGGGCGTCCGGCGCGCCGGCCGGCTCGGGCGCGTTGCCCGACCCGAAGAGCTGCTCGAACTTCCAGTGGACGATCACGTCGCAGACCCAGAACACGGTCGCCGGCGATTTCTCGGCAGCGTGCGCCGGCGCGATCACAATTCAAGGCGTGGCGCAAGGCCAGCTCAACGGCACGACGATTCCGCTGACGGTCACGGGCGCCGCGACGCTGCCCGGCATCGGCAGCTGCAATTTCTCGCTCGCCGGCACGGCGTTCATCGAGGACGGCCAGAAGTCACTGCGCGTTCCGTACTCCGGCACCACGTGC
>DATEGZ010000014.1:0-5346 GCA_035279905.1 Vicinamibacterales bacterium
GAGCTGCCCCAGCCGCGGCTGCGCAGCCTTCAGAATCTGATCACGCTCTCGGGCATCTTCGGCTTGCTCGTGATCGGCGCGACGTCGTTCGCGTTCGGCGGTCTCGTCCCGGACGGCAGCCAGGCGCAGTGGTGGAACACGCCGCTGCTCGGATTGATTTCGTACTCCGCGGGTCCGGCGTGGATCCGCGGCGTGGCGATGTTCGCGCTGAGCGCCTCGGGCGTCGTCATTCTGGCGTATGCCGCGCAGGCGGGCCTCGGGGACGCCGAAGCGATCCTCGCGCGTCTCTCGCAGCAAGGGCTGATCAGCGGCGGCCTGCGGCTTCCGCATCCGCGGTTCGGTACGCTCGCGCGGCTCGCCGATGCCGCGGCTCTTGCCGTCGTCATCACGATCATCGCGAGCAGCGGGCGAGTGCCGTGGCTGTCGAGCGCGTACGCGGTGATGGTCGCCGTCGCGCTCCTCTTCAGCCTCGCGGCGCTGGTGCGGCTGCGCATTCGGCGCGCCAAGCCGGAGCCGGGCGCTATCCGCCCGCCGGTCGATTCCGCGAACGCGCTGCCGTCGTGGGGGCTGAAGACCGTCGCCGGCCTGGTTGCGCTGACTGGCCTCGCGATGCTCACGACCGGCGACGCCGGTGCGGTCGCCGGCGCGGCATCCTTTGTCGTGCTGGCGTCGGTGCTCGCCCTCACCGCCCGGCGGCTCAAGGAGAAGCCGGCGGACGAGGAGGCCGAGACCGTTCACCTGCTGCCGTCGATCTCGGTCTCACTCGAGCCGGTGCACGTCCGGCCGGGCAACATCCTCGTCGCGGTTCGACATCCGCACTCGCTCGGCCATCTCGCCGCGGCGCTTCAGCAGGTCGGCGATCGCGACGTCGTCGTGATGACCGCGCGTTTGATCGGCCTCGATGTTCCCGACGATGCCGCGGCCATGAATCCGACGCCGACGCCGGAAGAGCGTTTTCTCTTCTCGCAGGTCACAGGGCTGGCCGAGCAGTTCGGCCAGATGGTGCACCTGAGCGTCGTGCCGGCGCACAACGCGTTCGACGCGGTGATCGCCGCCGTCGTGCGCGAGCGATCGTCGGAAGTGCACGTCGGCGAGTCGGTGACGCTCTCGGCCGACGAGCAGGCGCGCCAGCTCGGCGAGGCGTGGGAGCGCGCTGTCAAGACCGAGGCGCTGCACGTGCGGCTCGTCGTCCATCACCGCAGCGGCGGCACGCAAAGCTATTTCCTCGGCGCGCACGCGCCGACGCTCTCCGAAACCGATCTCGATCTCATCCATCATCTGTGGCTCGACGCGGCCAAGTCCGTCGGGCCACACGTTCATCATCACGACATCGTCAGAGCCGCGTTGAATCAAATGTCTCAACAACTCAACAGCCCCAACCGGCAGGACGCCCTGGGGGCGATTCGGGAGGTCGCGCGACCCGCGGAGGAAATTGCCGCGGTCGTTCGCAGCCGCGACTTTGCCTCGTTGCGCGACATGATGCGCAACCGCCCGCCCCAGGACGTCGCCGACATGCTCAGCACCCTGGCGATCGAAGATCAGGTCGTCGCCTTCCGCGTCCTGCCGCGCAAAGACTCCGCGGCGGTGTTCGAATACCTCACGCAGGACGCGCAGGAATCGCTGCTCAAGGCGATGGCCCAGGAAGATATCGCCGGCCTCCTCAACGAGATGGCGCCGGACGACCGCACGATGTTCCTCGAAGAGCTGCCGGCCGCGGCGACGCGCCAGCTGCTCTCACTGCTCACGCCGGAAGAACAGAAGGTCGCGCGGACCCTGCTCGGCTATCCGGAAGGCTCGATCGGCCGCTTGATGACGCCGCAGTACATCGCGGTGCACGAAAACTGGACGGTGCAGCAGGTGCTCGACTACGTGCGCGAGCACGGGGAGGACAGCGAGACGCTCAACGTGATCTACGTCGTCGACAACCAGGGCGCCCTCATCGACGACATCAGGATTCGGGAATTGCTGCTGGCGAAGCCGACGCTGCGCGTGTCGGACTTGATGGACCGGCACTTCGTCGCGCTCAAGGCCACCGATCAGCAGGAGGCGGCGGTCAGCGTGTTCCGGGCGAACGACCGCGTCGCGCTGCCCGTCACCGACACGGCGGGGATGCTCATCGGCATCGTCACGATCGACGACGTGCTGCACGTCGCGGAAGCGGCGGCGACGAAGGAGATCCAGCGGATCGGCGGATCGGAGGCGTTCGACGAGCCGTACATGGAGATCGGGTTCGCGAAGATGATCCGCAAGCGCGCGGGCTGGTTGACGGCGCTGTTCCTGGGCGAAATGCTGACCGCCACGGCGATGGGCTTCTTCGAAGGGCAGCTGAAGAAAGCGATCGTTCTCACGCTGTTCATCCCGCTGATCATCTCGAGCGGCGGCAACTCCGGGTCGCAGGCGTCCACGCTCGTCATTCGCGCGCTCGCCCTGGGCGAGGTCACGTTGCGCGACTGGTGGCGCATCATGCGCCGTGAGATTTTCGCCGGACTGGCGCTCGGCGTGATTCTGGGCAGCATCGGCCTCGTCCGCATCACGGTGTGGTCCGCGGTGCCCGCGTTTGGCGACCCCTACGGCGAGCACTGGCCGCTCGTCGGGCTCACCGTGGCGATGGCGCTCGTGGGCGTGGTGCTGTGGGGCACCTTGTCGGGATCGCTCCTGCCGCTCCTCCTGCGCAAGCTCGGCTTCGATCCGGCGACGTCCTCGGCGCCCTTCGTCGCGACGCTCGTCGACGTCACGGGCTTGATCATCTACTTCTCCGTCGCCCTCGTGACGCTGCGGGGAACGCTGTTGTAGGGGGTCAGGTCTGTTTTCCACAGTTTCGGCGTTTTTGGGGGCCAGGTCTCGCCCCCGCGAGATCTGGCCCCAAAAACGCCCAAATTGTGGAAAACAGACCTGACCCCCTACAATGTTCTGAGATGGTCAGATCGGTCGCCCTTCGTGTGCGGGCCTGGATTGCGCTCGCGACTTTCGCGGCCAGCCTGACCCTGCCGTTCCTCGCGGCCCGTCATCTGACGTTCGATGACGATGCGGCCTGCGGGATCGAGACGCTCGTCTTAGCCCATCCGCGCGTCCAGTTCGAGGCGCCGCAGCCCGGACCCCAGGTTGGTCATTGCGCGCTCTGTCATTGGGTTCGCGCGGTGTCCGGCGCGCGGCCTGGTCCGGAAGTTCACGTCAACGCTCGTCTCGACGCCCTCATCACGAGAATTGCGCCCGTTTTGCAAGGACACGGCGCGTCTGTCCAGACGGCGCGCGCGTCGCGCGCGCCGCCCGTTGCGCTCCTCTAGTCGCTAGTTCCCTCAACCAATTCGATTCGACGACCCGCTCGGCTCGGAGTGCATCGAGCCGGCCGGGGCACAACCGCATCGTCCCGCACGGGTGGCCGCGCGGGTAGCCGGAGTCAGGCGAGTCTTGGGAGCTGATCTCAAGTGGAGAGTGCAGTCATGTGTGGAAGACCAGTACGGGTGGGGATGACGGTCGCGCTGGCGGCGACGCTTGTGACCGCCGCCGCCGCGCAGACCCAGCCCGGACCGCCGCCGGTCGCGACGCTCACGATGGACGACGCCGTGCGGCTGGCGCTCCAGCACAACCAGTCGCTTCGCGCGCAACGGCTCACGATCGACGAGTCGAAAGCTGACGAGCTCACGGCCTCGCTGAAGCCGAACTACACGTTCTCGGGCGGCGCCGACGGGTTGCCCGTATTCTCGCCGAGCCTCATGACGGCGGACTTCTTCGCCAACGTCACGCAGTACTCCGCCTCGCTCGACCACGTCTTCGAGCGCGGCGGCAAGCGCGACAAGCGGATCCTCGCGGCCCAGGACACGACGGACGTCACGAGCAAGTCGGTCGCCGACGCCGAGCGCCAGTTGCGCTTCCAGACGCAGCAGGCGTTCGTGTCGGTGCTGCTCGCCAAGTCCGCGCTGAGCCTCGCCCAGCAGGACGTGCAGAGCTTCTCGCAAACCGTCGAGGCGAGCCGCGTCCGTGTCGCGGCCGGCGATCTCGCCGAGGGCGACTTCCTCAAGATCTCCCTGCAGAAGCTCCAGTTCGACCAGGACGTCATGTCCGCGGAGCTCGCGCTCGTGCAGACGAAGGCGTCGCTCCGGCAGTTCCTCGGCTACGAGACGGTCATCGAGGATTTCGACGTCGTCGGCGATCTGGCGCACACGAAGGTCACGGTGACGCTCGAGAGTCTGCGGCAGGTGGCGCTCGCCTCGCGCCCGGACCTGCTCGCCGCGCAGAGCGGCGTCAAGCTCGCCACGGATCAGGTGGCGCTCGAGATCGGCAACCGCGCGCGCGACGTCGACGGCAGCCTCAACTACGTCCGCAACGGATTCGGTCCAATCAGCACGCTCGGCGCGGGCATCTCGTTCGACCTGCCGTTCGGCGATCGCAACCAGGGCAACATCGCGCACGCGCAGATTGCCGTCGAGCAGGCGCGGCAGATCGAGGCGGCGACGCGCGCGGCGGTGCTCACCGACGTTGCGAGCGCGTTCGCCCAGTATCAGACGAGCGAGAAGGTGCTCACGCTCTACGAATCGGGCTACCTCGATCAGGCGACGCAGTCGCTCGACATCGCGCGGTATGTGTTCGCCCGCGGGGCGGGCAGCCTGCTCGACCTGCTCGACGCCGAGCGCACGTACCGGTCGATTCAGCTGACGTACCGGCAGGCGCTCGCGGCGTACCTCACGAGCATCGCTCAGCTCAACTTCGTTGTTGGAAGGCAGGTGGTTCCATGAAGCGGATGGTTCTTCTCGCGGCGCTCCTGCTGGCGGTAGCGGGCTGCAGTCCACCGCCGCCCGATCCGTCCGCGACCGCGGCGGCCACGGCGACCTCAGCCACGCCTGCGGCCGGGTTTACCGTGCCCGAGGCCCAGCGCGGCCATCTCGAGATCGTCGCCGCGCGTCTGGTCGATCAGCCGAGCGTGCTCCAGCTCACCGGCACCGTCGACTGGGACAGCGAGCGCACGACGCAGGCCATCACCCAGGTGAACGGGCCGATCACGCGCATCGTCGTCGACGCCGGCGCGCGCGTGAAGGCGGGTGATCCGCTGCTCTACGTGTCGAGCCCGGACATCGCCAGCGCGGTCTCGACGTACCGCAAAGCCAGGAACAAGCTCGATCAGGCCCAGCGCACGCTCGATCGCAACCGCGACTTGCTCGCGCACAAGGCCATTGCGCAGCGCGAGTTCGACGACTCGCAGTCCGACTTCAACGACGCGTCGACCGACCTGCAGGCGTCGCTCCAGGCGCTCAAGATCCTCGGCGTGTCCGACGCGGATCTGACGACCGACGCCGCGCAGTCGGGCGCCGTGCGGTCCGAACTGCCGATGCGCTCGCCGATCAGCGGCGT
>DATEGZ010000015.1:0-8316 GCA_035279905.1 Vicinamibacterales bacterium
CGGCGTCTCACCGGCGCGCTGCTGGTCTTCGGCGGGTTGTCTCTGCTGCTGGCGCTCGGCCGGTTCGGGGGCCTCTATCCGCTCCTGGCGCAGCTGCCGGTGTTGAACACGCTGCGCGTGCCGGCGCGCCACATCGTGCTCGTGCACCTGACGTTTGCGGCGCTCGCCGCGATCGTGTTCGACGACCTGATCGGGCTCGCGCGCCGCGGAGAGCGCGTGCCCTGGCCGCGGCTCTGGCCGCTCGCGGCCGTCGTGGCGCTGAGCATCGTCACGAGCGTCGCCGGCGCGGTCATCGCGGGCAGTCCGTGGGCGGCGGCGCGGTTCATGTTGCTGTCGGGGATCGGGCGCGCGGGGTTCGGATCGGCGCTGGTGATCACCGCGGCGGCGCTGCTGGCGCTCTCCGCCCGCGGCGTGCGATGGGCGCCGGCGGCGCTCGCCCTCTTCGTCGCCGCCGATCTCGGCGCGTGGGGCTACGGCTACGTGTTTCAGACGCCGCTCGCGACCGTCGAGGAGGTGCGCGCGTCGGCGAACGTGCCGCGCGAGGCCCGGCCCGGCGAGTACGTGTTTCCGCCCGCGAACTTCTTCGAAGCCAATCTCGGCGTGCTGCGCGGCGTGCGGTTGTCGTCCGGCTACGCCGGCTTGATGCCCGCGTCGGTGCTGGACGCGGCCGACGAGCGGACGGCGAGGCTCGGCGGCGTGTCGTGGCGCTTCGTAGACAAGGCCTGGGCACGCGTGCCCGACCCGCTGCCGCGCGCGCGGCTGCTGTCGGACGTGCGCGTCAGCCGCGACGTCGCGTCAGACATTCGAACGATCGACCTCGCGTCGGCGGCGCTCGTCGGCGCGCCGATCGCGCCCACCGGCGGGGCGCCCGGCGAAGCGCAGCTCACGGTCGATCGGCCCGGACGGATCGTCGTGCACACGGTCGCGCCCGGGACGCAGCTGCTGGTGCTGACCGAGCGTTTCCACGACGGCTGGCAGGCGGTGGTCGGCGGCGAGGCGGCCGCGCCGATCCGGGTGAACGGCGACTATCTGGGATGTGTCGTGCCGGCCGGCGCGCACGACGTGACGCTGACGTTCGCGCCTTCGAGCGTGCGGCGAGGCGCGGCGCTGACCATCGTGGGACTGGTGCTGACGATCGGCGCCGCGCTCGCGATTGCCCGCTCGCGTTCGTGATCTACTTGCCGCCGCGCTTGCCGCCGGGCACGCGGTTGTTGTGCTTCGCGCGGTAGATTTCCTTGCTGGTCTTGTTCAGATCCTTCTCGAGGTCCCTGCGCTCGGCCTTGTTCAAGCCGTCGCCTGACTTGCGGTAGACGCGCTCTTCGGCGCGGATCGCGGCCTCATCGGCCCGCAGCTTGTCGAGCTCCGCCTTCGTCAGCTGCTTGTCCTCGACGCCGTCCTTGATGCGTTCCTTCTGGTGTTGCTCGCGCGCGTTGATGCCCGCGGGGCGGGACTTCGCGTCGCTCGCGTTCTGCGCGTACGCCGCGGGTGCCACGAGCCCGAGGCACAGCACCGTCATCAGTACGGTTCGTTTCGACATGTCCCTCTCCTTGTGTTGCAGGCGCATCGAACACCGCGGATGTGTTCGTCTTCACGCTTAGACCGCGACACTCGGCGGGAGGTTACGTGCCGTGCTGGATCACAGTAGTGTCAGGACGCGTGGCCGAATCGCTTGAGCGCTTCTTCGCGCTTTCTCGCCGCCACGACTTCGCGATCGCGCGGCGGCGCCTCGGTGACGAGCGCGTCGATCAACCGGCGCGCGACGACCGTGACCTCGTCCACGGCGCGATCGAACGCCTCGGCATTCGCTTTCGACGGCTTCGTGAAGCCGCTGAGCTTGCGCACGAATTGCACCGACGCCGCGCGGATCTCCTCGTCGGTCGCCGGCGGATCGAAGTTGAACAGCGTTTTGATGTTGCGGCACATGGGAATCGGCTCGGGTGAAATGACGACTCGACCATAATATGCCGATGCCTGACACGAGTCGCGGGCCCGGCATTCCGTTCCCGCCGCCGCTGGTCTATGTGGCGGCATACGGGATTGCGGCACTCCTCAACATGCGGCTCGAGTTTCTCATCGACGGTCAAGGAGCCGGCACGACGCAATCGGTCATTGGCTCGGTGCTGATCGGCGCGGGCCTCGTATGGATGGCCTACGGCATCGTGACGTTCTTGCGCGCGCGCACGTCGGTCATTCCGGATCAGCCCGCGCGCCAGCTCGTGACCTGGGGGCCGTACACCGTGTCACGCAACCCGATGTACCTCGGCATCACCGCGGCGTACCTGGGCATCGCGATCGTCAACAACCACGCCTGGCCGCTGGTGCTGCTGCCGGTGGCGCTCGTGGGTCTGACACTCATCATCCGGCGCGAGGAGACGTACCTGCGCGCCGCCTTCGGCGACGCGTACGATCAGTACTGCCGCCGGGTGCGCCGGTGGGTATAACGGCCGGCCTCGGCGCGTGTACTCTATGACTCGGCGGGCCTACGCATGAACGACGACATCGAGAATCTCGATCGGCTGGCGGATGAGCTGGAAGGTCTGCGCGTCGACGCGCCGGCGCCCGGGCTCTCGCGGCTCGAGCCGTGGCTGCGCATGGTCGCCGATCGCGGCGCCAGCGACCTGCTGCTCGTCGCGGGCGAGCCGCCGGCGCTGCGAGTGAACGGCAAAATCGCGCGCACCGATTTCGCGCCGGTCGACGGCGTCGACATCGAGGAGATGGTGCTGCCCGAGCTGCCGCCGTACGCGCAGCGCGCCTACCGCGACGCGGGCCTCGCCGACGCGGCGCGGAAGGTGCCGGGCATCGGACGCTTTCGCATCAACCTTCATCACGAGCGCGGGCGCGCAGCAGCCGCGATCCGCATGCTGCCCGCCAAAGTCCCCATGCTCTCGAGCCTGGATCTGCCGGCGGGCACCGACGCGCTCGCGCGCATCCCGCGCGGGCTCGTGATCGTCGGGGGCGCGACCGGCGCCGGCAAGACGACGACGCTGGCCGCGCTGGTCGACGACATCAACCGGCGCGAGTCGAAGCACATCATCACGATCGAAGATCCGATCGAATACGAACACACGAACCACAAGAGCATCATTCAGCAGGTCGAGATCGGCGTCGACGCGCCGGACTTTCCGACGGCGCTGCGATCGGCGCTCCGCCAGAATCCCGACGTCATCGTCATCGGCGAAATGCGCGACCCGGAGACGATGCGCATCGCGCTGGCGGCGGGGGAGACCGGCCATCTCGTGCTGACGACGCTCCATACGACGGACATGCCGTCGACGCTGGCGCGGATGACCGATTCCTTTCCCGCCGAGCGGCAGCCGACGATCCGGCAGGAGATTGCGGCGGCGCTCTCCGCGGTGTTCGTGCAGACGCTGTTGGCGCGGCCGTCTGGCGGACGCGTTCCGGCGGCGGAGCTGCTCATCGTGAGCTACGGCGCCCGCCAGCACATCCGCCGTAATCAGCTCCAGCACCTGCACCAGGAGATCACGATCACGCGAAAGCTCGGTTCGTTCACGCTCGAGGACTGCCTCGCGCACCTGGTCAAGACCGGACTCGTCGACCGCGGCGACGCGGCGTTGCGCGCCAATCACCCGGACGAGTTCGACCACGCGCTCGGACTGGCCTGATGGCAGCGGAGCCATCGCGAAGCGTGTCGAGGGTGCTCGTCCGCCTCTTCGTGTTGGGCCTGCTGTTTGCCGTCGAGTTCGCCGCTCTCGAGGCGGTGCTCCGATGGCGCGGCGGCACGGAAGCCTCGCCGGAGTTCCAATCGCTTTTCACCGACGATGAACAAGTCGGGCATCGGCTGCGGCCGAACGCAGAAGCGCGCTACATCACGCCCGAGTTCAGCACGGACCTCAAGATCAACGCGCAGGGCGTGCGCGACGACCAGGACATCGGCCCGAAAGCGCCGAACGAGCGGCGCGTCGTCGTGCTCGGCGATTCGCTCGTGCTGTCCGTGCAGGTGCCGCTGGCCGAGACGTTCGCCAAGCGGCTCGAAGCGCGGCTCAACGCCGCGGGCGGCAGCGAGCACTGGCGCGTGATCAACGCCGGGGTCCAGGGCTTCAGCCCGGTGGAAGAGTGGTTGTTCTACGAGCACGTAGCGTCGGCGTTTCAGCCGGACGTCGTGCTCGTGGTCGCGTTCGTCGGCAACGACGCGGTCGAGGCGTTCGATCGCGAGTCGTGGATCGACGCCGATCGTCCGCCGGAAGTGTCCGCGCACTATCGGGCGCGCACGAGGCTCGTGCGATTCGTGCGCGCGAGCATGGTGCTGCAGTACGTGCGGCTGCGCTGGGATCTCCTGCGAGCCAGGTTCACGTCGCCCGTGGACGTGCCGGAACGGCCGCTCGTGAGCTACGCCGCCGACCCGCCGCGGGAAGTGACACACGGCCTCGAGGTGACGCGGCGGTCGTACGATCTGATCGCGAAGAAAGCTGCCGCTGCTGGCGCGAGGACCGCGTTCGCGCTGATGCCCGCGCGGTTCCAGACCGACGATGCGGACTACGGGCATCTGACTGAGGCCGTCCGCGCTGCCGGCGGCGAGCTCGTGCGCAACTCATCGAGCGAGCGGTTCGCGGCCGCGCTCGCGCCGCTCGGCCTGCCGATGATCGATCTGCAGCCGGTGCTCGCCGCACAGCCGGATCGCGTCGGATTGTTCTTTCAGCGCAACGTGCACCTGACCGCGCGCGGGCACGAGGTCGTCGCGGGCGCGCTCTACGACTTCATGAAGACCAGCGGGTTGACCTCGCCGCGCTGATGGTCTTCAACTCCCTCCAGTTCGTCGGGTTCTTCCTCGTCGTCTACGCGCTGTACCGCTTGCTGCCGCACCGGCCGCAGAACTGGATGCTCGTCGCGGCCAGCTACTACTTCTACGCCGCCTGGGACTGGCGCTTCCTCTTCCTGCTGGTTGGGACGACGGCGTTCGACTACGCGGTGGCACGCTACCTCGGGCGCACGGAGAGCCCTGGCCGGCGCCGCGCGGCGGTTGTCGCGAGCATGACGTTCAACCTCGCCGTGCTCGGCTTCTTCAAGTACTTCAACTTCTTTGCGTCGAGCCTGGCCGGGCTGTTTGCGTGGTTCGGCTGGCATCTCGATGCCGTGACGATTCACGTCATCCTGCCAATCGGCATCTCGTTCTATACGTTCATGTCGATGAGCTACGTCATCGACGTGTACCGCCGCCAGATTCCGCCGGCGACGAACTTCGTCGATTTCGCGCTGTTCGTCGCGTATTTTCCGCATCTGGTCGCCGGACCGATTCTGCGCGCGTCGCTGCTCCTGCCGCAGATCGCGCGCCCGCGGACGATCACGCGGCAGCAGATCGCCGAGGGGCTCTGGCTCATCGGCTGGGGCTACTTCCAGAAGATGTTCGTCGCCGACAACCTCGCGGATCTGGTCGGCGCCGTGTTCAATCCGTCGGCGACGCCGAACGGGCTCGACGTGCTCGTCGCGATCTACGCGTTCGCGTTTCAGATCTACGGAGACTTCGCCGGCTACTCGAACATCGCGCGCGGGCTGTCGAAGCTGATGGGCATCGAGCTCAACGTCAACTTCCTGTTCCCGTACTTCGTGGTGTCGCCGGCCGCGTTCTGGCGCAGCTGGCACATCAGCCTGTCGACGTGGCTGCGCGACTACCTGTACATCCCGCTCGGCGGCAATCGCGGCGGCGAGGCGCGCACGACGCGCAATCTCCTCATCACGATGATCCTCGGCGGGCTGTGGCACGGCGCGGCGTGGACGTTCGTGCTGTGGGGCGCGTATCAGGGCGTCGTGCTCGTGATCGGGCGAAGAATCGCCGCGTGGGGCGAGCGGCTGGGTGTCGTCGTGCCTGCGGGCCTGAACTGGCGCCGGGTCGCGCTCGGCCTCGTCATGTTTCACGTCACGTGCTACGGCTGGCTGATCTTCCGCGCGGAATCGATCGGGCAGATCGCGCGCTTCACGCGTCTGCTCGTGACGGATCTGCTGCCGTCCGCGAACACCGTGGAGTCGCTCGTCATACCGTGCGCGGCGACGATCCTCCCGCTGCTGGTCGTGCACGTCTTCCAGGCGCGCCGCGGGTCGGAATCGGCCGTCCTCGAGCTGCGGTGGCCAGTCCGCTACGCGCTGTACGTCGCCGTCTTCTACCTCGTGCTGGTCTTCGGCGATTTCCAGGGAGCGCAGTTCATCTACTTCCAGTTCTGAGCTCGGCTTGACTTGGCCGGACCTCGAAATGCTACCGTTGCGTCATGACATCCAGACAGCTCCTCATACCCGTGCTCGCCGGCGTACTCGCGCTGCCCGTCGCGCTCCGCGCCGATGACGACCGTTTGAAGACCGCGGAAACCGTCCTTCGAGAGATGGCCGGCGCCAGCGACAAGGGCGTCGCCGAAGGACTCATCCAGAAGGCGAAGTGCATCGTCATCATTCCCGGTGTCAAGAAGGGTGCGATTGGCGTCGGCGGCCAGTACGGCCGCGGCTACATCTCGTGCCGCAAGGACGGCGGGTCCGGCTGGTCGGCGCCCGGGGGCATTCGCATCGAAGGCGGCAGCATCGGCCTGCAGTTGGGCGGGACCGACACCGATGTGCTCATGCTCGTGATGAACGATCGCGGTGTGGATCGGATGCTCGCGAGCAAGTTCACCGTCGGCGCGGATGCCGCGGTGGCCGCGGGCCCGGTCGGGCGGCAGGCGACCGCGCAAACGGACGCGACGATGATGGCCGAGATTCTGGCCTGGTCGCGCGCGCGCGGCGTGTTTGCCGGCATCTCGCTGCAGGGATCGACGCTGCGCGAAGACGGCAGCGAGAACAAGGCGCTCTACGGCAAGGAGATGACGAACAAGGAAGTCGTCAAGGGCAACACGCCCGTGCCGAAGTCCGCGGAGAGCCTGATCGCGTTCTTGTCGAAGTACTGAGGACGCCGGGAGTAGTTTTTACAATTGCGCCGGCAGGACCGCTCCTGGCGCAATTGTAAAAACTACTCCCGGCGTCATCGCACTTCCAGAAGCTCGATGTCGAAGACGAGCATGCCGCCCGGGTCCCCTCCGCCGGGGTTCTCGCCGTAGGCAAGCTTCGCCGGGATCCAGAAGCGGCGCTTTTCCGCTTTCACCATCAGTTGCAGACCCTCGGTCCATCCCGGGATCACCTGGGTGAGCTTGAAGGTCGTCGGCCCGCCGTGCAGCGACGACGCATCGACCATCTTGCCGTCCGTCGTCCAGCCGATGTAATTCACGGTCACCGAGGACTCTGGGCTCGGGTGCACGGTGCCCATGCCGACGATCAGGACCTTCGACGCGAGGCCGGACGCCGTCTTGAGTGCGTCGGCTGGCGGCGCGGCGACGTTGGGCGGGGCCGCCATCGGATCGTCCTTGATCGTGCAGGCCGTGACGAGCGCCAGAGTCAGCAAAACGACGAGGACTCGACGTGACATCCGGTCATCCTAGCACTCCGCACTAAGATCGGGACGTGACCAAAGTCGCGCATCTCGCCGACCGCTCCGTGCGATATCTCGACGCAGGCAGCGGACAGCCGTTCGTCCTGCTGCACGCGTTTCCGCTCAGCGCGGAGCAGTTTCTGCCGCAGCTCAGCCGCGTGCCGCCGGGCTGCCGGATCGTCGCGCCGGATCTGCGCGGATTTCGCGGGGTCGGGCCGGCCTTCGAGGATGTCGGGCTCGAGGGCGTGTCGATGGATGGCTACGCGTCGGACGTCCTCGCGCTCATGACGCACCTCGAGATCGACCGCGCGGTCGTCGGCGGCGTGTCGATGGGCGGCTACGTCGCGTTCGCGATGCTGCGGCGCGCGCCGGCTCGGATGAGCGGGCTGCTGCTCGCTAACACACGCGCCGGAGCGGATTCGCCGGAGGGCCGCGCGAATCGCGATCGACTCATCGCGCTCGTCGGGCGCGAAGGGCCGGCGGCGATTGCGCGGGAGATGGTGCCGAAGCTGCTGGGCGCCACGACGCAGCGCGAGCAGCCCGACCTCGTGGACGCGATCGATCGCATGATTCGGATGAACTCGGCAGAAGCGATTGCCGCCGCGCTCGGCGCGATGCGCGATCGCCCGGACTCGACGCCGCTGCTCCCCACGATCGCGTGCCCGACGACGATCGTGACGGGCGACGAAGACACGATCATCCCGCCCTCCGAGAGCGCCTCGATGCACGCGCTCATCCCTGGCTCTCGCCTCGTGATCATTCCGAAGGCGGGACATTTGTCGAACGTTGAGGGGACGGGGCATTTTTCCACAGCCTTGGCCGGACTGGGGCCGGAGGTCTCCCGGGCAAATGCCCGAGGAACCTCCGGCCCCTAACCAGCCAAGACTGTGGAAAAATGCCCCGTCCCCATGCAC
>DATEGZ010000016.1:0-4466 GCA_035279905.1 Vicinamibacterales bacterium
TGGACCCGTCGCAGATGACGAGCCTCGTGCCGCCGCCCGCGACGGGCCGCGCCGCGCTGCTGCCTGGCCGCACGCAGCCGGACGGCGACATCGCCCGGCTGCTCGGCGACACGGCGCGCGGATTGCCGCCCGTGAAGAACGGGTACCCGTCGATGCCGAACAAGCAGGGGATGACGCTCGACGCCATCGGCCAGCCCTCGGTCGGCGTCGGCGCGACGTCGTACGGCGGGTACGTCGGCGGCAGCGTGTCGTTCCTGTTCGGCGACATGCTCGGCGATCGCGCGCTCGGGATCGCCGCGTCGGTCAACGGATCGTTTTCCGACGTGGGCGCGCAGCTCTTCTACACGAATCGGCGGCACCGGTGGAACTGGGCGGTGTCGGTGGAGCAGGTGCCGTATCGCGTCGACTTCCTGCAGATGGTGGCGCCGGCCGGCAGCGACACCGTGCAGCTGACCGAAGTCACGCAGCGTCAGACGAGCCGCGGCGTGTTCGGCATCGCCGCGTTTCCGCTCAACACGGCGACGCGGATCGAATACTCGGGCGGCGCGCGGCAGCTGACGTTCACGCAGGAGCTGACGACCGGCATCTACGATGCGCAGAGCGGCGTGCTGCAGAGCCGCACGCAGAGCTCGTCCGATCTTGCCGCGCCGATGTACCTGGCCGAAGGCGGCGTGGCGCTCGTGCACGACACGTCGTTCTTCGGCGCGACGAGCCCGATCTACGGCGAGCGGTACCGGCTCGAGCTCGATCGCAGCCTCGGCTCGCTCAGCTACACAGGATTGCTGCTCGACTGGCGGCGGTACTACATGCCGAAGCGGCCGTACACGCTCGCGTTTCGCGCGATGCACTACGGGCGCTATGGCCCGGACGCCGAGGATCCCCGGCTGATTCCGCTCTACGCCGGCTACCCGGATCTCGTGCACGGCTACGGCTTCGGATCCTTCACGTCGGCCGACTGCGTCGTCCTGCCGAACTCGAGCAACTGCACCGTGTTTCAGAGCCTGATGGGCAGCCGGATCCTCGTCGGCAACGTCGAGCTGCGCGCGCCGCTCTACGGGCTCTTCAAGAACGATCTGCAGTACGGCCGCGTTCCCGTCGAGGTCGCGGCGTTCATGGATGCGGGTGTCACGTGGAGCGCGGGCACACGGCCGGCTTTCCTCGGCGGGACGCGCGACTACCTCCGCAGCTACGGCGGCGCGGTGCGAATCAACGTGTTCGGGTTCCTCGTCCTCGAGACCGCCGTCTCGCATCCCCTCGATCGCATCAACAGCCGCTGGTACTGGCAGGTCGGGCTCAGGCAGGGTTTCTAATACCTGCCTTGCCGGGGTCAGGTAACATCCGCCGTGCGTTGACACGGAGGATGCCCATGGATCGCCGCGAATTTCTCGAAGCTTCAACGCTGCTGGCTGGAGGCGCGTTGCTGCCGGACGTCGCGACCGGCAGGACGCAGACGCCGGGCCGCGCGGACGCGCGGATGATCGGCATCCAGGCGGGCGCCGTGTCGTTCGTCGACGAAGGTACGGAGCGCGTGCTCGACACGTTCCAGGAGACCGCGTCGATCAACACGATCTTCCTGGCGACGTTCACCTACGGGCGCGGCATCGCCGGGCGGCAGCTGCCGAGCCAGCCGCTGCCCGATCACGGCAAGCAGCAATACGACGCGGACACGTTCCACGGCGGCAACTACGCGACGCCGCATCCGCAGTACTACCGCAACACGGCGATCGCGCCGGAGAAGGCGCCCGACCATCCCGGCTACGACGTCATCGCCGACGTGTTGCCCGCGGCGCACAAGCGCGGCATGAAGGTCATCTGCTGGTTCGAGGACGTGCTGAGGTATACGGCCAACATCGCGGCGCCGGGGTTCGATCGCGCGCAGGAAGTGGTGCTCGCCGGTCCGGCGTCCGACTTCGCGTGCTCGCGCAACCCGAACACGCGCAACTTCTGGCTCGGCCTCGTCGAGGATTACCTGCGCTCGTACGACGTGGACGGATTGATGTGGGGCAGCGAGCGCCAGGGGCCGCTCGGCAACGTGCTCGTCGCCAACCACGGCGGCGCCGGCGCGGGCGGGCGCGTCGCGTGCTTCTGCCAGTACTGTGTCGCGGAGGCGAAGACGCGCGGGATCGACGTCGACCGCGCGAAGGCCGGCTACACGCAGCTCATGGCGTGGGCCGAGGCGGTGCGGGCCGGGCGCAAGCCGACGGACGGCGCGTTCGTCTCGTTCTGGCGGCTGCTCGTGAAGTACCCGGAGATTCTCGCCTGGGAAAAGCTCTGGAACGACGCGCTCGAGGACACCTACCGCGACATGTACAAGCTCGCGCACGAGATCGCGCCGGCCAAAGGCATGGGCTGGCACGTCTGGCACAACAACTCCTTCTCGCCGCTCTACCGGGCCGAGCAGAACTACGCGGACTTCGAGCGGTACTCGGATTTCCTCAAGGTCGTCATGTACAACTTCTGTGGCGGCGAGCGGCTCGCGCAGTACGTGCGCAGCACGCAACGATCGCTGTTCGCGGATTTCACGCTCGAGCAGGTGCTCGAGCTCACCTACGATGTGCAGCAATACCACGACCAGCCGCTCGACAGGATTGCGGCGGCGGGCCTGGGCGCCGACTACGTGCTGCGCGAGACCCGCCGCGCCATGGCGAGCGCCGGGGCGCGGATGAAGATCTGGCCCGGCATCGACGTCGACATTCCCACGGCCGCGACGAGCAAGAAGACGACGCCGGACGATGTGTACCAGAGCGTGAAGGCCGCGTTCGAGGGCGGCGCGCCCGGCGTGCTGTTGTCGCGGAAGTACTCGGAGATGCGGCTCGAGAATCTTCGGGGGGCAGGACGGGCGATCAAAGAACGGGGATGAGGTTCGTTGGGTTCGTTAGGTTCGTTAGGTTCGTTGGGTTCACGCCGTGTGACGCTACGAAATGATGTCGTGAATCACGTTGCCCGAAACGTCCGTCAGCCGGAAGTCGCGTCCGCTGTAGCGATACGTCAGCTTCGTGTGGTCGATGCCCATCAGGTGCAGGATTGTCGCGTGCAGGTCGTGCACGTGCACCGGCTTCTCGATCGCCTTGAAGCCGAAGTCGTCGGTCGCGCCGTAGGTCATGCCGCCTTTGACACCGCCGCCCGCCAGCCACATCGTGAAGCCGAATGGATTGTGATCGCGTCCGTTCTGCGTCGAGCCGGCGCCGCCGCCGATCTCGACGACCGGCGTGCGCCCGAACTCCGAGCCGCAGACGACGAGCGTGTCCTTGAACAGGCCGCGTGACTTCAGATCCTTGATCACCGCCGCGAACGGCTGATCGGAGTCCTTTGCGTTCTTGCGATGCAGCTGGATGTCGTTGTGGTGATCCCAGGGATCGCCCTTGGCGTAGTAGACCTGCACCATGCGCACGCCGCGCTCGACGAGGCGCACGGCCATCAGGCAGCCGCGCGCGGTGCTGCCGGGACCGTAGAGCTTGAGCGTCGCGTCGCTCTCCTTGCGGATGTCGAAGACGTCGGGTGCTTCCGTCTGCATCCGGTAGGCGACCTCCATCGAGCTGATCGCGGCCTCGAGCTGCGGGTCTTTCGGCTGGCCCGCGCGATGGAGTTTGTCGAGCGTCTCCATCAGGTCCAGCTCGCGCCGCTGCTCGCCGAGCGCGAAGTCCGGGTTGTTGATGAACGACACGAGCTTCTTCGGGTCGAAGTCCTTGCCGATGATCTGATCCGGCCGCTCGGTCTTGTCCGAGATGTACGTGCCTTGATGGACCGCGGGCAGAAACGCGTTGTTCCAGAGCGGTGGTCCGACGGTGGTCGGCACGTCGGGGCAGAGCACGACGAAGCCCGGCAGATTCTTGTTGTCGGTGCCGAGGCCGTAGGTGAGCCACGACCCGAGCGACGGCCGGCCCACCTGGCTGTGGCCCGTGTTCATCATGAGCATCGACGGCTCGTGATTCGGGATGTCGGTGTAGACCGATCGAATGAAGCAGATGTCGTCGGCGCACTCGCCGACGTGCGGGAACAGCTCGCTCACTTCGATCCCGCTCTCGCCGTATTTCTTGAACGTGAACGGCGACTTGAGCAGCGTGCCGGTCTTCCGCTCGGTCGCGACCGTCCCTCCCGGCAGCGGCTGCCCGTGGTACTTGTCGAGCATCGGCTTCGGATCGAAGCTGTCGACTTGCGACAGCCCGCCGTTCATATACAGAAAGATGACGCGCTTGGCGCGCGCCGGGTGGTCGAGCGGGCGCGTGCCTTCAACGGCCTGACCGTCGACGAAGCCCGCGGCCTCGAGCGATTGGCCGACGAGGCTCGCGAACGCGAGCATGCCGAAGCCGTTGCCGATCTGGCAGAGCGCGTCGCGGCGCGTGAGCGGACGAGAACCTTTGTGCGACATCGGGTCAACCAATGAAGATGAATTCGTTCGAGCTCAAGAGCAGTTTCAAGTAGCGCCCGAACGTCGTGACGGGCAGCTTCTTGCCGGCGTCGGCGTC
>DATEGZ010000017.1:0-40004 GCA_035279905.1 Vicinamibacterales bacterium
CGCGTCCGCCGCCTCCACGGCCACCGCGCCCGCCGCGCGCCGGCGCGTTCGGATCGGGCGGGAGATAGCGCGCCTTCGCCTGCTCGTCGGGAATGCGCTTCTGCGGCTCGTTGAAGTTGACGGGCGGCGTGACGCCCGTGCCAACCATCACGATCGCGCCTTTCACCTTCGGCGCGAGCGCGGTCAGGAACGTCACGAGCTCCGCTTCGGTCGGGTTCTCGGGCGGAAGCACCTGGACGACTTCACCGCTGACCGTGCCGTTGGTCGATGGTGTCCAGGGAATCGCTTCGAACTTCAGATTCGCTTTCACCGGCGCCGTGATGTAGCCGCTGGCGCGTCCGGGCAGCCAGCCGACGCCGCGCCACGTGAACGGCTCGAGGTGCGCGTTCTTCATCCCCCAGCTCGTCATCGTCTTCACCGCCCAGTCGGCGGCGGCCTTGTGGTTGGGCGATCCGATCGGCCGCGGGCCGTAGACGTCGGTCAGGTGGTGCTCGATCCACATGATCTTCGAGCGCTCCATGCCCTCGGCGCGGATCTTCGCGATCATGTCCGTGTCGATCGCTTCCGGCGTCACCGTGTGCGGCACCCAGACGGTGAGGTTCTGCGGCGGTTGCTGTGGCTGCTGCGGCGCGGCCGAGACCACGGCCACGAGACTCCCCGCCAGCATCGGCCCGATCATCTTCTGAAACATGCCGCATGATACCCGACTACTCGTTGACGATCGGCAATCCCGAGATCGCCTGCGTCTCAGGCGAGATGTCGTAGGTCACCGTCGTGATCTCCGGACAACGAAGGCACGCGGCGCCGCCCTCCTGCGAGTACCACCGGCAATCCTTGCGGATGATGCACGGCGGCAGCGTGCCCACGGCCGGCGGCAGGCCCTGGACGACGCGCGTGGCGAGCCGGCAGTCGGCGCCGTCGAAGTGCGGACACTTGTGCTCCGCGCACGTCGCCGACAGCCGGTACACCTCGGTGGGTTTGAGCGGCTTCGTCATCGCGAGAACCGCCTCGGTCGCTGGCACCGGCGATCGCAAGTACAACAACAACGGCCTGGGGCCATCGCGCTGGACGACCCCGAGCACGTTGCAGTTGTCCATGCCCGGCTGCGCGCTTGGGCACAGCTTCGACATGGCGGCCTCGTCAGCGGCCGATCAGAACTTCCGGCGGCACCGGAATTCCGATGATCAGATGACCGCCGTGCGAGAACACGGCGCCCTCGAGCTGCGCGCCCGGCAAGCCCGGGCCGAGCTGCGCCGCGACGTCGTTCGCGAACGCCTGCGCCTCGCGCATCGTCAGCGCGCCGGCGATCGGCTCGGGAACGGGGATGCCCCAGATCAAGTACGACAGCGACAACGACGTCGCGGGATCGACTTTGATGTTGGGGTGTTTCTGAACCGCGGCTTTCACAGCAGCCGCAACAGTGGAGGACAGCTTCTCAACGGAGATCGACGTCGCTTTGGGCACAGAAACCTCCTGTGCGGGGGAGCGCGCGCTGGTTGAGGGAGCACGCCATTATCGCGCATACTCTGGTTGAATTCTCAACGTCTTGCGGACCGTTGAAGGAGCGACCCATGGCTGACAGGCTCGCACTACTATTCGATGAGTACGATCGCGGACGTCTTTCGCGCCGGCAACTGCTGCAGGCGCTCGGCGTCGCCGTCGCCGTCCGGCCGATTTCCGCGCTCGCGTTTGGCCAGGACCCTCCGGCCGGCGCGCGCGGCCAGGGCCAGCGGCAGGGGCCGCCGCCCGACACCACGCCCGGGCCGTTGCCGTTCGAGGCCACGGGCTGGAAGACGGTGCTGCTCGATCACTTCTCCTGCCAGGTCTCGGACTACCAGAAGGAAGCCGCGTTCTACGCGGCGCTGATGAACTGGAAGATCAGGAGCGACGACGGCAAGCAGGCCGTGCTCGACATCGGCGACTGGGGCGGATTGATTATTCGCGGCGGCTATCAGGCCCCGCCACCGCCGCCCGCGCCGCCGCCACCGCCGGCAGGCGCTGATCCCAACGCCGCTGGGGGCCAGGGACGCGGCGGCGGACGCGGACAAGCGGCGCCGGTCAACTGCGTGTTCGACAACTTCTGCTGGGGCATCGAGCCGTGGGACGCGAAGAAGGTCGAGGCCGAGCTGAAGAAGCGCGGCCTGAATCCCATCGCGGACAACGACAGCAAGAACAACTTTCAGAGCTTCCACGTGAAGGATCCCGACGGCTTCGATCTGCAGATCAGCAAC
This sequence comes from Vicinamibacterales bacterium, assembly GCA_035279905.1. Taxonomy (GTDB): domain Bacteria; phylum Acidobacteriota; class Vicinamibacteria; order Vicinamibacterales; family SCN-69-37; genus DATEGZ01. The sequence goes on from DATEGZ010000017.1 coordinate 2,232, forward strand.
GGGAACTTGAAGAACCGCCGCCAGAGCGCGGCGAAGGGCAAGACCGGCGCTCCCGCGCCGTTCGACGCGACGATCTGGAAGACGGTCTGGCTCGATCACATCTCCTTCCAGTGCACGAAATACAAGGAGACGGTCGCGTTCTACAACGCGCTGCTCGGCTGGAAGCTCGGCCGCGATACCGGCCGCCAGAACCAGTGCGAGATCGGCGACGTCGGCGACACGATCATCCGCCTCGGCGGCGGTGGCCGCGGGCAGGCCGCGCCTGACGCGCCGCCGCCTCCGCGCCGCGCGAGAATCGATCACATCTCGTTCGGCATCCAGCCGTTCGATCCGGACGAAGTGCTGAAGGGGCTGGAGTCGCGCAACCTCGCGGCGAGCGTGGACACGGGCGGCGGCGGAGACATCCACACGTCGCCGTTCAAGAGCTACCACACGAAAACGCCGAGCGGGTTCGATCTGCAGATCAGCTCGGTGACGAAAGCGAATCGCAGCGCCGGAGCGGGGCCGGGCGGCGAAGAGTAGCGGCCTCGCCGGCCGCTTCGGCCATCAGCAATTGCGGTCATGCGCGCCGGCGTGGCGCGGGGCATACTCGTGCCCATGAACGCGCGCCCGGATCGCCTCCGCGACGTCGTCGACGCCGTCATCGAGGCGCTCGACGAGGGTCTCGACGGACGCGCGCTGGCGGCGCGGGCCATGCTGAGCCCGTTCCATTTCAATCGACTGGTGCGCGCCGGCATCGGCGAGCCGCCGGCGGCGTTCCGGCGCCGCTTGCTGCTCGAGCGCGCCGCCTGGCAGCTCGGCCGGGGCGCCAACGTCACGGAGGCCGCGCTCGAAGCGGGCTACGACGCCGTCGAGGCCTTCTCGCGCGCGTTCACCAGAGCGCACGGCGTACCGCCGAGCCGTTTCGCCGACGCACCGCGCGACTTCCGTCTTGCCGCACCCAATGCCATCCACTTCCACCCGCCCGGCGGTTTGCTGCTGCCGGGTCAATCGAGGACCGCGACCATGGATCTTTCCGACCGACTCATCGAACACGATCACTGGCACACCGCGCGGCTGCTGGAGCAGGCCGCGACGCTCTCCGACGCCGCACTCGATCGTCCCGTCCGGCCCGGGTACGTGGTGCACCACTTCGAAGGCCCCGAGCCCGACGTGCGCACGATGCTCGAGCGCATCATCTTCGCGAAAGAAGTCTGGACCGCGGCGATCGGCGGGCGCGACATTCCGTCGCGCGACGAGCGCAGCATTCCCGCGCTGCAGGCGCGGCTCGCCGCCGTGCAGCCGCAGTTCACCGCGCTCGTCCGGCGCATCCGCGATCGCAACGAGTGGGACGACGCCTTCGTCGACGCGCTCTGCACGCCGCCGGTCAGCTTCACGTTCGGCAGCGTGATCGCGCACATCCTGAACGTGTCGGTCGTGCGTCGTCAGACCGTGATCGACGCGCTGCGCGAGCTCGGGATCAAGAATGCCGAGACGCGCGATCCGATCGAGTGGGAGCGGGAGGTCGCCGCGCGCGGGTGACGCGGGTCACTCGGAGCGCAGCGCGACTGTCGGATCGACTCTCGTGGCGCGAAGCGCCGGGACGTACGACGCCAGAAGCGACGCCGCCACGAGGATCAGCGGCGCGGTGATCAGCACGACCGGTTCGACGCCGTTCACTCCGTACAGGATGCCCTGGAGAAACTGTCCGGCGGCGAGGGCCAACAGCAGGCCGATCCCGACGCCGATGGCGGTGATCCGGCCGCCCTCTCGCAACACCTGCCACAGCAAGGTGCGTGGCTGGGCGCCGATGGCGATCCGAATGCCGAACTCGCGCGTGCGCCGCGACACGACGTATGACTTGACGCCGAAGACGCCGAGAACGGCCAGCAGCAGCGCGATGACGCCGAACGTCGAGAACACCCGTGCGCCGGCCCGGTAGATGAGGACATCCAGACTGGCGTCGAGATGATCCCGCCATGTCGCGACACCGAGGACGGGCACTCGCTCGTCCACCTCGCGAACCGCGCGAGTGATCGTGCCCAGCATCGCGCGGTTGCCGTGCCCTTCGGCCACCCGAAGCTGCAGCGTCATCGCGCTCTCGTAGTGCTGTCCGAGCGGCACGTACACATGCGGGTAGAGCCGCGGATTTCCGAGCGAGTGCTTGACGGCCGGAATGATGCCGACCACCAGGATGGGCTGCTTCGCTTCCGGTCCTTCGGCGTCGAGGAACAGTACCTGCCGTCCGAGCGCGTTCTCTCCCGGCCACAGTTCCGACGCAAGCGCGTCGTCGATGATCGCGACCCGCGGTCCGGTGTTCGAAGTCAATTCGGCGTCGCTGAAATCACGGCCGCCAAGCATCGGCAGCCCGAGGACCTTCGCGTAGTCGCGGCCGACGACGCTGAAGACCGTGTCGACCGATCGCGCGTCCGCGGCGCCGGCCGGCGCGACATCGCGGCTGTCACCGAACCCGGTGAACGCTGGACGCGATGCAATGGTGACCGATTCAACGCCAGGGATCGCTCGCAGCCGATCGACCAATGCGAGATGCGTTTGCCGCGAACGCATTTCGTTGTACCCGGCAAGCGCCGGATCGACTTCCACGATCACGCCGCCGTCGAGACGGAATCCGGGATCGGCCGTCGTCGCCGACAGGGCGCTCATGAGAAAGAGTCCCCCGGACGCAAGCAGGAGCAGTGACAGCGCAATCTGTGCGACGACCAGGATGTTGCCGATGCGAGTGCCTCCCGGGCGGCGCGTTTCGTCGCCGGTGCGGCGCTTGAGATCGGCCGCCGCCGCGCGGGAGGTCAAGGCAAGCGCCGGACCGACGCCGAAGATCAGCGAGGCGACGAGACAGAACGCGATGGTACCGGCGAGGACTCGCCAGTCGAGACCCGCGTCGGGAAGCGTGACGGCGACGGGGAGCCGGACACGGAGCGACGCCAGCAGCGCCCTGGTCGCCCACGTCGACAGCCCGAGGCCGACCGCGCCTCCGGCCAACGCGAGGAGCAAGCCTTCGGTGAGGAGTTGTCGAACGAGGCGCGCCCGGCCGCCGCCGAGCGACGTGCGGATCGCGAGCTCCTGCCGGCGCACGTGTCCTCGCGCCACCAACAGATCGGCCAGGTTGAGACAGGCGACGAGCAGAACGACGACCGGCATGAGCATCAACAGCAGGACCAGACCGGCGAAGGTTCCGGTGCTGGCGTCCGGCATGAACAAGAGACGGCCGGCCGGCTCGGACATCGAGAGCGAGTAGCCGGCGTTGACAGCGGGAAATGCCTGTTCGAGTCGGCGGCCAACAGTGGCGAGCGCCGCCGACGCCGCTTCGACGGATATCCCGGGACGAAGCCGTCCGACAACTCTCAGATCGTGCGATTCTCGTGCGCCGAACGGAGGTCCCGTCCGGTCCTCGGTACTGAGCGTCTCTCGCGCGCCGATGGGCAACCAGACTTCTGGCCCGGGGATGCTCACACCCGTAAATCCGTCCGGCGCCACACCAACGACTGTGAACTCTTTTCCGTTGACGCGCACGAGCCGGCCGAGCGTCGCCGGGTCAGCGCCGAGTTGCTCCCACAGCGGATAGCTGATGATTGCGACGCGAATGGCTGCACCAGGCCGCTCTTCCTCTTCGGTGAAAGGGCGTCCACGCGCCGGCGAGGCACTGAACACCTGAAAGTAGTTCGCGGTCACCGCAGCGACCAGCGCGCTTCGCGGATGGTCGCCGGCATCGAGACCGACGAAGCTCGTGTCGGAGGCCGCCAGGCTCGCAAAGATGTCGCTCGTGCCGTCCCGGATATCGCGGTAGTTCGGGTAGGAGAACGCGCGGCCCTCTCCGGGCGGCGCCGTCTTGCGGCTCTTCACCTGCCACACTTCTGCGGCACCCGGGTACAGCGGCCGCAGCAGCAGCCCGTTGACGAGGCGGAACATCCCGATGTTCACGCCGATGCCAAGCGCGAGAGTGACGAGCGCCGTCAGCGCGAATCCGGGACTATGACGCAGCGTTCGCCACGCGAATCGCGTGTCGTGCACGAGGTCGTCGAGCCACCGCCATCCCCACGCGTCGCGCGCGTCCTCTCGCAGCCGCAGCATGTTGCCGAAAGCCGGCGGCTCGTCCATCTCCGCCCGGTGCGACTCCATTTCCCGCCGCAGCTCGTCCTCGAGCTCGCGTCGCCGGAGCAGGAAGCGGAAGCGCCGAATCCACTCGCCGATCATCGCCGTTGGGCCATCACGCCTCGTCGAGCAGCACGCCGATCGCGCTCGCCATGCGCCGGTATTCCGCGATCTCGGTCTCGAGCTGCCGGCGTCCTCCCGGCGTGAGGCGGTATTCGCGCACCTGTCGCCCGGACTCGGACGCCCGCCACGCAGCCGTCACCCATCCTTTGATCAGGAGCTTCTGGAGCGCCGGGTAGAGCGAGCCCTCCTCGACGCGGAGCTCTTCCGCGGACAGCAGACGGATGCGCTGGGCGATCGCGTAGCCGTGCAGCGGCTCGGTCTTCAGCACGCGGAGAATCAGCATCATGAGCGTGCCGGGGGGCAGGCCAGTTTCCCTAGGCATAGGTAAACTATGCCTATGGTATGTCGCGGGCACCGGGGGTTGTCAAGACGGCGATCACTCGCCGCGAAGCGCGACGATGGGATCGACCTTCGTCGCGCGTCGCGCGGGGGCGAGCGTCGCGACGACCGCCGCCGCGACGAAGACGAGCGGCACGATCGCGAGCGTGAGCGGATCGACGGGTCTCACGCCGAAGAGCATCGACCCGAGCCAGCGCGCCGCAAGAACCGCCGCGCCGATGCCGGCGGCCAGGCCCATGGCCGTGATGAACGCCATGCGCGACGCGACGAGGCGCACGACCTCGAGGCGGCCGGCGCCGAGGGCCATGCGCACGCCGATCTCGGCCGTGCGGCTGGCGACGGCCTCGCTCATGAGTCCGTACACGCCCACGGCCGACAGGACCAGCGCGATCGCCGAGAAGACCGCGATCAGCCAGAAGTTGAACTCGCGCGGCGCGACGAAACGTCCGACGCGCTCGTCCATCGTCGCGATTCGTGTCAGCGGCATCGACGGCGCCATGGAGCGGACCACGTCGCGGACCTTGCGCAGCGTCTCGTCGGTATCGCGCGACGTGCGCACCACGAAGTTCGTGGACATGGCCACCGTGCTCTGGAGGTACGGCGTGTACACGACCGGGGGCGCGGCTTCCTCGAGCGTGTCCATGCGGACGTCGTCGACGACGCCGACAACGGTCATCCAGTCGGAGACCGAGCTCGAATCGACGCGCACGCGCCGGCCGACGGCGTTGTCGGTGTTCCACGCGGTGCGGGCGAAGGCCAGGTTCACGATCACTACCCGGTCGGCGCCGCCGATGTCGCGATCGTCGAAGAGCCGTCCGTATCGCAATCGAAGCCGAAGCGCCGTGAAGTAACCGGGGCTGGGGAGATCGCCCGGGACGTCGATGCCCGTGTCGCGGCCCTCCGGCACGAACCCGATGCGCAAGCCGCCGAGCAGCGGAACGTTGCCGATGCCGGCCGCCTCGACGCCGGGGATGGTTTGCAGCCGATCGATCAGATCGCGGCTGAACGCGCGCAGCGAATTGGGGTCCGGCAGGCGATCGCGATCGCCGCGCGGGTTGATGCCGAACGTCAGCACGCCGTGCGGATCGAATCCCAGGTCGAGCCCGCGCACGGCCATTAGCGTGCGCGCCATGAGGCCGGCGGCAACGAGCAGGACAATCGCGAGGCCGATCTGCGCGACGACGAGCGCCACGCGCAACCGGCGCTGGCCGCGCGCTTCGCCAACCGGCGCCGACGACCGCAGGGACGCCACGGTGACGCGCCACGCGCCGGCCGCCGGCGCCAGGCCGCAGACGACGCCGATCACCAGCGACAGCGCTACGCTGAACGCGAAGATGCGCCCATCGACCGTGATGTGATCCATGCGCGGCAACTTGATCGGCGAGTTCGCGACGAGCGCCGGGACGGCCCAGACCGCCAGCACCAGGCCTGCCATGCCGCCGGCCAGCGCGAGCACCGTGCTCTCGGTGATCCACTGGCGGACGAGCCGCGATCGGCCCGCGCCGATCGCCATCCGCACAGCCACCTCGCGCGCGCGGCCGGCCGCACGCATCAGCAGGAGATTCGCGACGTTCGCGCCCGCGATCAGCAGAAGACAGATCACTCCGCCGAGCAGGATGAGCAGGGTCGAACGCGAATCGCCGACGAGACTGTCCTGCAGCCGCTCGACGCGCACGGTCCAGCTACGCTCGTCGGCGTGGTCCGCGGCAATGGCGCTCGCGATCGACGTCATCTCCGACTGCGCAGCCTCGAGGCTCACGCCCGGCTTCAAACGCGCAATCGCCGGGTACTGCCGGAACCGTCGCTGCCCCTGCATCCGCGACTCGACGAGCGGGATCCAGCAGTCCGCGACGCCCCACGACGTCTCGTCCAGTCGAAAGTCCGCAGGCATGACGCCGTCGACGGTCGTCCGTATGCCGTTGAGCTCGACAACGCGGCCGACGATGTTCGGATCGCCGCCGAACTGGCGCTGCCAGACCGCGTGACTGAGGATGACCTCCGCGTTGTCGGACGTGGCGTCGCGCAGCGCGAACGGCCCGAGCTTGGCGTTGGCGAGCGACTGATACGCCGCAGCCTCGAACGGCCGGCCGATCGCGAGCTTCACACCGGTGAGGGCGAAGTACTCCGGACCGACGAGCATGCCGAGCAGCGCCTCCGGCTCCGCGGCGCCAATCATCGTCACCGATGTGGCGCCCAGCGGGGTCAGCAGATCGAACGACGTGGACGCACGGCGCCACTCGGTGACGTGCGCCGGCGACGCATCGCCGCGCGGCTCGCCGGCGGCCGGATTCGATTCGTACAGACGCACGAGGCGATCGGCCGACGGCAGCGGCAGCGATCGCAGGAGCACGTGATCGACGACGCTGAAGATGGCGGTGCTGGCGCCGCTGCCCAGCGCCAGCGTGAGGATGGCGACGGCGGTGAAGCCCGGCGCGCGCGCGAGCGTGCGCGCGGCATACGCCGTGTCGCGGCGCAGGTCGTCGAGCCAGACGAACGATCGCGCGTCGCGCTGCGCGCGCTTCGAGGGCTCGACGCCGCCGAGCGCACGACGCGCGGCCTGGCGCGCGTCTTTCTCCGGGAACCCCCGGCGGCGGTATTCGTCCTCGACGAGCCGCAGATGCGCCGCGATCTCGCGGTCGAGCTCCTCGTCCGCGCGAGCCGGCGTGATCGCGTTTCGCAGGCGGAGCAGGGCGCGCCGGATCGCGGACATCTCAGCGCTCGTCCGACAGCAGATGATCGACGAGCCCGGCGAGCCGGCGCCAGCGTTCGGCCTGTTTGGAGAGCGCGCGCGATCCGGCCTTCGTGATGCCGTAGTACTTGGCGTCGCGCGAGTGCTCGGTCTGGCGCCACTCGCCTTTGATCCATCCCCGCTGTTCGAGCCTGACCAGGGCGGGGTAGAGCGTGCCCTGGTTGAGCGTCAGCGGGTGCTGCGTCATCTGCTCGAGGCGCGCCGCGAGCGCGTAGGCATGGAGCGGGCCCATCGTCTCGAGCGCGCGCAGGACGATCAGGTCCAGGGTGCCCTGGAGGAGCGCGACGCCGTTGGTGTCTTTACTGGGCATGCAAGTGGAACCGCGTGGGCATCGTCGCACGCCTGCACTTGGACGTCAAGTGCAAGCGGGACACGGGCGGCGTCCGGCGCGTAGAATCGCCGGATGAAGCCCAAGAACACGATCTGCCTCTGGTTCGACAAGGACGCGCACGATGCCGCGCGCTTCTACGCTGCGACGTTTCCGAACAGTGCGGTGACCGCTGTGCACACGGCGCCGGGCGACTACCCGAGCGGGAAGAAGGGCGATGTCCTCACGGTGGAGTTCACCGTGGTGGGCATTCCGTGTCTCGGTCTCAACGGCGGCCCCATGTTCAAGCACAATGAGGCCTTCTCGTTTCAGATCGCGACCGACACCCAGGAGGAGACGGACCGGTACTGGAACGCAATCGTCGGCAATGGCGGCAAGGAGAGCCAGTGCGGCTGGTGCAAGGATCGCTGGGGTCTCTCCTGGCAGATCACGCCGCGCGCGCTCACCGACGCGCTGGCGGCGGGCGGCGGCGAGGCGAAGCGAGCGTTCGACGCGATGATGAAGATGCAGAAGATCGACATCGCCGCGATCGAAGCAGCGCGACGCTCAGCCTGACAAGACGCGGGGGAGCGCCCGCATGAAGACGCGCACGTCGCCGATCTGCGCGGTGGCCGAGATGAACTCGAACGCCGTGGGGCTGACGGGCGTCGCGCGGTGCTCGAGCACCGCGGTCAGCGCCGCGGGCACGACGGGACATTCGTCCAGCAGTCCGATCACGCTGATCCAGGCGGTCAGATCGAGCGTGGCGAGCACGTCCGCCGCTTCGCGCGCCAGCCATGGCGTGCCCGCGGCGCGCTGCTCGACCAGCGCCCGGCGCAACCTGCGGAGTCCGCGCTCCGTGTCAACGTCGAGGCAATGAAGATCTGCCAGCATCGAGACGAGCTGATCGGTCACGAACAGGTGCACGTCTCGATGGAGCACCGACCAGCCTGCTTCGAACGCCATCACGAGGTCGTGATCCGCGAGGAACGCGTCGGGAGGCGTCGTCGTGCCGCATTCGAGCCCCAGGTTGCACGTGCACGCGGCCGCGTCTGACGCCTCCCGGGCCGTGAACGCCCGCGACTGCACGGATCCCGCAAGCAGCGTGTTCGCGAGGAACGCCAGCTCGCGACTGCGTGCGAGGCACGCGGCCTCGTCGTGGTGTCGGAGAAATTCCATCAGCCGCCTCAGGATCGGGAGTCTCTCGGCGCCAGGATCGTGCGCGCCTTCGAGCAGCGCTCGCGGCCGGCGCGGCATCACGCCCGGGTCATCGTCGTCCAGGCGAGCTCGGTCGGCGCCGGCGTGCGCTTCGAGCGTGCGAAAGTAGTGCGTGACGATGGGGTTGATCGCGGGCGACGCCGCTCGCGGCTGCCGCGCCATCTGCAGAAACGCGCGCGCGTCGGCCGGCGTCGAGTACCCGAGCCGCGCTTGCCGCCGCTCGCGTTCGATGGCGACGTCGTGCAGGTGCTGCTCCGGTGCCAGCAGCAGATCGTCGAGGCCGCCGAGCTCCGGCCTGGAATTGGACAGGCGGCGGCATCCCTGCATCAGCGCGTGAAAGTCGTGGTGGTGATCGGTTTCGAGCGTGACGAGGAGCGCGACGATCGCGTCCCACGCGTCGGTTCGTCGCGCCCGCACCAGATAGCCGCCCACTTCGCACTCGGGCACGTTGGCGCTCGTCTCGCTATTCATCTTCTCGTGGCGATCGATCGGCTCGTCGTCGCTCGATTCCGTCGGTTCGAACGTGCCCGGGTCGAACACACGCAGGTACCGCGACAAGCCGGCGATCACCAGGTGTCTGTCGAGGGCCGCGATCGTCCGTGCGGCGACGGACTCTCCGGCGTCCACCAGCACTTCGAGCCATTCGCCGAAGCGATCGACGTCGAACTGCTCGTCACGTCCGGGCCCGCCATGGCGCCACAGGTCGAGGTCGAGCACGGACGTGAGCTGCGCGGGCGTGGCCCGGGTGACGAGCTCGCCGCAGGCTTCGAGCCCGCGCTGCCGAATGAGCTGATGCAACGTCTCGGGCGAGACGTGCCGCACCACCGAGCGCCCCTCGCGGAGCGCCCTGTCGCGTTTCGCAATTTTCGACATGGACCGGCGATGATACGCGTCCCGCCGGTCAACAAACAGTCTTGAACCGCGACGTCGAGTGCGCGAAACTATTAGTGGCTACTTCTTCTTCCTGAACGCGGCGTCCACCTGCTTTTTGATGTCGCCGAAATTCTTGCCAAGCGTCTTTTCCTCTTCCTCGGTCAGCAGCCGGAACGGCACCCGCACGACGCTCTGGGCGAACTTGACGTTCAGCCAGTACTGCCCGTACTTCGTGCCGTTCGGCACGTGGAAATACAGCTGGCCCATGCACGCGCGATCGCGCGTGACGTCCGCCTGGTCAAACGGCATCGCGCGGGAGCCGAGATCCGAGAACATCCCGAGGCGATTCACGCCGTGCGTCCAGGGGGGAAAGTAGTTGATCGAATCACGCTGGACCTTCATCCGGTTCTGGAGCGGCTCGGTCTTGGCTGAGTTCTCGCGGTACTCCGCGATCGACGGCAACGGCAGCGTGCCGTCGGGCGTGTCGAGCGAGAACGCGTCCCGCTTGATCGTGTAGTCCTTGACGTCCTTCATCAGCGTGATGCCGACGTCGAGCATGATCCAGTCGTTCCCGACCGTCCGATTGGCGATCTGGTAGCCGAGGATCACGTAGCCTTCGTTGTTGTACGCCACACGGACGAACTTGCCTTCCAGCGTCATGATCTGGGGCACGCCGGGGTTGGGGATCTGCACCGTCGGCTGCTGACCGATCGCATGGCTCGGGGCGGCCGAGGCCCACGCCACGACCAAAGCCGCGACTCCGCCCAGCAACATCTTCTTTGTCCTCATGTCACTCTCCTTCGAGTTCGTCTGGGACCACGGTCGCAGGGGACAGCATATCGAAAGCGGCCCTCATGGCGGCGGCGCGTCCTGTGCTACGCTCAGAAGGTTGCGGCACCCGCCGCAACCCCTGCTGGGAGGTCGTTCAACGGTAGGACACGGCGCTCTGGACGCCGTTATCGGGGTTCGAATCCCTGCCTCCCAGCCAGCCTTCGCTATGCACGCACGCTGATCACTATCAGAACTCCGCCTACGAGCGGCCCGGTCATTTTCGCAGGCGCTTCACTACGTCGATATCCACCCAGAACACATCGGCGTCCGTTGTAGTGTCCCAACCGCCTTCGCCGTATCTCCGCGAGAAAAAGAGATATTTCCCATCGGGCGTGACCATCGGGCAGAAATCAACATCGGCGGTGTTGATCGAAGGCCCCAGGTTGATCGGAGTCCCCCACGTCGATCCGGATCGAAAGGAAACATACAGGTCGCCCCGACCAAACCCACCGGGGCGGACCGACATGAAAATCAAATACTGCTCGTCCGGTGAGACGAAGGTGTCTCCTTCTGCCCGGTCCGAATTCGGCGGGCTACCGATGTTCACAGGCGTGTCGAAGCGGCCGTCGCTCAGCCGCTGCGCCCGATAGATATCCGTCAATCCGAGGCCTCCGGGACGATTGGACGTGAAATAGAGGCTGCCATCAGCAACAACTGACGGATACGATTCATTCGCGTCTGTGCTGACTGGCGGTCCGACGAGTTCGGCGTTCGACCAGCGTCCGTCGCGCTGCCGGATTACCCAGATATCCTGTGGCGCTTCCGCCTGTGGCACTCCGGGTTTGAATCGGCCAAGGAAGTAGAGTTCACGACCATCCGGCGAGTAGGCCATGTCCACGGCCATGCCTGGACCGCCGGTCGGATAGATCTGCAGCGCTTCGGGCTTGCTCCACTGCCTTCCGCTGAGCGTGGAGCGGAAAAGTGTGAATACGCCGTCGACCTGTCGAGCAAAGAAGAACTCCTTGAAGTCGGGTCGGAACGCCGCATTGATCTCGATCGCCGGCGTGCTGACGATGCCCGGGGCGAAGCGGGCCGGAGTGGTGCCCGGCGGCGACTGGCCAAGGTAACGGACCGACGGATCGACGGCCTGGCTGGAACCGTCTCCGGCGACAGCTGCAGAAATCGCAAGTGTTGCGACCGCCGCCCACACGACGCTCATTACCGGCTTGACCATCCGCGCAGTGTATTCCATCGGCGCGGCCCATCTGTGCGGCGCTTCCCAGCCGCCGTCGCTGAAGTGCCGTCAGACAACCGCCGATAGTTTCCTCCGCGATGACGATGGGCGCGTCCGGCGCAACGTCGGCTCGGCGCCCCTGGATCGACGGCCCCTGGATTGACTTGCTCATCGGGTGCGGCGGCTGGTCCGTGCCGCTGCTGCTCGTGTCGTACGCGCTGGTCGACCGCGACGTCGCGCGCTGGTCAACGGCCTTCTACGCGCTCGCGATCCTCTGCAACTACCCGCACTACATGGCCACGATCTATCGCGCCTACGGGCGCGACGATCGCGGCGAGCACCGGCTGTACACGCACTATCTGACCGCCGCGCTCCTGATCCTCGGCGCCGCGGCGCACGTCCGCTACGCGCTCGTGCCGTGGCTCTTCACCACCTACATCCTCTGGAGCCCGTGGCACTACACCGGCCAGAACTTCGGCCTCTTGATGATGTTCCTGCGCCGTGGCGGCATCGACGTCACGCCCACAACCCGGCGCCGGCTGCGCGTGGCTTTCGTCGCGTCGTACGTGATGCTCATGGCGGCCTTCAACCAGGGACCGTCGCGCGATCCGATGGTGCTCTCGCTGGGTCTGCCCGTGCCGCTGTCGCTCGGGATCGAGATGGTGGCCGCGCTCGTGTTCGTCGCCGGCGGGCTTTCCGCATTCATCCCGCTGGCCCGGCGCGGCGCGGGCAGCGGCGGCGGTCTCGTCGCCCCATTGGTGCTCTACTCGACGCAGGCGCTGTGGTTCGTCGTGCCGCTCGTCGTGAGCTGGGTGTCCTCGCTCTCCGCGCCGCAGACGCGCTACAGCTCCGGCATGCTCGCGCTGATGCACTCGGCGCAGTACTTGTGGATCACGCGGTACTTTGCGCAGCGCGACGCCGAAACCGTCCGGCCCGGCTCCTGGAACATCTGGGCCTACTGGGGCATCCTCGTCGTTGGCGGCCTGGCGCTTTTCCTGCCCATCCCGTGGCTCGCGAGCTACGGCTGGCACGCCGACTTCACGACCAGCGTGTTCATCGTCGCGTCGATCGTGAACATCCATCACTTCATGATCGACGGCGTGGTGTGGAAGCTGCGCAACCCGCGCGTCGGTCGAGTGCTGGTCGACACCGGTGCGTCAAGCGCGCCGGCGGCGGCCACCGCCGCAGTCTCACGCGCCGCGCGGCACGCAGTGGGATCGGTCGTCCGCGTCGCGGGCGTCGCAGGCTTGCTCGTGCTGGCGGCGGTCGATCAGTGGCGGTACCGCCTCGCCGCCGGCCACACCGATCGCGAGCAGCTCGAGGCTGCGACGCGCATCAACCCGTACGACAGCGGTGCATTGCTCCGTCTGGCGCAAGCGGAGCGACAGGCCGGCGACGCCGCGGGCGCCGAGCGCGCGCTGCGGGACGCGATCGCGGCCAGCCCGCAGAATCCGACGCCAGCCCGCGCGTTGACGCGGTTGCTGATCGAAGCGGGCCGATATCCGGGGGCGTACGCACAGGCCCAGCGCGTGCTCGCTAGTTGGCCCGACGATGTCGACACGCTCGTCAACGCGGGCGTGCTCGCCTATCGGCTGAACGATCAGGGCGCGGCGGTGGATTGGTGGCAGCGCGCGCTGGATCGAGATCCTTCACTGCGGCCCGTCCACCTGTATCTCGCCGAGCTGCTGGACGCACAGACCCGCACGAAGGACGCGCTGCCTCACTATCGACGCTACCTCGAGCTGGCCGGCCAGGCCGAGCCGTTCGATCGCCCGTCGCCGCAGGAGATCGTGTCGGTCGTGATCAAGTTTGGCGATGCGCTCGCGCGCGACGGCGACCGCGCCGCCGCGGCCGGGCAGTACGATCTGGCGCTGCGGATCGCGCAGCAGACCGGGCTGGCCGACCTCGAGGGTCTTGCCCGGGAGCGCCGTACGGCGATCGACGAGCCGGGCCGCTGAGCTGACTTCCTCTGGACAATCGAAAGGAAGATCGGATACCCTTCTTTCGACGATCGAAAGGAGGCGCATGACGAAGGACCGCGGCGATCTGCTCCAGGGCACGCTCGACATGCTGGTGCTCAAGGCGCTGCAACTCGAGCCGATGCACGGCTGGGGCATCACCGAGCGCATCGAGCAATGGTCCGAGCACGTGCTGCAGCTCGGTCAGGGGACGCTTTATCCCGCGCTTTACCGGCTCGAGCGTCAGGGGTTCATCACGTCTGACTGGAATGTCACCGAGAACAGCCGGCGCGCCCGCTACTACTCGTTGACGCGGCAAGGCCGGCGTCAGCTCGAGACGGAGCTGGCGCAGTGGCGCCGCGCGTCGCGCGCCATCAACCAGGTGCTCGACGCCTCCGTGCAAGGAGGGTAGGGATCATGCGCTGGATAGCCGAGCGCTGGCGGCGGCTGCGATCGCTCACCCGACGCGACACCCTCGAGTCCGGCCTCGACCAGGAGATTCGCTTCCACATCGAGCAGCAGACGGAGAAGAACCTGCGCGCCGGCATGACGCCCGTCGAGGCGCGCCGCCGGGCTTACGTCGAGTTCGGCGGCGTGGAACGCGTCAAGGAAAGTACGCGTGACGAGTTTCGTCCGGTGCTCATGCGGGATTCGCTGCTCGATCTCCGTTATGCCGTTCGCGCGCTGCGGCGCGCACCGATCTTCACGCTGGTCGCGACGCTGACGCTGGCGCTCGGTATCGGCGCCACGACCGCGGTCTTCACCGTCGTCAACGGCGTGGTGATCAAGCCGTTGCCGTTTCGCGAGGCCGACGCGCTCGTGAGCCTGAAGCACACCGCCGCCGACCTCAACGGTGGGCCGCCCGTAGGCATCTGCCTGTCGATGCTCGTCACCTACGCGCGCGAGAATCGCTCGTTCGAGGAGATCGGCGCGTGGTCTCGCGGTACCGACACCGTCACCGACGGCGACGTGCCGGAAGAAGTCACGACGCTCAACGTCTCCGCCGGCACACTTCGCGCCGTTGGCGTCCAGCCGGCGATCGGGCGTTGGTTTTCGGAGCAGGACCAGATTCCCGGATCGCCCGAGACCGTCATCCTGATGGACGGCTACTGGCGGCGCCGGTTCGGCGGCGATCGAGCGATCGTCGGCCGGCAGATCGCGATCGGCTCGCGGCCGCGCCTGGTGATCGGCGTCATGCCCGCGAGCTTTCGTTTTCTCGACGAGACGCCGGATCTTGCGCTGCCGGTGCGGATTGACCCCGCGAGCCTGACCCTGGGCGGCTTCAACTACGAAGGCATCGCCCGGCTGGCCGCGGGCGTCACGCGTGAACAGGCGACCGCTGACCTGCGGCGCATCGTATTGCCATGGACAAAGGAATGGCCGTCGTTCCCGGGCATCGATCGTTCGGGCTTCGAAGGAACCATGCCGCTGGTGCGGCCGCTCAAGCAGGATCTGATCGGCGGGGCCGGCGACATGCTCTGGGTGCTGATGGGAACGATCGGCATCGTGCTGGTGATCGCGTGCGCGAACGTGGCGAACCTCGTGCTCGTGCGCGCTCAGGCACGGCAACGTGAGCTCGCGATTCAGACGGCGCTCGGCGCCGGTCGGGGACGCATCGCGCGTCAGGTGCTCGTGGAAAACCTCGTGCTTGGCCTGCTGGGCGGTGGGGCGGGCCTCGCTCTCGCGGCGGCTGGTCTGCGCGTGCTGCGGGCGATTGGATCGGCCGGCATTCCGCGCTTGCAGGAAATCGCACTCGATCCGGTCGTTCTGATCTTCACGCTGGTGGTGTCGCTGGCGACGTCGCTCGTCTTCGGCAGCATTCCCGTCGTCAAGTTCGCCGGCCGGCGTCTCGCCCTGACGCTGCGGGCCGGCGGGCGCGGTTCGAGCGACACGCGAGAACACAACCGTGCACGGAATCTTCTCGCCGTCGTTCAGCTCGCGCTGGCGCTGATCCTGCTGGTGGCTGCGGGGCTGATGATTCGAACGTCTCTTGCGCTGCGGAACGTGCCGCCCGGCTTCACACAACCTGCGCAGGTGCAGCTCGTGCGGATCACGATCCCGGACTCAGACGTGGCCGAGCCCGAGCGCGTGCTGCCGCTGCAGCGCGCCATGCTCGATCGACTGGCGGCGATTCCCGGCGTGACCGACGTGTCCTTCACCGGCAACGTGCCGATGGCGGCGGGGGAGCGAAGTCGCTCCACCATCGTCCGCGACGATGTACCGATTGAAGACCAGGGCGCGGAATCGCTTCGCTGGTTCAGGTACGTGGCGCCCGGATACTTCCACACCATCGGCACACGCCTCATCGGCGGACGCGACTTCAGGTGGACCGACCTCGAGGCGCGCCGGCCAGTGGCGATTATCTCGGAGAACCTGGCGCGCGAATTCTGGCGAGAACCGCAGGCCGCGATCGGCAAACGGATCCGCGAGGGCGACACCAGCCCCTGGCGTGAGGTGATCGGCGTGGTCGGCGACGTGTACGACGATGGTGTGTACCGGGCCGCGCCGCCGATCGTGTATTGGCCGGCGGTGATGGAGTCCTTCCAGGGGCAGCGGATCAACGTCCGTCGATCCGTCACCTTTGCGATCCGGAGCAGCCGGGCCGGAAGCGAGAGCCTCGTTGCGCAGGCACGCGAGGCCATTTCCGGCGTGCGTCCCGAGATCGCCGTGACGCGTGTGCGGACTCTTGCCGACGTCTACGGCCGATCGCTGGCGGCGACGTCGTTCGCGCTGGTGATGCTGACGATTGCCGCGTCGATGGCGCTCGTGCTCGGCATCATCGGCATCTACGGAGTGGTCGCGTACTCGGTGACGCAGCGCACGCGCGAGATCGGCATTCGCGCGGCCCTCGGCGCGTCGCGCGGCGAGCTGGCGGGCATGTTCCTGCGCCGCGGCGTGACCCTCGCGCTTGCCGGCGTCTCCTTCGGCCTTGCCGGCGCCGCAGTGGTCACACAGCTCATGACCTCGTTGCTCTTCGCCACGAGGCCGCTCGACGCCGGCGTCTACGCGCTCGTCGCCCTGGGACTCGTCGCCGTCACGACGCTCGCGAGTTACCTGCCGGCCCGCGCCGCGGCGCGCGTGGACCCGCTGCGTGTCCTGCGCGGCGAATAACTACAGTACCTGCCGCAACTTCATCCGGGCGAGACACTGATTGAACCGTGGATCGGCGCGCAAGGGATCCCACTGAGGCGCCACCGCGAGATGGATCAACCCAGGGTCGCGTGCGTCCAGGGCGCCTTGGAGAAGCTCGAAGGCCTTGTCGAGGTCTCCCGCTGCAGCGGAACGCGCCAGGGGCCCAATCATGGTGTTGCCACGCCCGACTATGGGGCTGCCACCTTCCTGCGACATCAGCTTGGTGAGCCAGGCGCTGCTCATGTGTTTGAGGATGCACCGGTGCGCCGCATCGACACCTTCGTGATCGAAAGCGTGCAGGATGTCGGCGACGATCTCCCTCAGCGCCACCACGGTTTCTTCGCTCAGTTCACGCGCTTCGACTCGTTTGAGATCTTCCACGATTTGACGCCTGAAATCGCCTTTCTTCGCGCAGGCGCCGACGAGCAATTCACGAGCGAACAGATGGCGCGGATCGCGGTCGAGCGCCTTGTTCACCCACACGATCACGTCGTCGTACCGGCGCTGATTCCATAGCGAGGACGCGATGAGCACATGTGCGAGCGCCGAGGTCGAGTCGCATTCGAGACCACGCCGCTTCAGCTCGAATCCGCGCGTCAGCTGACCGAGGGCCTCCAGCAAGCCGCCGTAATGGAGGTACGCGTCTGCGTGATTCGGGTTGATCGCAAGCGCTCGCTGGAAGCTGCGCTCCGCCGCTGTCCAGTCCCATTCACTGAAGAACATGACCTGTCCCAACGCAACCTGTGCGTCCGCGCTCTGATCGTCGAGCGCGAGGGCGCGCAACGCCATGGTCCTGGCTTCGGCGAGCGCTTCGAGGTGCGGCACATCGTGAGACACGGCCTGCGCGACCTTCGTGAGCGCCAAACCGGCGTGGGCCGCGGCGTAGGCCGGAGCGGCTTCGGTTGCCGCCAGGAACGCTGAGACCGCGCCGGACAGCTCGAAGAAGGACCCGGAGCGCAGGTGCGCCCAGCCCCGAGCGACGAGCTCGGAGGCCTCGGATCCTGGCGCCTCGCCGGCAACGTCCACCGGACGCTTGAGGAACTCGAACCACGGCGAATCGACGATCGCTCGTGTCGCGTCCAGCTGACGCTTCAGCGGCCAGAGGTCGCTCAACAGTTCCCGCGCCGACTGATAGCGATTCTCTGCAGATTTCTCGAGACACTTGAACGTAATCCGCTCCAGCTCCATCGGCACGTCGGGGTTGAGACCGGTGATGGATTTGGGAGCCGCACGAAGGATGGCCTCCTTCAGCTCCTCGCGTGTCGATCCGGGGAACGGAAGGTGCCCCGTCGCCATTTGATAGATGACGACCCCGAGGCTGAAGACGTCCGTGCGCGGGTCAACGTCTCCGCCCGTGATCTGCTCCGGACTCATGTACGGTCCCGATCCGATCACGCTCCCTATTGCGGTCCCAGGCTCAAGGATCCACTCGCCGCGCGGGGTTGACTCATCGCGGAGCTTCATTTTCGCCACACCGAAGTCGAGCACCTTGAGATGCCCGCGCGATGTCACCATCAGGTTCGCCGGTTTGATATCGCGGTGCGTGATGCCTTTGGCATGCGCCACGTCCAACGCGTCGGCCGCCTGCACGGCGATGTCGACGACCGCCGACGGCGCGAGCGGCCGCCCCGTGACTCTGGCGGCAATGGTCTCCCCCTCGACATGTTCCATGACGATGAAATGCAGACCGTCGCTCTCACCGACGTCGTAGATCGTCGCGACATTCGGATGATTCAGCGCGGACGCCGCGCGGGCTTCGCGCTCGAAGCGCTGCATCCGTTCCGGTTCTTCCGCCAGGTCGCCAGGGAGAATCTTGATCGCGACGGTCCGATCGAGCCGCCGGTCCCGCGCGAGATAGACCTCACCCATCCCACCGGCGCCAAGCAGTGACACGACCTGATAGTGACTGAGCGCCTTGCCGGCCAGCGCATTCTCGCGTGGCTCACTCCACGATCGACCCGCCAGGTCCATCGCCGGCCGCTCGAGAAACGATTCGGCCTCCGCCTGGTACGACAGCAGCGACTGCACCTCGCGCAGCACGGTCTCGTCGCCGTCGCAGGAGGCCCGCACAAACGCCGCACGCTCGGACGGATCCCGATCGAGTGCAGATTGATGTATGCGTTTGACGGTCGCCCAGTACTCCGGCGCAGGTCTCATGGTCGATTCCTCACTGCCTGGGCAGTCGAGCCTCGCCACTCGAGGTGTAAGATCCTCGACGCCCTCTTGATAAGGAAGGCGCCATCGGATCGGAAAAACTGTCATGCCCCGGAATTCCGACCCTCAGCCAACCGAGCTCCTCCGGGCCTGGAGCCAGGGGGACGAATCCGCCCGCGAGAAATTGATTCCACTGCTGTACGGCGAGCTCCACAGGCTTGCACGACACTACATGCGCCAGGAGCGACCGGATCATACGCTGCAGGCGACAGCCCTGGTGAACGAGGCGTACTTGAGGCTGATTGATGTCAACCGCGTCGAATGGCGGAACCGTACGCACTTTCTGGCGCTGGCCGCGCAGATGATGCGCAGGATCCTGATCGAATCTGCCCGCAGCCGGCGCCGCCAGAAACGTGGCGCCGGCGGAGTTCGCGTCAATATCGACGACCTCGGAGAGTTGCCGGAGCCGCAAGAGCGCGACATTGTCGCTCTCAGTGATGCACTGAGCGCGCTGGCCACATTCGATGCCCGGATGAGCCAGGTCGTCGAGTTGAGGTTCTTTGGCGGCCTCAGCGTCGAAGAGACCGCCAACGTGTTGAACGTCTCGCCGGAGACCGTCAACCGGGACTGGAAAACGGCAAAAGCCTGGCTCTTCCGCGAGCTCAGGCAGCCGAAGCTACCCGCGTCGAAATAGCCCGGCCGCGCGACTACGCTCGCTCGCGGAGCAGCCTGACGATCTCTTCGTGCCCACGCCTGGTCGCCCACGCGAGCGGTGTGGCCCACGACGGATCGTCGGGCAGGCTCTTCGGTGCGCCTCGCTCGAGCAGGAACTTGACCATCTCGAGCTGACCGAACTTCGCCGCCCAGGCGAGCGGCGTCGATCGCAAGTGCT
This sequence comes from Vicinamibacterales bacterium, assembly GCA_035279905.1. Lineage (GTDB taxonomy): Bacteria > Acidobacteriota > Vicinamibacteria > Vicinamibacterales > SCN-69-37 > DATEGZ01. The sequence continues at coordinate 22,071 of DATEGZ010000017.1, forward strand.
CGTCCCGCGCCGTCAGATCGGCGCCGGCGTCGAGCAGCTTCGTCGCTTCGCGCACGTCGCCCTTTCGCGCGGCCTGATGGAGCCGGGAAATGCGCAGCCAGTTGTGCGCGCTCGTCGGCCAATCCTCCTCCCGGCGTTCCTCCACTGGCGCCGCGCCGTACGAGAGCAGCAATTGCTCCATGCGCTTGTCCGGGCGCCACTCGCGCGACACCCAGAGCGCGTCACCCGAGCTTTCCACCGGCGGATTCGGAAACGCGCCGCGCTCGAGCAGCAGCTTCGCGATCTCGTAGTGCCCGTGGTACACCGCCGAGTAGAGCGCCTTGCCCTTGGGCGCGAACTGCTCCTCGGGCAGGTTGGGGTCCGCGCCGTGCTCGAGCAGCAACAGCACGATGTCCATGCGGCCGGCGGCCGCCGCGTTCGAGAGCGGCGTGCCGGCGCCGAGGTAGTAGCCCTCGTGCTCGCCGGTCCTGTTGGCGAGTGACGGATCCTGCCGGAGCAGTTCCCGTACGCGATCGATGTTGCCGGTGTGGCACGCGGTCGGCAGATCGATGACCGCGCCGCGCGCCTCGAGATGTTTCATGACTTGCGCGGGCGTGACCGGCCAGTTCTGCGGCACGTCACGCCACCCGCGGTAGAAGTAGTCGCCGTTGGTCACGTGAATCGGGCGGGCGCCGTCCATCCGCTGCGCGTTGATGTCCGCGCCGCGCCGCAGCAGCTCGTCGATCGCGTCGAGCTGTCGCGTCATCGTGGCCCAGTGGATCGGCTGATTGGATCGCTTGTCGCCGCTGGCGATGAGCGCAGGCTGTTCGTCGAGCAGCTCGCGCATTCGCTTCAGGTCGTGCTGCTGCAACGCGAGTGCGACCGGCTCACCCTTCGGCGACGCGTTGAACTTCGTCTCGAGCGTGCGGGCCAGCAGCGCTTCCATCTCCGCGTAGCCGCGATCGCGCGCGATCTCCAGCGGGTCATCGTCCACCCAGAGATCAAGCGGGTTGCTGTCGTGATCGAGCAGGAATCGCACGACGTCCAGCCGGTTCTCCCGTACCGCGAAGTACAGCGGTTTGCGGTACTCGTAGTGCGACCGCGCAAGCGACGGATCCTTCGCGATGAGCGCGCGGACCGCCTCCAGATCGCCGGTCGTGCACGCTCGAATGAGCGCCCACACGTCGGTGCCGCGGCCCGGCGACCAGAGCAGCTTCTGATCGGATTTCAGCTCGGCCGGCTGGAGCGGGCGAGTCGCCGGCACCAGGAATTCGACATGGTGGACGAGCTTCGGCCAGCTGTCGAACCCGTACTCGCGCGCCAGCGCGTACTGTGCGGCGGCCAGCGTCGCCGAAGGATCGGTCGCGCGCAACGCGTCGAGATGTTCCTTCGCTTGCTTCCGGAGCTGCTCGAGCGAGGGACGTTCCGGGAGATGACGGTGAGCGGGTGCGGACATACGATCTCCTTTCGGATATCGCCCGCGTCCGCTCGACGGGCTGAAAGAAGATCGCAGATTGTGACCGACGTCTTGCTCAGGTGGGCTCAGCCCTTCCCGCGGACGGGGTGCGTCCTGTTACGCAAGACGATTGTAATATCGCTGAAGCGAGCCTATCAATAATGATGCGAGCGAAACGGCCCCTGAGAGAGCCCGTCCGCGAGGCGCCGGGGCCGAAGCTGAAGAACTACATCACGCCCGCCGGGCTGCAGCGGCTCAAGGACGAGCACCGGTTTCTGATGAACCGCGAGCGGCCCGCGGTGACGCAGGTGGTGGCCTGGGCCGCCGGCAACGGCGACCGCAGCGAGAACGCGGACTACCTCTACGGCAAACGGCGGCTGCGCCAGATCGACTCGCGGATCCGCTTTCTGACCAAGCGCATCGACGCGGCCGAAGTCGTCGATCCGGCCGCGCCGCGGGCGGGGTCCGCCGCCGCGCGCGTGTTCTTCGGTGCGACCGTTACCTATAAGGATGCGGCCCGCCACGAGCACGTCGTCTGCATCGTCGGCATTGACGAAGTGGATCTGAACCGCCGCTACATCAGCTGGATGTCGCCGCTCGCGCGCGCGCTGATGAAGTCGAGCCCGGGCGATCGCGTCGTCCTGCGCGCGCCGAAAAGGACGGAGCACCTCGAGATCCTCGACGTCGAGTACGCGCCGATCCCGATGGACCCGTTTCGCGAGCCGCCTGGCGCGGAAGCGGCGCCGACTCGACGCGATCCTGCTTGAAGCGGCGCGTACATCTTGGTACGCTCGGCCGGTTCGCTCGTCAGTGTGCCGCATGCATGAAAAGTTCGGCGCTCGGTCGCGCCAGCGCCGCGAAGCACAAGGCATCGATCTCCACGCGGTCACTCGCCAGACCAAAATCAAGTTGTCGCTGCTCGAGGCGCTCGAGCAGGACGACGTGTCCGCGTGGCCGGGTGGTCTCTTCCGCCGGGCGTTTGTCCGCGCGTATGCAGAAGCGATCGGGCTCGACCCGGACGGCGCGGTCCGCGAGTTCCTCGCGGACTTTCCCGATTCAGCCGCGGTTGTCGGTCCGTGGGCCGAACCGGACCATCGCACGGGCCCCGTCTCCGGCCCGCCGCCGACCCGGCTCCACACCATGGTCGGTTCGGCCATCAGCTCGCTGTCGCGCATCCGCCGCACCGAAGCGCCGCCCGTCGCGATCGAGCCGCCATCACCGCCACCGCTGCGCGTCGCCTTTGACCCGCCGCCGGTCCCGGTCGCGATCGATCCTCCGGCGCCGCCCGCACCGCTCGAGCGGCCGCGAGAGACCCCCGATCTCCTTGCGCTCGCGTGTCTGTGCACGGAGCTCGGCCGGGTCGCGCGAGCCGAGGACCTGCCGCCGCTGCTCGAGGAGTGCGCGAAGGTCGTCGAGGCGAAAGGCGTGATCGTCTGGGTCTGGGACGACGCGGCCGCCGAGCTGCGGCCCGCGCTGGGTCACGGCTACTCGGACGGCATGCTCGCCAGGCTGCCGGTTGTGACGCGCGACTCGGACAACGCCACCGCCGAAGCGTTCCGAACGGCGCGGACGTGCATCATCAACGGCAACGGGGCGTCGAGCGGCGCGCTCGTGCTCCCGCTCCTGACGCCCGCGGGGTGCAGCGGCGTCCTCGCGATCGAGTTCGAGGGCGGCGCCGAGCAGACGCCCGGCGCGCGGGCCGTGTCGACGATCGTCGCGGCGATGCTCGCGCAGCTCGTCGCCGGCGAAACCGCCGCCGATTCCGCCGATCGCGCTCGGTCGCGTGAGTCCGCCTGAGCTTTCGTCCGACGCGCTACGAGTCGAGCGTGCAGATCCGGTAATGCTCGAAGATCGGTGACGCGCCAGGCCGGCCGCGGTATCTGCGGTACAGCTCGCCGGTCGTGACGTTCTCGACCACCCGAAGGCCCATTTCGCGCGCGAGGCTCTCGACGTCGTCGATGCCCGACACCCACGGCGCGCGCATCGCTTCGAAGCTCTCCACAAGCGTCGTCAGGCTCGCCTCGCCGGTGGTCTTCGCGATCACGGATTCGGTGAGGTAGTCGAACGACAATCGGAATCGCCTCACGTGCCGTTTCAACTGCCGCATCGTGTCCTTGTCGTTGGCGAGCGGCATGTACATCACGTTGCCTTCCCAAATCAGATACGTCGGCACGTCGAACTCGAAGCCGTTCAGTCCCAGCAGATCGATCAGGCCGTCCGTGACGTAGTTGCCGGAGATGAGCGTCACACCGGCGTCGATGCGCGCGTCGGCGTAGCGCCGCCGCTTCAGCGCCATCGTCGCCGGATCGTCGATCTCGAAGTAGCGCACGTGGGCAGAAGCCTTGCGGATGGCGCGCGTGTCGAGCCCGGCGCCGAGGATCACGACCTGGCCGACGCCGGCCGCGATCTCCGAGTCGAGCATGTCGTCGAAGTACCGCGTCCGCGTCTTGACCATGTCCTTCACTGCCGGGACGCGCGAGGAGATGCGCTCGGCGGCCTGGCGGCTCGCGTCGCTCAAGAACAATCCGACGACGGGATCCCGGTAGATTGGCGCAGGTTCCCGATTCTCTTCCGCCCGGTACTCAGCGACGACGAACGCCGTGCCGCTGACCTCTTCGATCGTGGACATGGGGGCCTCCCGAGACGTCACCGCACATCTCGATGGGGCGTTCCCCGTCGTTCCCTGTCACACCGACTGCACCTGCCATCGGCTTCGTCGCCACCAGCTCAACAAGAACAACCCGCCGACCACCAGCATCGGACCCGGGATGGCGAGGATCCAGTCCAGGCGACCTCTCGACATCGCCAGCGTGTAGTAGACGGCGAGCCCGATGAAGCCCATCGCCCCGATCCATGGCCGTCGAAATGACGCGACCACGATTCCGAGAAGGACGAGGGCGGGAAGCAGGTGGATGACGAAGCCGAGGAGCGCCGTCAGGAACGGCTTTCCCTCGCTGAACGCGTCGAGCGCGAACATGCCGATGAACACGGTCACCAGCAGGCCGAGAATACGAGGACTCCACAAGAGCAAACGGTCGGATGTGGTCGCCATAATGACCTCCATGGCCAATATGAGCGAAGGGCCGCGGAATGTCCTGAGCCTGGCCTGAGAAATCCTGTCGAAGTCTGAAAAAGGCCCGGTCCGGGCGAACGCGGCGGCTAGACCGCCGGCCGCAGCGTCCGCGTCCGGAGGACATCCTGACGGAACGCCCGCGCAAAGGCCCTGACGTCGTTCCAGTCGGTGTACTCGTAGTCGCGCCGGGTGTCGATGCCCGAGCCCAGTTGTTTTTCCGCGATTCGCCGCATCACGCGCCGTTTCAGCCAGCCGTATTTCGTGAAGGGCAGCGCGCCGGCAACGATCTTGGTCACCGTTGGACGCCAGCCGGTCTCGTCGAAGAACTTCGTCAGGATGCGGTCCAGTTCGCGATCGGTGGCCGGGTTGTGTTCGAGCACGCCCAGGCAGACCGACACGAACGCGGTCGGCCGGCCGGCGAGCGCCTCACGATGCGCGCGAACCCAGCGTCGAACCGATCGTTGGTACCCACCCGCATGGACAGATCCCGCGATGATCACTCCTGCATAGTCGTCCGGCCGGGTGGGTGGACGCAGATGTCTGGCGTTCACGACGTCGACCTCGTTGCCGCACGCGCGCAGCTCGTCGGCGAGGGCGCCGGCGATTTTCCTCGTTTGTCCGTCCGTGGTGCCATAGAGAATAAGGAGGTGGTCCATACGAGACCGTCGAAGCAAGATTGACGCCGACAGGCGGCGCGCAAGAATGCGGCACTGGCGGCTTCCAGCTGCGGAGACTGCGGAAAAGTCCGCAGCGACTGCGAAATCTCACTTAGACTGGCGCGCACATGGCCACCAGCAGCGCGGTTGAAGCGTTGCGGCCGTCTTACGCCGCGGTGATTGTCGGCGGACGCTGCGCCGGCGCGGCGACGGCGATGCTTCTCGCGCGCGCGGGCGTTGATGTGCTGGTCGTGGAGCAGGACGCGAGGGGCGCCGACACGCTGTCCACGCTCGCGATGATGCGGGCAGGCGTGCTGCAGCTGTTCCGCTGGGGGTTGCTGGACGCGATTCGCGCAGCGGGCACACCGCGTATCGAGGCCACGACCTTTCACTACGGCAGCGAGAAAATCGAAATCCGCATCAAGCCGCGCGACGGCGTGGACGGGTTGTACGCGCCTCGCCGCACGGTGCTGGATCCACTGATCGCCGACGCGGCGGCCGCGGCCGGCGCGCACGTCGTGTATCGCATGCGGCTCAAAGAGCTCACGCGCGACGCGAGTGGGCGCGTGACCGGGGCGATCGTCGAAAGCGGGGGCGTCGCGCGCGAGATCGGCGCGACGATCGTGATCGGCGCCGACGGCTTCCACTCGACCGTCGCGAGCCGGGTCGGAGCCGAGCCGTACCATGCCGGCCTGCACAAGGGCGGTGTCATCTACACGCGCGTGCGCGGTCTCCCGAACACCGGCTACCACTGGCACTACGCGCCCGGCATGAGCATCGGCGTGATCCCGACGAACGACGAGACCCTGATCTTTGCCGCGACCACCAGCGATCGGTTCATGCGGGAGCTGCGCTTCGACATGGCGGCCGGGTTCGACACGCTCGTACGCGCGACGTCGCCGGCGCTCGCCGAGGCGCTCGTCGGCGCCGAACGATCGCCGTACCATGGGTTTGCCGGCCATCCTGGACGACTGCGCCAGTCGTGGGGTCCGGGATGGGCGCTCGTCGGCGACGCCGGCTACTTCAAGGATCCGATCACCGCGCACGGGATCACCGACGCGCTTCGCGACGCCGAGCTCGTCGCACGCGCGGTGGTGATCGGCACGGACGCGGCGCTCGCGGAGTACCAGGCGGTCCGCGATCGGTTGTCGCTCGGACTGTTTACGATCACTGATGAGATTGCGTCGTTTGCGTGGGACATGCCGCGTCTGCAGGTCTTGCACAAGTCCCTCAGCGAGGAAATGACGCGCGAGGTGTTGCATGTCAGTAGCGGTGGGGCAGAAGGCGCGCCGGACGGCGACGCTCACGGCGGAGCACGTTCGCCTCTACAGCCAGATCACGGGCGATCTCAATCCGCTTCACATTGATCCGGCGTTCGCCGCGGCCACGCGGTTCAAGAAGCTGATCGTCCAGGGCGGCCTGACGAGCGGCCTGCTGAACGCGATCGTCGCGATGGACCTGCCCGGTCCCGGCTCGGTCTTCCTCGAGACCCACTGGCGCTTCACCAACCCGGTGTTCATCGGCGACACGATCACCGCGGAGGTCGAGATCCTCGAGGTGCACAAGACGAAACCGGTCTCGCGCATCGGCGTCCGCATCGTCCGCGCGGACGGCGAAACGGTGCTCGAGGGTGACGCGTGGTGTTACACGGCGCGGCCGGCGGGTGAGGCCTGATCGTGCGACGTCGCCGGCTACTTGCTTCGCTTCGGTCGTCGAATCGCCCGCAGCGTCCCGCCCTTACCGCCGCCGCAGAAAAACCGATCGCCGCCGTCGGACTCGAGTCCTGACACTTCCATGCCGCGCGGCATCTCGATCTGTTCGAGGACCTCCCCCGTTCGAGGGTCGATGCGCCGCACGTCGCTCTCGTCACCCTCTTTGGTGCCGTGCCAGAGCTCGCCGTCGACCCACGTCACGCCGGTGACGAAGCGCTTCGACGTGATCGTCCGCAGAATCGCGCCGGTCTCCGGATCGATCTGGTGAATCTTCCGCTCCCGATAGTGCCCGACCCAGAGCGTCCCCTCGGCCCACGCCAGCCCGGAGTCGCCGCCGGCGCCTGGTGCGGGAATCGTCGCGAGCACGCGGCCGGACTTCGGATCGATCTTCTGGATGCGATCCGCGGCGATTTGAAAGATGTGCTCGCCGTCGAACGCCGTACCGGCGTGCGCGGCCACGGCGATCGATCGCACCACCGTCCCGCCGGCGGGTTCGAATTCCTTCAGCGAGTCGCCGGCGGCGAACCAGACGTGCTCGCCGTCGTACGTGACGCCACCGACGTTCTTCACGTCAGGGAAAGGGCCGTACTCGCGGATGATCTCTGCATTCGATCGACGCATCGCCCGATCCTAGTCGGTCGCCAGCGGCTCGGGGAGTAACAACGTCGTCGTGAATCCCGGCACCGGCGGCGTCATCCACCGGCGCGCGCGCCCGTCGCCGAACGACTGCACCTTGCCGGCGGCCGCGAGCGCGTCGAGCGCCCGTTGCACGGTGCGCTGGCTCGTGCCGAGGGCCACGCCGAGCGCCGAACTCGACCACGACTCGCCGTCCGCCAGAAACGCCAGCACGGTCGCGTGCTCCTCCTCGACCGGACGAGCAAGGACGACGACATCGCGGGAGCGGCGTGGAAGGAGCGCAAACCCTCGCGTGGTTGCTTGCACGTCGGCCAACGGCCGGAGCTTGGCCCGCAGCCGGCCGATCTCGACGCGCAGCCGCGCGCGGTGCGATTCATCGACGTGCTTCGCGCCAAACGCTCGTTCGAGCAGGAGGTCTCTGGGCGCATCGTCTGGCCACGCCTCACCCAGCGCCCGCGCGAGCGCGAAGAGCACGGGCCGGCGGGCGAGCGCGATCACGGTGCGCGCGTGCCGGACGGCGTGGCGGCAGGCGTCGATGACGATCACGTCGGACGCGAGGAGCGCCTCGACATCTTGAAGCAGCAGGGATCGCGCCTGGCCGCGCGCGATCAGGCGCGCCGCGGGCGTGTTCAGCACGGCTGATGCGTGTTCAACTTCTGCAGACAAGGCCGGGATGCCGGCGTCCCGGGCCGCCAACCGTGCGCGATCGAGCGCCGCCCGCGCCGTTTGTATCCGGAGCCGTCGAATGGCGATGCCCGCGACGACCAGTTCCTGCGCGGCCCTCGACGCGGCAGGCAATGAGGACGCGTCGATTCCAGCGAGCCCCCGTTCGGCGTCGTCGAGTCGTCCGATCAGGAGCAGCCGCCTGACGACGAGGTGACGGGCGTGAGCGGCGTTGACACGGTCGCCGTGCGCCTCGAGCGTCGCGCGCGCCGCGTCCATCGTCTTTGCCGGAAAGCTCAAGTCGCGCGACACGAGCGCGATCTCGGCTTCGGCGACGACGCATCGCGCGCGCGCGAGGGATTCTCGTGGACCGAACGCGCGTGCCGCGCGTCGCAGCAGCATCTTCGCGCGCGCGAGATCGCCGAGCTGCGCCATCGCGATCCCTCGCAGCGCCAGCGCCGCCGGGTCGTCCCGGAGCGCGACGTGCTTGAGCGCCCCGAGCGGATCGCCGGCCGCAAGCGCTCGCGCCGCTGCCGTGATCAGAGAGTCCATTGAAATCCCGTCACACTTGTCACTCCCACCGCTCCTGTCCCGCCACTCAGACTAGAGCCGTTCTCACTTCCACGTAGAGCACAGCCTACTTGGATCGCCAGACTTTCGGCCCAATCGCACGGGTGGCTCGCTACAGGGAGTGAGAACGGCTCTAGTCCAACAGAGGAGACACGTGATGACCACACACAAGACCGGAACGAGACAGGAATGGCTGCAGGCGCGGCTCGCGCTGCTCGAGGCGGAAAAGGAGCTCACGCGGCAGAGCGACGCGCTGGCCGAGCGGAGGCAGGCGCTGCCGTGGGTGAAGATCGACAAGACGTATCAGTTCGACACCGACCAGGGCACGGCGTCGCTGGCGGATTTGTTTCAGGGACGATCGCAGCTCCTCGTCTATCACTTCATGTTCGGGCCCGACTACAAGGCGGGCTGCCCGTCGTGCTCGTCGATTGCCGACGGTTTCAACGGCTTCGCCGTGCATCTGGCCAATCACGACGTGATGCTCGCTGCGGTCTCGCGCGCGCCGCTTGCGAAGCTGCAGGCCTACCGGCGACGGATGGGCTGGACGTTTCCATGGGCCTCGTCGGCCGGCAGCGACTTCAATGCTGACTTCAGCGCGAGTTTCACCGAGGCGCAGCAGCGCGCGGGCATCGACTACAACTACCGGCACGAGGGGGCGTGGACGCTGCGCGGGGACGGCGGGATCGTCAGCGACATCGCCGCGACGACCGGAACGGACGCGGCCACGTACATCCGTGAGCGGCCGGGCGTGAGCGCCTTCATGCGCGACGGCGACGAGGTGTACCACACGTATTCGACCTACTCGCGCGGCTTCGACAGCCTCTGGGGCATGTATCAGTGGCTCGACCGCGCGCCGCTCGGGCGCAACGAGACCGGCTTGTGGTGGCGTCGTCACGACGAGTACGGCGACCGGAGCTAGCCGTGCACGATATGCCGATGCCCGCCGGCGAGCCGATGTCCGGGCTGGTGTCGGTGCTGATGATGGTGGCGATGATGCTGCCGTCATCAGCACTGATGCTGTGGCGCGATCGCGAGGCCGCTGCTTTGACTGGTGAGACACGCCTGGTCCAGCGGGCCGCCCTTGTCGGCGCAGGCTACTTCATGGTCTGGATCGCGATCAGCGTGGCCATGGTGCCGCTTGGCGCCGCGCTCGCCCGGTTGACGCCGATTGCGGCGGGAGCCATCGTGCTCGCCGCCGGCGCCTTGCAGTTCACCCCGTGGAAGGCGCGTCAGCTCGAGTGCCTCGACGAACGCCCGGTCGGCGCGGGTGCGCCGTTTCGACACGGCGTGCGCCTCGGCCTGCACTGCGTCCGCAGCTGCGCCAACCTCATGCTGATCCTGCTCGTGACCGACCCGATGGACGTGCGCGCGATGGCCCTCGTGACGGCCGTGATCCTGTACGATCGCACCTGTCGTACACTGAGCCCCACCCGGAGGCAACATGACGGCCTTCTCCCGTCGCGATTTCGCGCGGCTCCTCGCCCTTTCCGGCACGGCCGCGGTCCTGCCTGGCGCGCTCTCCGCTCGTGGCCGGACGCTCGACGACTTCGACCTCGACCGTCGTCCGCTGCCGCCGACGCCCGCTGAGCCGGACGAGAAATTCTGGCGCGACGTGCGCGCGCGGTTTCTGGTGCCGCGCGACGTCAACTTCCTGAACGCCGCGAATCTCTGCCCGGCCTCGCTGCCCGCGATCGAGGCGATCGAGAAGAACCTGCGGCTTTACGAGGCGAGCCCGTCGCCCGAGATCCGGACCGGCCTGATGAAGGGCCGCGAGGAGTCGCGGAAACTCCTGGCCGAGGCGCTGCGTGTGACGCCGGAAGAGATCGTGATCACGCGCAACACGAGCGAGGGCAACAACTTCGTCTCGAGCGGCCTCGATCTCCGCGCGGGCGACGAGGTTGTCGTCTGGGCCGACAACCACCCGAGCAACCTCAACGCGTGGCGGATCAAGTCGCAGCGATTCGGATTCACCGTCGTCACCGTGCCCATCGTCACGTCGCATCCAGGCACGCAGGGCTTCGTCGATCTCTTCCTCAAGGCGTTCACGCCGCGCACGAAGCTCGTCGCCATCACGCACTGCAACAGCAACTCCGGCGATCTGCTCCCGGCCAAAGAAATCTGCGCGGCCGCGCGCGAGCGGGGCGTGCTCTCGCTCGTCGACGGCGCGCAGAGCTTCGGCGTGCTCGACGTCGATCTGAGCGCGATGAATCCAGACTTCTACACCGGCTCGATGCACAAGTGGCCGTGCGGTCCGAAAGAGAAAGGCATGCTCTACGTCAATAAAGGCGTCCAGGATCGCATCCACCCATCCGTCGTCGGCGTCTACGCCGGCGAGGTCGGCATCTCGAAGACGCTCGAGGCCAACGGTCAGCGGGACGACGCCTCGATTGCGGCGGTGACGGACGCGCTGAAGTTCCAGGGATCGATCGGCCGCGCGACGATCGAGAAACGATCGCGTCAGCTGGCCCAGGCGTTGATGGACGGCCTGAAGAAGCTGCCGGGCGTCAAACTCTGGACCGATCCGGATCCGGCGCGCTCGGCCGCGATTGTGATCTTCCAGCCCGGCTCGCTCGACGTGCGGAAGCTCGGCCCGGCGCTCACCGAAAACGAGCACATCATCTGCACGACGCGCGGCGGCCAGCAGAATCCTGGCCTGCGCATGTCGCCGCACTTCTACAACACGATGGACGAGATGGATCAGGCCGTCGGCGCGATCAAGAAATACCTCGCCAGCGGAGTGTGACGCATGGGCAAAGCGATCGCCGTCGCTCTGCTCGCGATCAATCTCCTCCCGCAGCAGGCGCGCGTCATCGTTACGGGGGCGCCCGACCCCGGACTGGCGCTGACGGGTACGGCCGCCATCACGGGCGCCGTCACTGACGCCGCCGGCCGCCCGATCGCCGGCGCCATCGTCATCCTCGAGAATCGCATCGCTGGTCAGCGAAGCCAGACTTCCTCGCAGGTGACGACGCCAAAGGGGCGATTCGCGTTCGTCGATCTGCCCGCGTCCGACACCTACTTCCTCACGGCCGCCAAGACCGGCTATCTCGGCGGCGGCTACAACCGGTCGGCGCCGACGGGACCGAGCGCGCCTCTCGCGCTCGCCGACGGCCAGTGGATTCGCGACGTGCGCGTGACGATGTCCCTGCCTGGCAGCATCAGCGGCATCGTCTCCGACGAACGCGGTGAGCCGATCGTCGGCGCGTACGTCCGCGTGCTGCCGCAGGTGTTTGTCGCGGGCCGCACGCAATGGCTGGCAGGACCGGTCGCGGTCACCGACGATCGCGGCGCGTATCGGATCGGCGGCCTCGGACCGGGCGTGTACCTCGTCTCGGTTCCGTCGGTGCAAGCCACGCTGCCGGTCGGCGCGACGATCAGGCCGCCGACCGCGTGGTCGGGCACATCGATGTCCGACATACGGAGGGCCAGCGAGATCGCAAAGGCCGAACCTCTCGTCGTCGATGCCGGCGGCGGGGAACAGCTGGTCGTGGGCCGATACGCTGCCTCGCCGATCTCGGCCGATGGTCAACGGACCGCATTCCCGATCACGTTCTACCCGAACGTGTCGACGCCCGCTGCGGCGTCGCCGATCGAGCTGCGCGCCAGCGAAGACCGTGCGGGCGTGGACCTGTCGCTGCAGCCGCTGCACGCGGTCCGTGTGTCGGGCGTCGTGCAAGGTCCGCCTGAGGCCGTCGGCAATCTGCTCCTGAGATTGCTGCCCGTCGGCCTCGAAGAGTTCGGACAGGGCAGCGAAGCGGCAACCACGGTGACGTTCGCGGACGGGCGGTTCGCGTTCCTCAATGTCCCGGAAGGCCGATACGTGCTCGAAGCGAAGCACGCGCTGCTCGAGTTCACGCACTCATCGATCCGAGAGTCCTCCACGGCCGTGCCTGCGCCCATTCCGTTCTCGGCACGCAGTGCGAGCGGGGGCACGATGTCCGCGGCCCCTTGGGGCATCGAATACACCGCGCTGCGGGATGAGTCGGATCAGACGTATTGGGGCCAGGTGCGCATCGACGTCTCGAGCCAGAACGTGGACGACGTCGTGCTGCCGTTGCGGCGCCCGGTCCGGATGACCGGGCGCGTCGAATGGGCGCCGGGTGACACGGTGCCGTCGTCGGTGCCAGCCCCGACGCTCGAGCCGGCGGACGGCCGACGATCGCTCGGCATCCTGTCGGCCAACGGGTTTTTGCTCGATGCGCAGTCGAGGTTCACGATCGACGGGCTGATGGCCGGCGAGTACGTGCTCCGGTGCCGCGCGCAGATCGAATCGGTCGTCTGGGACGGGCAGGACTACACCGACCGGACTTTCGATGGGAGCGCCGGCCGCGATATCGACGGCGTGGTGGTGACGTTGACGACCAGGTCGTCGTTCGTCGCCGGGACGGTGACCGACGGAGGCGTCGCGCTGACATCGGGCGCCGCGGTGATCGTGTTTCCCGTCGAGCGGGACCGCTGGTCCAACTACGGACTGAATCCCGTGCGGTTCAGGTCCGTGCTGACGGGGACCAACGGACGCTTCCAGATCGACGGGCTGCCGCACGGCGACTACAACATCATCGCGGTGCCGCCCTCGCAGGAACGCGCGTGGATCGATCCGGCGTTTCTCGCGAAGGCCGCGGGGCAGGCGACGCACCTGCGCATCGATCGCAGCGACCAGAAGATCGCGACGCTCGCGCTGAGCCTCGTCAAATGATCCGCTCGCGAACACTCGTCGCGTGGATGACGATCGGGCTCGTCTCGCTGGCGGCTCAGGCGCCGCAGACCGAGATCTCGGGAACCGTCGTCATGGCGAGCGCGCCGCAGACGCCGATCGGGCGCGTGCTCGTGACCATCAGCGGCCCGGGAATCAAGTCGAACCGGACCGTGATCACCGACGACCAGGGCCGGTTCGTGTTTGCCGGGCTTCCGTCCGGGGCGTTTACGATCGTCGCCGCGCGTCCACCGTACGTGAGCACCACCTTCGGCGCGAAGCGTCCGGGGCGGCCGGGCACGCCGATCACCGTCGCGGCCGGGCAGCGTGTAACGGGCGTCACGATTCCACTCGCACGCGGCGCGGCCATCACCGGCACGCTTCGCAATGCGGACGGCGAAGTCGTGCGCGGCGCGAAGGTGGACGTCGTGCCGCTCGACACGCAGACCAGCGCGCTGACGCCGCCGGTCGTCACCGACGATCGCGGCATCTATCGGGCGTTCGGTCTGCCGCCGGGCCGGTACCTCGTCGCCGCTGGCGCGAACGACCTCCCGGCGACGGGGGTCGTGCAGTTTTCCGACGAGCAGATGGACGAGATTCTCGCGCGGTTGCAACGGCGATCGGCCGGCGGTGCGACGCCGGCGTCGACGCCCGGCAGTACCACGCGACCGCCGCAGCCGCGCCCCGAACCGGCGGCGCCTGCTCCGACCTACAGTTACGCGCCGATCTACTACCCGGGCACCGCCGATCCGGACCAAGCGACGACGATCGCGCTCGAGGATGGCGAGGAACGCGCGGGCGTCGACATCACGTTGCAGCTCGTGCGGACCGTGGCGGTGGCGGGCCACGTTTCGGTCGCCGGCGGCGCGCTGCCGTCGAGCACACAAGTGACGCTTAACCGGCTCGGCGTGAAGGGCAATCAGATGATCTTCACGGGACCGAACACGAAATCGCCGGACGCCTCGGGCAACTTCAAGTTCACGGGATTTCTGCCGGGCAGGTATCGCGTCACCGCACGCGCGACGTCGATGACGCCGGCGGTGTACTGGGCGCTCGCGGATCTGACGCTCGCGGACGCAGACGTCTCGGGCATTGAGCTGACGCTGCAGCCAGGTTTGCGTATGTCGGGCCGCGTCGTGTTCGACGGCGGCACACCAACCTCGCCGATCGCTCCGCTGCGCCTCGTCGAAGTCACCGGATCCACCAACGTTCCGCCCAGCGGCGCCGCCCGAGCGGACGGCACGTTCGAGATTCTCAACATCATGCCCGGAACGTACACGGCGATCGCTCCCGGATACGATTCGCGCTGGTTGCTGCGATCCGTCGTCGCCGGCGGCCGGGACATTCTCGATCTGCCGCTCGAGATCGGTCCGACTGGTGACGTGACCGGCGCGGTCGCGACGTTCACCGATCAGCACACGGAGCTGTCCGGCCTGCTGCAGAGCGCGTCGAACGTTGCGGCGCCGGAGTACTTCGTCGTCGTGTTCTCGCCCGATCGCAATGTGTGGCGGCTCGGCGCCCGGCGTGTCCAGTTCACGCGGCCGAGTACGGATGGACGATTCTCGTTCCGCGATCTGCCTGCCGGCGACTATCTGATCGCCGCGCTCACCGACATGGAGCCGATGGATCTCGGTGACGCGTCGTTCCTCGAGCGCTTGATGCCCGCGGCGGTCGCGGTGCACCTCAACGAGGGCGAGAAGAAGACGCAGGACTTGAAGATCGCGAGGTAACTTTCATGCGCTCAGTTCTTCATGAGCTGGCGCCATCCAAGAATCACCGCCATCTCCTTGGGTTTTTCCGGCAGGCCGAAATCGAGATAGTAGATGCGCTTGCCGTCAGGTGTGATGTCGTACTGCGTGCCCCAATGGCCGGCGCCGATGCGCGGAACGTTCACCAACGTATCCGGGCCAAGCAGGGGCGCGCCGCTCGCGTCGTAGCTCACGGCGCGCGCTTTCAGGTATCCCTCAAGATCCACGTAGAACACCTCGCTGGCCTTCTCGTCGTGGCGCCACACCGGCTGGGTGCCGCCCTTCACCGACGCGACAGCGCGCGGGTCCCCTTTAACGAAGGCCTGGACCCACACTTGTGGGCCGTCGCCGCGGTCCTCAATGAACGCCACGGCCTTGCCATCGGGCGAGAGGCGCGCGTCGTATTTCCGATACGTCGACGCGATCAGCTTCGTCGCTGGACGGGTCTTGTCGACGGGCACCTGCCAGACATCCTGATTCGGCGCGACCATCGACTGGCGCGCATTCACGATGAGTTGTCCGTCGCGCGACCAATCAGTCGGCTCGCAAAACGGTGCCGGACACTGCAGTTCCACACGGGTCGCACCGCCATCGGCGGGCGCGATGACGATATGCCAGCTGCCCGCGCGCCCGGAGGTGTAGGCGATTTGCCTGCCGTCCGGAGACCAGACCGGCATCAGGTCGATCTCGGGGCTCGATGAGCCGTTGATCGGCGCGGCCCGTCCGAAGCTCTCGATCCAGATGTCCGGGTTGCCCCGCACCTTGTCGATCACCTGGTGCGCGAGACGATCGCCTTGAGGCGAAAGGCGGACGAAGTTCTGCAGGCGGCGTTCGCCGAGTTGGGGATGGCGTCCGTCCCTGTCGACCGATCCCAGTCGAATGTCGTACAGGATTTGCGTGCGGACCGCGACGAGCAGGTTTTGCGCGACGCTCACCATCGTGGCGTCGTACGGTGTGTTGGCGGCGGCCTCGACCGGCAGGACCTGCGGATCTCCCATAACGAGCTGTCGCGCCGCGTCGAAGGGTCGGGCTTCGACGTGGCCGGCCGCGGCCGCGACGAGCACGCCGTGATCGCGATCGGTCGTCGGAATGAAATGCGCTTCGGCCTCTGACGCAAACAGCATCGGTCCGGGAATCTCCGCCGGCCGATCGATCCGGCCCACGAACACGCCCCGTCGCTTGTCGTCGCTCGATCGAATCCAATAGAGAAAGTGGATGCCGTCGGGGAGGAACTCAGGCCATCGGTGCGCGTTGTCCTCGTGCGTCAGGTCGAGCTTCGTCACCGGTTGTGGCTCGCCGCCGGTGTCCGCGACCTTCGACAGCGCCGAGAAGTTCAGAATCGGGCTGAACACGATCGTCCCCGACGGACTCCACGCGGCGCCCCGTGCGTCGGGCGCGTCGCAGATGTCAACCGGCGCGCCGCCAGCGAGCTTGACCTTCCTCATCTTGCCGTTGGCGAAAAACCCGAGGTACTCGCCGTTGGGCGACCAGAACGGTTGCTTAGCGCCCTCCGTGCCGGCGATCGCCGTTGCGCTCTCCGAATCGAGCGACCGCACGTATAGCCGGCTTGTCGTCTTGTCGATCGCCGTGAACGCGAACTGTCGTCCGTTCGGCGCCACCGCGGGCGCGGAGCTCAGCTCTGTGCCGGCGGGCACGACCCAAGTGGCCCGCATGAGCGGCTGCGGAGGAGCGTCGGGTCTCGCGAGACCGCGTGCGTACCAGCCGAGAGAACCCACGATCAGCACCCCAGCGGCTGCGAGGATCATGTTTCTCTGGCGCCGCGTGATGGTCGGGAGACCACGCGTGAACATGCGCGTCGTCGCCAGAGGATGGTCGGCGAGTTGTTCCAGCGCAGCGAGGAGAGCGTCCGCAGACTGGAATCGATCCTCGGGCGCCTTGGCGAGCAGGCGCTTCACGATTGCCGCGAACGGTGCCGGCACGCCGGGCCCGAAGTCGGACGGCTGTTCGTGGACGATCGCGTGCATGGTGTCGATCGTGTGCGCGCGGGCGAAGGCGCGCTGGCCGGTGACCGCCTCGAACAGGATCGATCCCAGCGTGAAGAGATCCGTGCGTCCGTCGAGCGGCCCGCCGGTCACCTGCTCCGGCGCCAGGTACCCGGCCGTGCCAAGAACAACGCCAGTCAAGGTCGAGAGGCCAGTGGCCGCGGTCGAGTCTTCCGCGAGCTTGGCGATACCGAAGTCGAGGATCTTGGCGATCCCGGCCTTCGTCAGGAAGATGTTCTCCGGCTTGAGATCGCGATGCACGAGTCCGCGTCCGTGCGCGGCCGCCAGTCCGCCGGCGACCGCGATCGCGAGGCGCCTGGCCTCCTCGGGCGTCATCGGCAGGCGCCGGATGCGCGCGCGCAGCGTCTCGCCGTC
Source organism: Vicinamibacterales bacterium (assembly GCA_035279905.1). Lineage (GTDB taxonomy): Bacteria > Acidobacteriota > Vicinamibacteria > Vicinamibacterales > SCN-69-37 > DATEGZ01. The sequence continues at coordinate 39,635 of DATEGZ010000017.1, forward strand.
GAGCAGCTCGGTGACGAGGTACGGACGGCCGTTGGCGATGCCGACGTCGAACACGCGGATGATGTTCGGGTGGTCCAGCGCCGCAGTGACGCGCGCCTCCTGGACGAAGCGCTCGAGCCGGATTGGATCGGCGCCGCCGGCATCGCGCGCGATCGTCTTGATCGCGACGTCGCGGCCGAGGCGCACGTCGGTGGCGCGGTACACGTCGCCCATGCCGCCGCGCGCCAGCAGTCCGACGATGCGGTACGGTCCGAACTGCGTACCGCTGGCGAGCAACGGGTCCTCCTCGGCGAGATCACGGGCGGCGAGTTCCAGGGCGGGCGTCTCGAGAAAACCCGGCGGCGGTTCGCCGGCGCCGGCGAGCGTGGCC
>DATEGZ010000018.1:0-9491 GCA_035279905.1 Vicinamibacterales bacterium
GGCGCGCCAGACGATCGATCTGTCGAAGCCGATCACGCTCTCGGCCTACGGCGAGTACACGAAGAAAGCGGGCTTCTACTCGCTCGCGAACGGCGAGCTGAAGGAAGTCGTGTACGAGGACGCCGCGTTCAGCAATCCGACGAAGGCCGCGAAGGCCGACGTCTTCCTCTTCACGCGCCAGACGTTCGTCGAGTTCCCGGACTTGCGCGTCTCGGGCCCGGACTTCAAGGCCTCGAAGAAGATCACGGACATCAATCCGCAGCAGGCCGAGTACAACTGGGGCCACCGCGTCCTGTTCGATTTCAAGAACAAGGATGGATTGCGATTGCAGGGCATTCTCGCGTTGCCCGACGACTACAAGCCGGGTGAGAAGCGCCCGATGATCGTGAACTTCTACGAGGACAACTCGCAGAACCTCAACCGCTACTCGGCGCCGTCGTACCTGACGGGCATGGGATCGTCGCCGATTCAGGCGGTGAGCGAGGGCTACATCACGATGCTGCCGGACATCCACTACCGCACGGGCGCGTCGCACAGCGACATGCTCGAGTGCGTGGAGGCGGCCACGCGGAAAGTCATCGAGATGGGCTACGTCGATCCCAAGCGCATCGGGATCAACGGCCACAGTTACGGCGGTGAAGGCGCGGCGTTCATCGGCACGCGATCGCGGCTGTTCGCGGCGGTCGGCGTCGGCGCCGGCGTGACCGATCTCTACTTCGACTTCAACCAGAACTGGGGCTGGTCGTATCAGGTCACCGGCGGCAGCGGCGCGAACGGCAACGACTACTACCTCTACGGCCAGGGCCGCGAGGCCGTCTCACCGTGGGACAACCCCGAGATGTACAACTTCGAGTCCGCGCTCACGCACGTGCGCGAGGTGACGGCGCCGATTCTGATCATGCACGGCACCGCGGACCCGACCGTCGCGTTCCAGAACGGCCTCGCGTTCTACAACGCGCTGCGCTACAACGGCAAGAACGCGATCCTGCTCGCGTATCCGGGCGAAGGGCACGGCCTGCGCGGGATGGCGAATCGCAAGGACCTGACGATTCGCTACTTCCAGTTCTTCGATCACTACCTGAAGGACGCGCCCGCGCCGAAGTGGATGACCGAGGGCGTGCCGTTCCTGCAGAAGGACATCAAGCGCGATCCGAAGTGATCACCGCGCGGGGGGCGCGGCGCTCTTGACGATCGTCGCCCACGGCAACATGCCGTAGTGCATTCCGAACGCGGAGGTGACCGCGAGGCGCTCGCGTGTGACCGCCTCGACCGCCTCCGCGACCTGCTGCGGCAGGAACACCATCGTCGGGGTGATCGTGAACAGATCGCTCGTGTACAGGAGTTGGTGTTGCGGCAGATAGACCATCATCTGGCGCTCGCCAGTCGCCGTTCGATACGGATAGATCTCAAGACGGTTCGCGCCCGCGCCAACGACGGTTTTGCCAGACACGACGTGCATGTCCGGCCGCTTCGGCGCTTTCGCCAGTGTGTCAGGCGACGTCACGTACTTGGCCTCGAACAGGCGCGTGAGGATCGGCACGTTCAAGTCGAGCGCGTAGATCGGGATGCCGCGAGCCGCGTACTCGCGCATGCCGCCGATGTGCGGCCAGGAGTCGGACGTCGTGATCACGGCCTTGACCCGCGCGCCGCCAAACCGCTTCGTCGCGTCGTCGATCGCTTTCGCCGAGTACTCCGATGCGAGCGGTCCCTCGAAAATCACCACCCCATCGTCCTGCTTGATTTCGACGACGTTCCAGCTGCCGGGGACGAGCACGACGCCGGGCGCGAGCTCCGTGGCCGGGCGCTGCGGGTTGCCCAGCGGAGTGGCGGCGACGCGTGGCCGGGCGGCGAGGCGCTGGCGGATGTCCGCGGGCACGTCGAAGTCGGCGGCGGTGACCGCCGGATTGATCTTCACCTGCGTGATCGTCACCGTGCCGTCGGTCTGACCGCCCGTCGAGTACTCCCAGAGGCGCGGGTAGACAATCCCGCCGGCCTCGAGCGTCCAGACGCCGAGCGTGACGCGCTGAGTGACATCGCCCCACGGCGCCCAGTACATGTCGTAGGGCCGCGACTGTGTGACCTCGATCGCCTTCGGCAGCAGCGACGGGACGTTGAGAATCAGCCGCACGCGGGCGCCCGCGTACGTGAACGCGACGACGTGATGCGCGTAGCCGTTGAGCATCTCATCGGGCTCCGCGTGGGCGTCCTTCGCGTCGATCGCGGCGAGGACGACGCGCTCGGGCCCCAGCCCGAGCGGAAGCGCGCCGATGTCCCAGGGCGTGCTGGTCGGAGCGAGCGCGCCGTTCGCGCGCCGGAGCCCGACGCCGGCGGCGACGAGCATCGTCGACTCGGGCGTCCACTCCTTGTTGTCGATCCAGTCGGGCGTCGAGTAGCCGCGCACGCGCTGCGTGCGCTTCACGGCATCCGCGCTGAAATTACGCACGTCGGTGAAATCGGTGAACGTGGCCACCCACGGGCCCTCCGGCCGCTCCGACTGCTCGCGCTGGCGCCACACCGAGACTCCGCTCAGCTCGACCGCAGTGAGGGATCGCAGCGCGGCCGCGCCGCCGAGCGCCTGCGCGGCGCCCGCGAGCCACGCGGCAGGCGAGGAGGATTGTCCGAAGCCGCACACCAGAACGACCGGAAAAATCAGCAGAAAACGTCGTAAATGAGCCACGGAGCGGTTAGACGGCGGGCAGGCGCCCGGAGTTCTAGCCCAAATTCGGGCGTGGTAGGGTAGCCGCATGCGAGCGCAACCCGTTTTGTTCGTGGCCGTTGCCGGCCTCGCCGCGCTGTCGCTGGTGGCGGCAGGCCAGTCCTCGCCGGACTATCCGCTTCGGGCGATCTCGCCCTCGGCGGTCAAGATCGACGACGGGTTCTGGGCGCGCAAGATCGAGGTCAACCGCACGGTCTCGATTCAGCACGTGTTCGCGCGGTCGGAGGAGAACGGCGGCAGCGCGCCCGCGCAGCTCATCGAAGCCGCGGCCTGGATGCTCGCGGATCGGAAGGATCCCGAACTCGAGGCCCACGTCGATCGCGTGATCGCGCGCTACGCGTCCGGCATCGACGTGCGCAACGCGAATCCGGAGAACGCGATCCGCACCAACGGCACGTTCCTCGAAGCGGCGGTCGCCTACTTCGAGGCGACCGGCAAACGCACGGCGCTCGACGCCGCGCTCAAGGCGGCCAACGCGATGGACGCGGCGTACGGGCCGGGCAAGAAGACGTACATCTCCGGCCACGAGGGCCTGAAGATCGGCCTCATCAGCCTGTATCGCGAGACGGGCGACACGCGCTACCGCGATCTCGCGAAGTTCTTCCTCGACGAGCGAGGCAGGGACGACTACCCGCGCACCGGCGAATACGCGATCGACCGCACGTACGCGCAGGACCAGGCGCACGTCGTCGATCAGACCGAGGCCGTCGGCCACGCCGTGCGCGCGACGTATCTCTACATCCCGCTGGCCGATATCTCGGCGCTCACCGGCAAGCCCGAGTACTTCCGCGCGCTCGATCGCATCTGGGAAGACGCGGTGTCGCGCAAGACGTACGTCACCGGCAGCATCGGCTCCGTGCGGTTCCACGAGCAATTCGGCGCGCCCTACGAACTGCCCAACCTCAGCGGCTGGAGCGAGACGTGCGCGTCGTACGGCAACGTCGTCTGGAACCACCGGATGTTCCTGCTCTACAAGGACGGCAAGTACCTCGATCAGCTCGAGCGCATCCTCTACAACGGCTTTCTCGACGGTGTGTCGCTCAAGGGCGACCGGTTCTTCTACCAGAACCCGCTGATGTCGTACGGCAGCTACGATCGTTTCGACTGGATTAACACGCCGTGCTGCCCGCCGAACGTGGTCCGCCTGATCGCATCAATCGGCCGCTACGTCTACGCGACGGAAGGCGACGACGTGTACGTGAACCTGTTCGTCGGCGGCGCGGCGAAGCTCGCGACGGGCGGCCACGCGGTGCAGCTGCGCCAGGACACGCGGTACCCGTGGGACGGCAAGGTCAAGCTGACGGTCGATCCGGATCAGCCGCGCTCGTTCGCGCTCAACGTGCGCGTGCCCGGCTGGACGGGCGACGAGGTCATGCCCGGCGGGCTCTACACGTTCATCGATCACAGCGCGCAGCCCGTGACGATCTCGGTCAACGGCAAGACCGTGGACGCGCGCGCGACGCGCGGGTTCGCGCGCATCAACCGGCAATGGCGCGCGGGCGACGTCGTCGAGATCAATCTGCCGATGCCCGTCCGGCGCGTCGTCGCCGATCCGCGCGTCCGCGACGATGCGGGACGAGTGACGCTCGAGCGCGGGCCGATCGTCTACGCCGCCGAGTGGCCGGACAACGGCGGTCACGCGCTCAACATCGTCGTGCCGGATGATGCGAAGCTTGCGAGCGAGTTCCGCGGCGATCTGCTCGGCGGCGTCGAGGTCATCACCGGAAAGGTTCAGGCGATGGCGCGCGCGGGCGACGGACAACTTCGGGCCCAGCCGCACCAGCTCGTCGCGATCCCGTACTTCGCCTGGGCGAACCGCGGCATGGGCGAGATGCAGGTGTGGCTGCCGCGCGAGGCGGACCGCGCGCGCGTCGCGCCCATCGTGGCGCCCGATCCCATCGCCACCGTGCGATCCTCCGGCGGCATCGAGAAGAAGTGGACCGGCTACAACGACCAGAGCGACGACATCGCCGCGGTCTACGACGGCGTGAATCCGCTCTCGTCGGCCGACGAGTCAAACCTGTACTTCCGGATGCGGCCGGCGGTCGGTCAGCCGGCGTGGGTCGAATACGAGTTCAAGCGCCCGGTCACGATCTCGACCAGCGACGTCTACTTTGCCGACGACAAGCGCTTCTGTAAGCTGCCGGCCTCCTGGCGCGTAATGTACAAGGACGCTGGGGGGTGGCACCCGGTCACCGCCCGGGGCGCGTATGGCGTCGAGAAAGACCGGTTCAACCACGTCGACTTCGCGCCGGTCACCGCGACGGCCGTCCGCATCGAGGTCGAGCCGGTCACGCGCCAGTACAAGTCCGGCGAAATCGGGCCGCCGGACGCGATGTTTCTCAACCGCGACATCGACTGGCGGGAGTTCGGGCTCATCGAATGGCGGGTCAAGTAGGGCGTGCTCTGAGCGAGCAAGTAGGGCCTGCCCTGAGCGACGTCCAAGGGCTACAATTGCCGCGTAACCGGAGGCTGACTATGCGATTTCCACGATTCACCCGGCCGACCCCTGGCGTGGCGCTGGCCGTTGCGGCTTGTGTCGTGCTCACCGCGACGGTCGTCACGCGCGCCCAGCGCGGCGGAGGCGGGGGAGGCGGCGGCGCGGCGCTCGTCCCGACGACGGCCAGCTCGCTGATCCTGCATCCCGAGCAGTATGTCGGCCAGCAGGTCTCACTGCTCGGCACCGTCGAGAAGGCGATCACCAAGACCACCTTCACGATGGCCCAGGGCAAGACGCCGATGAAGCAGGACCTGCTCGTGATCGCGCCCAACCTCCAGTCCGCGCCGGACACGAGCGCGTACGTGACGGTCGTCGGCGACGCCATCAAGTTCGATCCGGCCGAAGTCACGCGCCGGCTGCGCGGCTACACGCTCGATCTGCCGGCGGACCTGGTCGAGAAGTACAAGGGCCAGCCGGTCGTGCTCGCGACCGCCGTCATCAACGCGGCGAACACCGACATCGCGAAGAAGCCGATCGTGCCGCCGGCCGCCGACGAAGTGGCGCTCGACAACATCATGAAGCAGGTGAGCCCGGGATTCACCGCGCTGCGGGCGAGCCTCGATTCGTCCACGACGACGACCGCGCTCGAAAAGGCGAAGGAGCTGAAGGGCTACTTCGGCGACGTGCAGGCGACATTCACGAAGCGCAACCTGTCCGATGCCGCCGGGTGGGCGGGCGAGGCGCAGAAGCTTGCCGACACGATCGGCATGGCGGCCAGCGCCGGCAAGTGGGATGACGCCAAGACGGCGGCGACCACGCTGAACGGCCTCTGCGGCACGTGCCACACGGCGCGCCGCGAGCGCATGGACGACGGGACGTTTCGTATCAAGGGATAGATCACGTTCGAAGTTAGAAGTTCGAAGTTCAAAGTTGGAAGTTCGGAGCGTCGAGCTGTCGCGCCGTCTGCTCTTAACTTCAAACTTCTGACTTCGAACTTCTAACTTGATCCATGTCTTACCTGGCTGACATCTCCTTGAAGAACGTCTCCGCGCGCTTGTTCATCTCGTCGCGCGTGAGATCCTCTTTGCGCGTCGCGATCCACCATGTGTAGCCCTCGGGATCTACGACGGCTCCGGCACGGTCGCCCCAGAACTGGTTGTCGAGCGGCATCGCCTCCTTCGCGCCGGCGCCGACCGCCTTCTTGAAGAGCGCGTCGCTGTCGTCGACGAAGAGCCACAGCGCGGCGGGTGAGCCGCCGAGCGCCTTCGGGCCCTTCTGGCCCATCATCACGTCGTTCAGCATCACCCGCGAGTTGCCGACCTGAATCTCGGCGTGCATGATCTTGCCGTCCGGCCCCACGCTGCGGCTCAGTTCCTGAGCGCCCAGCGCGCGCTTGTACCAGTCAATCGTCCGGGCGCAGTTGTCACACGTGAGTTGCGGTGTGACGGTGTAGTAACCGTCGGGCACCGGCTTCGCTGATTTCGCCACGAGTCACCTTCCTTGCCAGGGTCGATCACTGGCATGCAAGGTCGGCTCCACCGGCGAGGCCCGCAACTCCAGCACGCTCACGTCCGACCGCAGGACAGAGAGCGAAACGATCTGCCGTACTGCGGCAGGATCGTGCCGACGATCGCGCGCGTCCGTGCTACCAGATCCGCGTGCGCTCACCCGGCTTCAGGAAATATTTCCCCGCCGTCACGTCGAACGCGTCGTACCACGCGTCCACGTTGCGCAGCGGCCCGATGATCCGGTACTTGTCCGGCGTGTGAGGGTCGGACGCCATCTGCGCCTTCATGGCGTCGTCCCGCTCCTTGCTGCGCCAGGCCTGGGCGAAGCCGAGGAAGAAGCGCTGGTCGCCCGTGAGGCCGTCGACGACCGGCGCCTTCCTGCCGCCGAGCGACGCGTGATAGGCGTCGAGCGCGATCAGCACGCCGGCGAGATCGGCGATGTTCTCGCCCATCGTGAGCTGGCCGTTCACGTGCACGCCGGGCACCGGCTCGTACGTGTCGTACTGCGCGCCGAAGCCCTTGGCCTGCGTGTCGAAACGATCGGCGTCGGCCTTCGTCCACCAGTCGCGCACCGCGCCGGTGCCGTCGATCTTGCGGCCCTGGTCGTCGAAGCCGTGGCTGATTTCGTGGCCGATGATCGCACCAATCGCGCCGTAGTTCACCGCGGCGTCAGCCGTGGGATCGAAGAACGGCGCCTGCAGGATGCCGGCGGGGAAGACGATCTTGTTCTCGAGGCCGCCGTTGTACGCGTTCACCGTCTGCGGCGTCATCGCCCACTTCTTGTGATCGACCGGCTTGCCCAGATCCGAGAGCTGATAGTCCCACTCGAACTTCGAGGAGCGCTCGGCGTTGCCGTAGAGATCGTTCACATCCACCTTGAGCGGCGCGTAATCGCGCCACTTGTCGGGGTAGCCGACCATCACGTCCATCTTGCCGAGCTTCTCGATCGCGGCCTTCTTCGTTTCCGGGGCCATCCAGTCGCTCTTCTGGATGCGCGCGCCCATGGCCGTCTTGAGATTGGCGACCAGCTCGTTCATCTTCGCCTTCGACGAGGCCGGGAAGTAGGTCTCGACGTAGGTGCGGCCGAGTAGCTCGCCGAGGGTCGAATCGATGAGCGCGGCGCCGCGCTTCCAGCGCGGCCTGAGCTCCGAGACGCCGCTCAAGGTCTTCGTGAACGCGAACCGGCTGTCCACGAAGCGCTTGGACAGGTACGGCGCGCCCTGGTCGGTCACGTGAAACACCTGCCACGCCTTCAGCGTCTCGAGCGGCGTGTCGGCGTAGATCTTCGCGATGTCGCGAATCGCGGTTTTCTCGAGCACGATCATGTGGTCGCGCTTGGCGATGCTCGACGCCGTCAGAAACGCGCTCCAGTCGAGGCCCGGCGCGTATGTCTGCAGGTCCGCGACGCTCATCGGGTTGTTGACCTTGTCGATGTCGCGCCGATCGGCCGCGGGCCAGCTCGCCTTGGCGACGGTCGTCTCGAACGCCATCACCGCGTCGGCCGACTTCGCCGGCGCCGGATCGTGCGTCATCGTCAACACGCGCTCGAGATACGCGCGGTAGGCGTCGCGCTGCGGCTTGAACGAGTCGGTCAGGTAGTAGTCGCGATCCGGCAGACCGAGGCCCGCCTGGCCGAGGAACAGGGTGTTGATCTCTGGCTTCGCGGGATCCGGCGCGACGCCGGGACCGAAGAGCGAGAAGCCGAAGCGGCCGCTCGTCTCGCCCATGAACTTCGTGAACGCCGCCTTGTCGGGGATCGCGGCGACGCGCTTCAGATCTTCCTGCAGCGGCTTGTCGTCGACGGATTCAACCGCCGCTTCGTTCATGAAGCTCCGGTACATCGCACCGAGCTGGGTCGTCGGGGGCGCGTTCTCAATGACCGCGCGAATCTGATCCTGGGAGAGGTTGAAGACGTCGTAGCCGACGCCCGCCGATCCCTGATCCGCCGGAATCTCGGTCTTGGCGAACCACGCGCCGTTGACGTATTTGTCGAAGTCGTCGGCGGGGTTCACGCTCCGATCCATGCCGCTGAGGTCCACGCCCCACGTGCCGAAATGCAGCGGCTTGGGCGGCTTGGCCGCCGCGGGCTGTTGGGCCTGCTGAGCGACGACGGCCGGGCTGAGAGCGACGACGCCGGCAATGATGCAGATGCTGATGTATCTTGCGAGTGTTCGCATTCGAGCAGCTCCTGAGTCGAGGGTATTCAATTCTCACACATCGGGCTGGTACCGCGCGGCAGGCTGGGACGAATGCGCTCCCCGGAGACACGAAAGGCCGGAAGTCGGTTTCCCGACTCCCGGCCCTTTCTGCAGTTTTAAGTTTTCAGTTCTAAGTTCTAAGTTGATCCGAGCGTCCTGCCCTCTACGGTAGGCAGGACGCACATTTGTGATTGTTCTTCGACCCGAGCTTCTCGAGCAACGCGATCGTCTCCGGGATCGGCGAGATGCGCGACACGGGGCCATTCGCCATGTCCGCGGTCGTTTCGCCGCGGCGGCTGACGGCCTTGACGTCGGCGCCCTTCGAGACGAGATAGAGAATCAGCTCGTTGTCGCCGCGTGACGCCGCGTTGTGCAGCGGCGTGTAGCCGTTGGCGTCGCGCGCGTTGACGTCCGCGCCGAGCTCTTCGACGAGGTACTTCACCGCGGCGAGCCAGCTGTCCGGCGCGTGGCGATGCGCGTTGCCTGCGAAGCCCTGGCCGTACTCGGCGCCGGAGGCTGCGTCGATCGCGAACGTGCCCGGGCCGCCGACCGGAACCGGAGGCAGACCTGAGCGATCCGTGCCCGGCGCGATGACCTGCTGATCGGGCGGGACCGCGCCGTCGGTGTTG